>NZ_JSZM01000018.1:0-62043 GCF_000801965.1 Lysinibacillus sp. A1
GTGTTGTACCGATGGAAAAACAAGCACGTTTATTACGTGATACGTGTGGCCGCCTATACCAAGCATTATTTGCTGAAGCGAAGCAAGTTGTGCGTATTTGGTACGGGATTGGCGAGCAACTCAAGTGAGGTCAACATACTAACGGAAAAGAGGAAATGCAATGGATCGACAAAAATTAATGAAATGGATACTAACGGCTATGGTAGCGGCCATTTGTGCTGTAGGAGCCGCCATTAAAGTACCCGCTTTTATTTCAACGGCAGCTCTTGATTCAGCACCTGCCTTTTTAGGTGTGGTCTTTTTATCGCCATTATTAGCTGGGGTAGCTGGTCTCATTGGTCATTTTATTAGCGCATTAACTGCCGGCTTCCCACTTGGCCCACTCCATGTAATTATTGCTATAGAAATGTTTACCGTTGTCTGGATTTTTGGGGTCATGCATAAAAAAGGCATGCATGTATGGAAATGGCCAGTTGCCCTCGTATTAAACGGCATCGTAGCGCCACTGCCATTTTATTTTATTATTAGTCCTGCCTTTTTCTGGGGTGCTTTAGCGAGTATTTTCATAGCAACCGCTATTAATTTAATGATTGTCGCGGTAGTCATGCCCATTCTGTCAAAAGTTTTTGTGCGTAAGGCAGGTCGAGTTTAGTGAGAAATGCTATAAAAGTGGGCGGATTTATTGCGACAATGGATAATGCGGCAGCCATCGGGGAGAAGCCCCAAGATGTTGTGCCAGCATCTGATCAATTGACAGCCTATATGACAGCCCGTGTGACATTTCTAGAGCAGCTGGCTGCACAGGCACTCCCTATTCAAATTCTACTCGCTAATTTTTCAGGGGATGGGGCATGGTCACGCTATGAAAGCGGAATTCAGCAAGTGTTCGAGGAAACAGGACTTTCCTGTCCAGCTATTGCTGGTAGTTCGGAATCCAATATGCCAACTTTGCAGTCTGGTCTAGCAATTACTATGCTTGGGGAAATACAACAGCGAAAAGCATGGGACACTGAACAGCTTAGTTGGTACACATACGGCTTACCACTTGTTGGCGAGGAACTATTAGCACAACCTGATGATGTGGCGCAGCTGCAACCTATTTATCAGGCATGGCTGGCGGAAATCGTTCAGCAGGTGTGGCCTGTCGGATCAAAGGGACTTCAAGGTGAATGTGTGCGCCTTTTTGGCGAGCAATTAGTGGAGTGTTCTCATCATATGACCAAATCAGCCGGACCAAGTACAGTTATTTTACTTGGTGTTGATCCCGAGAAAGAGCAGTTGGCCCACCAATTTTTCCAAAGAAATTTTGAAAAACTACGGATAAGTCCCATGCAATAGGGTATGTTTTGAGCAAAAAAGACTGCCTTGAAAATTATCTAACAAGCGGTACAAGAATCATTTAAAGCGACCTCTATGAATAGACGAGGGCACTGAAAAACTTATGTTTTCATAAAAGCGAACCTTTTTCAGATAAAAATAAGGCACTTCCTGTTCACTTTTGAACAGGAAGTGCCTTAATTCTGTCTCACTGGATCTTCTGGTGCCATATCCAAGAAATAGTTGAATGACTTATCATACTTTGAGCGTTCGACTAGATCGACGTCTGATACATCATTAACCGCTTTTAATAATAAGTATTTAAACATGCGAATTGGAGGAATGGCATTACGTCCATTGTCTCAACAATATTTTGTTTTTAGCTCGTCTAAAATGAATGAAAAATCAACAAGTTCATAGATCTGGCGAAGCATATTATCTTTTGGCACAACAATATCGTAGATTGCCATGTATGGACTTAAAGTAAGGGTTTCCTGATTTGAAATCATTGGGGCACCACCTGCATATTAATTCTTTTATTATAAAGGAAAGCGAGATTAAAATAATAGGATGATACATTGCGTTGTTTGGAGAAGCATCGCTCGCCCGCGGAAAGCGAGCGGAATGCTTCGGAAAACAACAATAGAGTCACAGTGCCAAATGAAAAAAGATATGGACTTTTTCAGTGCATGGGGGTTTTTTATTTGGACGGATGTCAGCCATAAGCTACATGATATCTCCTCAATTAGTTAAATCTCAAATATTACGAGTCTCGAAAAAATAGTGCCAAATGGGAATAGTTTTCAGTTATAATGAGGAACGAATGGGATTTAAATAGAACGGAGACGAATGTATGCAGGCAATAAAACAGTTAGGGCAGTATTTGGAGCCCTATAAATTTTTCACCTTAATAGCGCCTCTTCTCATGGTGCTGGAGGTGACAATGGATTTAATTCAGCCGACGATTATGCAGCATATGATTGATACAGGGATTGCCAATGGAGATCATGCTTATGTGCTGAGTATGTTTGTATGGATGCTAGCAAGTGCGGTGATTGGGCTTGTTGGTGGGATTGGTTGCTCGTATTACAGCTCGAAGGCAGCGATTCATTTTGCTTCGGATGTTCGACAGGCTCTCTATGAGAAAATGATGACCTATTCAGCTAAGGAGCGAGATGCCTTTACGACTGGCAAGCTAATTACTATTTTAACGAGTGATGTGGAAAGTATTCAACGCGCGTTTATGATGACGCTACGTATTTTTGTGCGTGGGCCACTACTCTTTATCGGGGCAGTCATTATCGTCTTTGTAACAGCACGGGAGCTTTTTTCAATACTTCTTATCATTGTGCCGATTTTGATTGTGGCTATGTATTTTTTCACGAAGTATTCGGGGGTGCTCTATCGCCGCGTCCAAGAGGCTATTGATGGAGTGAATACGAAGCTACAGGAAAATTTAGCGGGTATCCGTGTCGTTAAAGCCTTTCGCCGTGAAACCCAACAGGTATCCCAATTTAGTGAGCTGAATGATGGGCTGACAAAACGCTTCATCACTGCAGAACAAATTGTAGGGGTGCTTGTGCCATTTACGATGTTCGTCGTTAACCTAGGGATAGTTGCGGCGCTTTGGCTTGGAGCTATTAAGGTTGAGGCAGGGACATTAAAGGTTGGGGTTATTCTCGCATTTATTAACTACTTAACCATTATCTTAAATGGTTTAATGTCTTCCAGTATGGTGCTGATGCAAATTGCGCGTGCATTGCCGTCGGGAGAACGAATTGTGGATGTCTTAAACAAGGACATTGCTGTTAAGGAAGCAGAACATGCATGGACAGATCCTATAAAAGGAGCTATTGAATTTGATCATGTAAGTTATCGTTATTATGAAACGGCGGAGGATGTTCTTAAAAACATTTCGTTTTCTGTGAAGCCAGGGCAAACAGTGGGCATCATTGGAAAAACCGGTAGCGGTAAATCAACACTTGTAAAGCTATTACCGCGCCTATTCGATCCAACAGGTGGAGCCATTTATTTGGACGGCAAACCGCTTTCAGCGTACTCTTTATCCACCTTACGGGACCATATCGGATTTACCTCACAAAAGGCCTTATTGTTTTCTGGAGCGATTGAAAAAAATATTCGTCTTGGTAATGAACACGCAACGCCAGAGGACATACAACAGGCATTGGACGCTGCCTGTGCTAGTGAATTTGTGGAGCGGCTTGATAAGGGCTTAGCACATGAGCTGTCACAGGGGGCTACAAATCTCTCCGGTGGGCAAAAGCAACGCTTGGCTTTAAGTCGGGCATTCGTTCGAAAGCCAGCTATTCTCGTGCTGGATGACACGACCTCAGCCCTTGACAGTGCGTCAGAAAAACATGTGCAGCAGGCCATTGCCGCCCATTATCAAGACACGACGACATTGATGGTAGCTTCGAAAATTGCCTCGATACAGCAGGCAGATGTCATTCTTGTCCTAGAGGATGGCGAGATTGTTGGGCAAGGGACCCATCAACAGCTCCTTCAAAACAATGTACATTACCAAGCAATTTACGCGTCACAGCAAAAGGCTGGTGAAGAAGGATGAGTCAAAATCAACCAAAGCAAATGAATTTTGGACGGGGGCCTCGTATGGGAGGGCCAGCCGAAAAGGCGAAAAATCAAAGGGCAACACTGACAAGAGTTTGGCACTATGTCAAACAGCAAAGAATTGGACTGTATTTTTCCATCTTCTTGGTCATCGCTTCTACGTTTTTAAGTTTAGCGGGGCCTTATATGATAGGCCATATCATTGACGATTACATCATAAAAAAAGATATTGACGGGACAATTCGACTTGGAATCCTATTAGCCGTGATTTTTACGGTGGCGTCTATTCTGACATGGCTGCAAACCTATGTCATGATTCATGTGGCGATGAAAACGATTCGGACATTGCGTCTGGAGCTGTTTCAAAAACTACAAACGCTCACATTAAGATTTTTTGATCAGCGTGCGCTCGGTGATTTAATGAGTCGTGTCACTAACGATATCGATAATTTAAATACAGCGCTTGCTCAAAGTGTGACGCAAATTGTATCGTCCATCTTAACAGTCGTTGGTGTTAGTATTGCCATGTTCACATTAAGCTGGCCATTAGCGATTGTGACCTTGATCATTATTCCGCTGATTGTTTTCACCACTAAGCAAATTATCAAACGCAGCAGTAAAAATTATGCAGCTCGTCAACGAGATCTTGGTAAGCTGAATGGCTATATTGAGGAAATGATTACAGGTGCAGAGGTACTCACGCTTTTTGGCAAGGAACAGCAGTCCATCGACACGTTTCATCAACAAAATGAAAACTTGCGAAACTCTGCACAACGCGCAGAGATTACGTCAGGCTTATTAGGACCCATCAATAACTTTATGAATAACCTTGGCCTAGCGATAGTCATCGGGACAGGAGCCCTTTTAGCAGTAAAAGGTTTAGTGACGGTTGGTATTATCGCGGCATTTGTCACCTATACACGGCAATTTTTCCGCCCGCTCAATCAATTATCTAATCTGTTAAACACCTTTCAGTCGGCTATTGCTGGAGCAGAGCGTGTATTTGAAATAATAGATGAACCGTCAGAGGTAGCTGATCGACCTCAGGCAATTGAGGCCCCTTCATTAAAAGGCGACGTCGTTTTCAAGCAAGTATCGTTTAGCTATGAGCAAGGGAAGCCAGTTCTTCAAAACATTAACTTCCAGGCAAAGGCGGGGGAAACGATAGCTCTTGTTGGTCCTACTGGCTCAGGGAAAACAACTATTATTAATTTACTAACACGTTTTTATGACGTGGATCAGGGTGAAATTTTAATTGATGGGCACCATATTGAGCACTATAAAATGTCTACCATTCGCCAAAGGGTAGGTGTGGTTTTACAGGATACCTATTTGTTCTCTGGCACTATTCGTGAAAACATTCGCTTTGGTAAGTTGGATGCGACGGATGAAGAGGTTGTGGATGCGGCAAAAATTGCGAACGCCCATCATTTTATAAAATATTTACCTACACAATACGATACGCCGGTTCAAGCGGGTGGCGCTAATTTAAGTCAGGGACAACGGCAGCTCATTGCTATTGCTCGTGCCATTTTGGAGAACGCGGATATTTTAATTTTAGATGAAGCGACTTCCAGTGTGGATACGCAAACGGAAGTCGATATTCAAAAAGGCTTACAGCATTTAATGCAAGGTCGTACTAGCTTTGTTATCGCCCATCGTTTGAAAACCATTGAGAATGCAGACCAAATACTCGTTATACAACAGGGTGAAATTATTGAACAAGGCAATCATCAAGAGTTGATGGAACAACAAGGGATGTACCGTCAACTCCAACAAAAACTATTGTTAGAGCAAGCGGAATAGGGAATAATAGGAATGAACAATCCGATTTTGTGAAGGCGAGGGATACACATGTATGAATTAAAGACGAAAGAAACCGATGCAAGTGTCATTGAATTTATTGAAAGTGTGGATCATCCAAAAAAACGGGAAGATGCCTATCGACTATTGGACATTTTTACAGAGGTCTCAGGCTATGAGGCAAAAATGTGGGGTCCTAGTATTATTGGGTTTGGTCATTATCATTACAAATATCAAACGGGCCATGAAGGCGATGCTCCACTTGTCGGATTTTCCCCTCGCAAGGCAAAAATTAGTTTATACTTTGCCCCAGGTGATCGTGAGCGAGAACAGCTATTACAGCAATTTGGGAAACATACAACAGGGAAAGCCTGTGTTTATATTAATAAACTCGCTGATGTCGAAGAAGATATTTTAAAGGCTCTAATTCAACAGTCTATCGTCTTTTTACAGAAAACCTATCCAAATGAATGACTCTAAAAAAGCTGCCACATGATGTAGGCAGCTTTTTTTGTTCCTTGACAAGCATCTCAACGCATCTAGTAAACATTTCTTCGAAAATTAATTAGTTATTAATTTTTCACATGTATCCTTACAAGTATCAACGGAGAGGAGAGGCGTATGAAAAAAATCATAAAGAAAATGTTTATTTATTTGGGGGTCATCGTATCGATCGGCATTGTAGCGGTCAGTATGTACCACTATCGTTTGATCCAAAAAGAGGAGGCTATTTTACGCAATAATGGCATGATGGTAAATGTTCATGGTCAACGCATGAATGTCTATCAGGAGGGCGCTGGGGAGGATACATATGTTTTTATGGCAGGGTCAGGCATTGCTGCTCCTGTTTATGAGCTAAAGGGACTTTATAGTAAGTTTTCACAGCACCATCAAATAGCAGTAGTGGACCGAGCAGGCTATGGATTTAGTGACATCGCCCATGATAAAAGAGATATTGATACCATCCTTATGCAAACAAGGGAGGCGCTTCAGGCAAGTGGGCTTCAGCCGCCCTATATTCTTGTTCCTCATTCTATTTCAGGACTTGAAGCGATTTACTGGGCGCAAAAATACCCAGAAGAAGTAAAAGGAATAATCGCTCTAGATATTGGCTTACCAAGTCAATATGTCAAACATAAGATGGGTACCTTCGATAGATGGATGGTGAAGGGGATGAGTCTAGCTACTAAGGTAGGGTTACACCGCCTAGCACCCTCACAGGTGTATAATCCGCAAGTTCTGAACATGTCCTTTTTAACGACGGAGGAAAAGGACATCTATCAGGCGTTGTCCTTTAAGCAATTTTTTAATGAAGATATGAAAAATGAGCTGTTACACGTCTATGAAAATAGTTTACAATCAGAACAGCTTCCATTGCCGCAAGACACCCCCATTTTAATCGTTGATGCAATAGCGAAGGAAAATGTACATTCAAAGTATACAGTGCAAAATCGTCAAGATTACGCAGACTTCGCGAAGCAATTCACCCATGCAGAAGTGACAGAAGTAAGTGGCACTCATAGTATATATCTATATCAACCAGAGGAAATCTATCAACTAGCGATAGAGTTTATGAAAACGAATGCTGATGAGAGAGGTCGTTAACATGAAAGGATTTAGAATTTTAATTGTAGAAGATGATCCCATGATTGGTGATTTACTTCAAAAAATAATGCAACGAGAAGGCTATGAAGCCATATGGAAAACAGATGGCCGAGATATAATGAGGCACATTCAGAAAGTAGATGTAGTCATTATGGATATTATGCTACCAGGAGAGGATGGCTATCAATTAAGCAAAAACATTAAACAATTAGGCTTAAATATTCCTATCATTTTTCTATCAGCACGTAGTGATATTGAAAGCAAGCTAGAAGGTTTAACAGTGGGAGAAGACTATTTGACAAAGCCCTTTGATCCACGAGAGCTATTGTTAAGAATCCAAAAAATGCTAGTGCAACAATATGGAACGTTTACGCAAATACAGCATTTATTCATTGACGGAGAGCATCGTAAAGTATTTCATCACCATCTTCATAACGAAATTTCATTGACAGCCATAGAACGAAAAATTTTCTTTTATTTATTTGACAACCGTGACAGAGTTTTAACAAAGGACCACTTTTTTGATTATTTATGGCCGTTAGATGATCGCAACCATAATATTCTCAATGTCTACATAAAAAAGATTCGAACAAAGCTGGACGATTCAACAGGAATTATTTTACAAAACATATATGGAGAGGGGTATCGTCTAAATACCCATATAAAGAAATGACATTAAAAACTAAATATAGAACACTCTTGTTGGTAGCGATTGGGAGTGTGCCCATTGTATTATTAGGTATTAGTGTGTTCATGTCCATCCTTTATGACAAGGCGTTTAAAACGAAAAATAATGGCATCCCGTTCCATGAATCCTTTGCATATCCTGTTATGCTGCTTGCCTTTGTGTTGTCTTTAGGGATTCTTGCCTTACTATTTTCCACATCCATCCATTCATTATTGTCTAGAATTACAATGCTCAACCAAACAATACGGGAACTAGCGAGTAACGAACGGATACCCGATACGCTAACCGTGAGCGGAGAGGATGAAATAGGGCAGTTAATTCAATCTGTTAATCTATTAATTGAGCGCACGACTTATAGGGAATTAGAGTTAGCTCAACAGCAGGAGCTCCAAAAAGAGCTGCTTCAAAAATTAAGACATGATATTCATACACCATTGACAGCGATATGTTTGCAATTGTTTTATTTAGAAGATCAACTACAAGAGCAACCAAAATTGGTGGAATCATTAAATGCACAAATTCACTATATCGCGAATTTAACGAATGAACTGCAATACCAGTCTTTTGATACGAGCGATAATACCTTTGTTGTTCAGGAGGAAGTTCAGCTAGCGTTTCTATTAGAAACGATGATCAAGAAATGGAGTTATTTATATCGCATGCAAAATATTGCACTCCATTTTCATTCAATAGATGCAGAGGTAATTTGGACAAGTAATGAATTATGGTTACAACGTTTATTTGATAATGTCTTTCAAAATACATTAAAGCATGCCCAAGCGTCTAAATTAGTCGTGACAATTAAAGAGGGAGAGGTATGGATGTGTGATGACGGCATCGGCTTTGATTCAGACATCGAACATAGTGGACTAGGACTGAAAATTATCCACGATATTGCTAGAACATTAAATATGGAAGCCTCTTTACAATCCAGCAAGGGTGGTACGACCTTTCGCTTTTCTCAGCCATAAAAAAACAACGGCCATCTTTTTGCCGTTGTTTTTTATTATACTGATTTTCGTTGTTGGAGTAAAAAGAGGGCAAGTCCTAGTAAAATGACCATTATGCCAATCCCTTGTTGAACGGAAATCATTTCATCTAAAATAAAATAAGCTAAAATACATGTGCCAATGGTTTCTCCTAAAATACTCATAGAGATGATGGTTGTACTTAACCATTTTAATAGCCAATTAAAGATCGTTTGCCCAAAAATGGTTGCAATCACAGCTAGTCCTAATAGGGACCACCATGTGGATGCGGGATAGTCGAAAAACGATTCCTGCATAAAGAGGGCGTAAATGGCTAAGAAGATGGAGCTACTGCCATATCCGATAATCGAATAGGTAATAAGTGATAAATCCTTCCGCACAGATTGCCCGATAAAAAAGTAGGCTGTAATAATGCCTGCTGCGATAAATGCCAGAATATCGCCATAAAGAGCCTGTCCACTAATTTGAAAATCCTGCCAGCCGATAATGAAACAGCCGATGATCGCTACCAAACAGCCAACAATTGCTCCTTTGGAAAAGCGCTCTTTAAATAAAAAATAGCTACCTACTAAAGAGAATAATGGCTGTAGCGTGACGATAACCGTTGAACTGGCCACGGATGTGTAGTTTAATGATTCAAACCATAAAACATAGTGACAGGACAGAAATAGACCTGATAGAATGCCCAATCCCCACTGTTTTTTAGACAGGTTAGCTAGCTCTTGTCGTAGACCCTTTTGAGCTAATAAAATGGGAAGGAGCACGAGCATGGCAAAAAATAGTCGATAAAAAGCCGTAATAGCCGGCGGGGCATCAGCAAGCTTAACAAAAATAGCTGATGTAGATAAAGCAAATACTGCCAAAAACAATGAGATGTAATAAAACATGATGTACTCCTATGTAGTTAATAATATCAAACCTATTATAGTGCAGCCTGCGTGAATAATATAGGCTTTTTAAAATATTCGCATAAAGAGCAACCTGAGCTAATGATCACCCTGCTCATTCCTTTCAAGCAAGGATTCTATTACTTGCTTTAATTGCAATATAGAAGACTGCTTATGGCTTTCCTTTTTATAAATAAAGACTGTCTCGATGACCTTGTTAAGTGTCTCCATTTCATAAAAATGTAGGTCAGGACAAGGGTAGAGTGCCAATAACTTCGTATTTAACACTGCCAATGTATGCTCGATTTCTAGAAAATCAAGAATACTACTTACGGATTTAATTTCCTTCATTGTAAAAGGGACTTTCTTGTGAGTAAGCCATTCTGCTAATGCCTTCGAATACATACAGCCCTTACTTAAAACTAGGAGTGTCACAGGTGTTTGCTTGTCAAAATCGATGACATGTGCAGGGCTTGAGATGACTTCAAATGTCTCGGTTGTCATTAAATCATAGTGTAAATCGGCATAATGCTTTATTGGATTACTCGTTAAAGCACAGTCTAATTCCGCCAGATGGACTTTGTGATTTAAGGATGTACTCGATTCGACCGTGAAATCCACGTCGATAGGACTATGACTGGTTTGTAGCGCATTCATGATAGACGCACCATATATTTTTATCGTCGTATGAGAGGTTCCAAATTGAATATGGGCTTGCGTGAATCCTACAGTTTGTAAAAATGCCTCATATTGTTGGGTAACCTGCTTTAAAAATTGTAAATAGTGGTCACCTACCTCTGTTAGCTTTAAGCCCTGAGGTGTTCGTTTAAAGACTTCCTGGCCAATTTCACTTTCCATCTTCTTTACCTTCGATGTTAAGGCCGATTGTGTATAGTTGGTGATTTCAGCAGACTTACTTAAATTTTGCCTTTCTAAAAGCTCAATTTTGATGGAAATTTCTTCAATGTTCATGTTATTCGTCACACACCTATTAAATTTTTTGATAGCCGCTATCATTTTCCTCCATTTTACGTAAGCTAGCTGTCAACGTAAACTCAAGATATCTAAATGTACCGCATAAATAGAGCGGTATATAGCTATGGAGGGTTTACATGCATACATATTATAAATGGATCATTTTACTGGTGGCTACGCTTTCGCAAACAGCTTCCACCTTTGTCACATACGGGATGGGGCCAGTTGCTTCCTTTTATCAAATGGAATGGCACTTAACGTCATTCCAAACAGGATTAATTGTTTCTGCCGTGAATATTGGACCGATTTTCTCGATGCTTTTCTTTGGCTATCTCATGGATAAAAAAGGAGAAAAACAAATTATAGGATGGGGCTCTATTTTACTTGGCCTCTGTACGTTCCTCTTAATTCCTGTGAATCATTATACGACATTGCTAGTCGTATTAATAGTTGTTGGCTTTTGGTACGGTAGTGCTCAAACGGGAGGTAGTACGGCCATTGTGAAATGGTTTCCAGACAAGCATCGAGGATTAGCGATCGGAATTCGCCAAACAGGTATTCCAATCGGTGGGGCTCTCGCTTCCTTCATTCTTACCTATTTATATCATCACTTCCATCTGACAGCTGTGCATGGGGCACAAGGTTTCGTAGCAATCGTTGGCGGTTTACTATTTTTATTGATGTATCAGGAGCCTAAACAGCAAAATACGGCAGCAGCAGCACCGATACCGTTTAAAGAAAAGATGAAGGCTATTAAAGACAATCGAGCACTCTATCCCATTTTTTTTGTGGGCATTGTGATGATGTCCTTACAGATGATCCTCATCGCCCATTTGATGAGTTATTTACATCAGGAGGGTGGCTATTCATTAACAGCAGCAGGGAAGTATTTGAGTTTGGTCTTGCTTGGAGGGATGGTAGGAAGAATTGCTCTTGCTTGGCTGAGTGACCGATACTTTGCTCAGAAGCGCGAGCACTTACTAATAATCGTTATGCTTGCCACATTTGTGATGGTCGCTTGTATGCCTGTTGTTTTACATGCTAAGAGCTTAATGATGGTATTTTGTGGTGTTATGGGCTTTTTCGCACTAGGCTGGTATTCCTTATATATAGCCAGTGTAACGGAGCAGTCCGATCCTCAATCTGTGGGACTGACTGTAAGTGCGGCTTTAACGATAAATCAATTCTTTATTGTTTTAGCTCCGTCTATCTACGGTTTACTCGTTACCATTTTTTCAAGTCATCAGATGGCCTTGGATATAGTAGCTATGATGGTCATTGTAGGAGCGTTTTATTTATCGAGAACAACCAATAGTAGCCTCTCTTCTGAAAGTTCGGTAAAATAATGAAAAAATAGGAAAAGAGGGTGTTGCGGATGGGCAGTTCAATTTGGATTCATGCGGCAATTGAAAATGTGTGGCAAGCGATAACAGAGGAGCAATCCCTCTCACAATGGTATGTGCCAGGCTCTACTTGGGACATTCCTAAATTGGCTGAAGGGGAAAAAATGATCTTTACTTTAATGCCTAATGACCATAATCAGCTAGCAGATCCACTGCCAATGCAGTTAACGATCCAGCAGGTCCAAAAACATGAGATTTTTTCATTTTACTTGGAAGTTCCAGAAACGGTAATCGCGATGTCTTTAGCAAAGCAGGACAACGGCACAACGGTTAGCATCAATATGCAGGGCTATGAAGCGTCCCTTGCTAATTTAAAAGCATTGCTAGAGGGTGAGGATCTTCCGCACTCATCGTAACTACTACGTCTCAGGTCTTAGATAAATTTCAAACGCAGGGTCGTATTTTCTATTATCCACTCCTATATAATGAAATTATTGGTAGAATATATAGCGGGAGGAAATTAAATTGAAAAAATTAGTTGGATTAGGTGTTGTGATGGGCACATCAGTATTCGTCTTGTCGGGGTGCTTTTCGTTTATGCCAAACAAAATGCAAGAAGAAACCATTTTAGTCGAAAAGGATAAAGCGAAGACGCTAGAGGTAGATATTGATTTAGGTGTCGGCGAAATGAATCTAACTGGTGGTGCCAAGGAGTGGGTTGAGGGCAAGGCGGACTATAATATTAAAAAGCTAGCCCCTCAAGTTACCTATGATGTAAGCGGCGATACAGGAGAAGTTGAAATTAAACATAAAGGCTCGACGAAGCTAGGCATCTCTAATATTAAAAACACATGGGCAATCCAATTAAATGATGATATCCCGATGGATTTGACGGTAGAAACAGGTGCTTCCTTAGCCAATCTTGATTTACAGGGACTGCAGCTAGAAAAACTAGATATAGAAGCGGGTGTCGGTGATCTCACAGTCAATTTAGGTGGCGATTGGAAAAAAAGCTTTAAAGCAAATATTGAAACTGGGGTAGGTCAAACGACGATTATTGTACCTTCAAAGGTTGGTGTCAAATTAACAACCGAAAAGGGCATAGGTTCATCCAATATCGAGGGTCTCATTTCAAAGGGCCAAGGTGTCTATGTCAATGAAGCATATGATAAGGCAGATGTTGTACTGGACATCAAATCAGAAATCGGCGTTGGAGACATTACATTTAAATTAGATAAATAAAGAAAATGTGGGAGGCTACTAGTAAAGAAGTAGTCTCCTTTTTGTATGTAAAAAAAGGATGCTAAGCATTTGCACATTAAGCTTTTAAGCTTGAGTAAGACAAATTTATGATACCGCACAATCTGACGTTTACATTCTTTGAATTGGGCGCATATTTTATGTTAGTTTAAAGGAAGTAATTTGTTTTGAAGGAGCGAGTCGATTGAAAACCTATACATATAAACAGCCAATGGAAATAGATTCTACCGAGGTGGTCTCTATTTTAAATGAAGCAGGAGAGACATCATCAACGGTTCAACGTGTTTATTCCAATGCTCTCAAAAAAGCATTCGATAAGACGATGGATTTTCGTTATTTTGTTCGCTTTGACGTCCATGATCATACTGGTCAACCTTTATTTACTTGTAAAAAAGTATCTCGTCGTGGTCGTGTGCATTTCCGAGGCAAGGATTTAGTGACAGGGAAAGACTATATGATTGCCTATGATGGCTGGCAAATTATGATTCCTGATTTACTTATTACAGATGGAGAGCAGCAAATGAAGCTCAGCAAAGAAATGGAAGACTGGTCGATCTTTACATGGAATGAGGAGCCGATAGCACGTTGGCAAGCGACTTTTTGCGAAACTCATTTTGACATTACACTAGAAATTGAAGACAACAGTCCTATACAGCATGAGGCCTTTTTTATTGCGATTGGACAGGCTGTATTATTTGTAGGTGCCTAACAGCAATAAAAATTTGGCATAATATGTCGCTGTGGTCAGTGGCATATGTCTTTCGATTATGCTATAAATAACAACAAGAAGGTAGCCTTAAATGAGGCTACCTTTTATTATGATGAACGTGAAGAAAGGTTCTGATGTGGTGCTAACTATTTTACCGGCTAAAGAAATATACTTGAAAGGGAATGAGCATGCAGTATTGCTTCTACATTCCTTTACAAGCCATACAAGAGATATGAAGAAAGTGGCGACGAAGCTCCACGAAGAGGGCTATACCTGTTATGTACCTCTTTACAGAGGACACGGTCATAAGCCAGAACCGTTATTGCAGTACAAAGTTGAGGACTGGTGGCAAGATGTGGTGAGAGCGCACCAATTTTTGCTAAATGAAGGCTATCAAAAAATTTCTGTTATTGGCTTATCGATTGGGGGTATTTTTACATTGAAGCTTGCCCAATTAGAAAAGCTAGAGCGAATCATTGTGTTATCGGTACCAATTGATAAGGAACCAGCACAACTAAAACAAAGAATCATTGACTACGCTTATAATTTTAAACATATCGAGGGTAAATCAGAGCAGCAAATGACACATGAAATGGAGCCGTTTAACGATATGCCTTTGGACGCGATGATTGGATTTCAGCGATTTATTAAAGATACGATGCAACAGCTTGAGGAGATCACGGTGCCTATTGCTATTTTCTACGGCAAAAGAGACGAGGACTTATACGCGCATAGTGCTGACACTATTTATCAGCGAGTTCATTCTATGCAGAAGCTTAAAAGAGGCTTTGAAAACTCCAAGCATTTAATGACATTAGGTCGGGAGCAAGATGAAATCCTTCAGGAAATCATGCAATTTTTAGAATGAAGAACTGACGATCAAAGGGTATTGACTACCTATAAAAAATCGTGTTATTATTATCTCGAATTAGAGATATATTAATTCGAGATAATAAAAATTACGTCATATTTCTTTAGATAAACACAAGCATGTTTTCGCAGTTGAACAAGTCTTCATTTAAAAGCATAGCAGATAGGAGAATATTCGATGTCAAAGATCACAGGACACCATCATATTTCAATGATTACGAAAAATGCTCATGAAAATCATCAGTTTTACCATCATCTTTTAGGACTTCGCCGCGTGAAAAAGACAGTTAACCAAGATGATCCCAGTATGTATCATTTATTTTACGGTGATTTGACAGGTAGTCCTGGCACAGGCTTAACATTTTTTGAATTAGCGCACGCCGGTCGTACACATCGCGGCACGGATGCGATTACAAGAATTGGTTTACTCGTTCCTTTTTACGACAGCTTAGTGTACTGGAAAAATCGATTGGATGAATTTCAGATTGAGCACAGCGAGATCACAACATATGGTGGCACGGATGCAATCTATCTTGAGGACCCAGACGGTCTACGTCTAGTGTTATTAAATAATCAGGACAAGCCTATTCCACAAGAATGGACAAAGTGGCAAGATTCATCCGTAGAGATGGCTCATCAAATTTTAGGAATGGGCCCAGTGGAATTAACTGTAAGCTCTTTAGAGGATGCTGCGAAAACCATCGTACAATTATTTGGCTACAAAGAACGATCAAAAACTGAAACTGAAGCTGTTTTTCAAGTGGAGGAAGACCAATTACATGGACAGATTATCATTGTCGAGCAAGAGGGTCCTAAAGAAAAACCAGGAAGAGGTAGTGTTCACCATTTAGCCATCCGCGTGAACGATAAGGAAGAGCTTGAGCAATGGGAACAGCGAATAAAAGACTTTGGTTTTCCTATTATAAAAAAAGCGGATCGATACTATTTTTCAAGTATTTATATGAAAGAAACACACGGCATAATAGTTGAACTAGCGACAGATGGACCAGGCTTTACCGTAGATACGGCAGTGGAGGATTTAGGAACACGTTTAGAGTTACCACCATTTTTAGAAGAACGGCGGCAGGAAATTGAAGAAAAATTAACACCAATAGAATAATAATCTTATAATGAGGGACGTGTTAGGTATGGGGTACCGTGAATATAGAGGAGAAGAGATAATCGTTTATTTCGATAAGGACATGTGTCAACATGCGGCTGAATGTGTAAAGGGCTTGCCAGAGGTGTTTAATGTCAAAGCAAAGCCATGGATCGCACCAGATGAAGCAGCGGCCAAACAGGTAGCAGAAATTATCAATCGATGTCCAAGTGGCGCATTAAAATACAAAATTTAAAAGGAGCATTATGCCATGGAAATTAAACAAGGTAACCAATCATTTTATATCGGAAACGAGGAAAATAGTGAGGCAGAGGTGCATTTCGTTCGTGTAGGGGAAAGTCGAATCATTCTCGATCATACACATGTAGGCGAGCATCTAAGAGGTCAAAATGTAGGACAGCAATTAGTTAAAGCGGCTGTTGACTATGCGAAAAAAGAAAAGTTACTAGTTATCCCACTATGCCCTTTCGCAAAAGCTGAGTTTGAAAAGCATCCTGAATACCAAGAAGTAGTAGGCTAAAATTATGTAGACGCACCCAGCAAACCGGGGTGCGTTTTTATTTTTCTCTTTCTAGCGATGGACTCTTGCTTACTTTGATAAACTTTAATTAAACGAACAATCACTATCAATCAAATAAACATCAGTATTAATTGAAGATTTGACAAATCCTCACCTCACTTTTGTTTAAGTTAATTATATATTTATTTATTTCCTATCGCGCTACTTGCCAAGTAACACAAAAACAATCAATCTATCGCAAAGAAATGCCGCTTTCTATTACATTTTGCTTATCTCATTCATTTTACGACTGCTATTTTCAGTAAATTAATTAATTTGAACGATTTGGGAGGAATAGGACTAGTTAAAATAGAAGGTCCATAGAGAGACAAACATGAAGGAGTGATTGGATGCGATTAACAAAAGGAATTACTGGTTTTGATTCCGACCATTTAATCGAACAAGATATGCGCATGTTTCAATCGATGGTGTACCATTTAGCAACAAGTGAACAGCGAGCGAAAGTACGACATTTTATCGATCAGCCGCATTTTGTCTATATGCAAGCAGTAGTGGAAATAGAGGGGGAAATGGTGACCATTCTTCACCATCGCTGGATGCCGTATATTGCCTTAGCGAAATTGAATGGAGAGCTCAGCTTTGCCTTTTTATCGAGGCCACAGCTACACAAATATTTCCCGATGCGAAAATGTTTGGAAGCAGCAACGCTGAATACGTTACTGGAGAAAGAGCGAGCCTTGCATAGTTTATCTGCTATGGAGTGGAAGAACATTGCCTATTTCAAAAGTGAAACTATTGGGGACGTCATGTTTCATGCTTGGGATTGATTAGGAAAAATTACTCATGATGAAAGTTGCTATAAAATACACAAAATTGACCAAGTTATTTCTGGAAATATAGCAAAAATTCCTAAAGCCACCAATCTTTCTTTGAAAATGATAAATTACTTTTTATGGAATAGATTCGGAAAATAAGGAGTTTTTGCATATGTCATTCAAAACAATTAGTAGAAGAATTGTTTTTTCCTTTAGCATTGTCATTACGTTCATGGCGTTATATATCGTGTACAACTATTTTGCTATTAAGCAAAGTAACCATGCAACAGAACAAATTGTTGAGCAAGAATTACAGCTATTAACGACAGATTACGAGCAAGCGCAAACCATCGATTTAAGAATAGCTGCTGCTAGAGGCTATGTATTGTCTGGCGATGAAAAGTATAAAGCTATTTTTCAAGATAATGTAGCGCATGCAGCGAGCAACGAAAAACAACGATTAGCCATGACAAGCTCTGAAGATTTCAGCAAACTTGCAGAAATGGCGAAGGAATGGAATCGCTATATTGAACAACAAGTATTTGCTGTTTATGATCAAGGTAATACGGAGCTCGCGATTCAAAACATCACAAAAATGGATGCAACAGTAACAACCATTCGTGAAGGCTATGAAGGTTTAGCAGAGCAACGTAAGCAAGCGATCAATGAGGTAGGTGCTGACATGATAGTTGCTGGAGAGAATAAGCAGCTTATTGGCATCGTCGTAGGTATACTCATTTTTGTCATAGCGATTATTGTTGAACTATTGAGTGCCCGCGGTATATCAAGACCTATTATGACATTGACGGAGCGAATGCAACGAATGACGAATGGGGATTTAAGCGGTCCTCCTTTAAAGATTCACTCGAAAGACGAAGTGGGCCAGCTAATGGAGGCAACCAATACGATGGCGGATATTTTGAATCGTTTATTGAAGCATATTCAAACGGTATCGAATGACGTAGCGGCCCATAGTGAGGAGCTATTGCAATCAACATCAGAAGTAAAGACGGGGACAGACCAAATCGTCCATACGATGACAGAAATTGCAAGTGGGACGGATGAGCTAGCCAGCCATACGACAGATGTGGCAACTTCCATGAATGACTTTACAGGAAAAGTAACCTCTGTTCATCAAAGCAATAAAGACGTTCAGCACTATTCTCAGGATGTTATGGCTTTAACAAAGGAGGGACGAGACTTAATGTCCTCCTCTACTAAGCAGATGGGTGCCATTCAACATATTGTGAAGGATGCAGTAGAGCAGGTTGATGGATTAAGCAAGCAAACACAAGAAATCTCAAAGCTTGTCACGGTCATTCAAACCATTGCAACACAAACAAATTTACTAGCATTGAACGCAGCCATTGAAGCAGCCAGGGCGGGGGAACAAGGCAAAGGGTTTGCCGTAGTGGCCAATGAGGTCCGAAAATTAGCCGAGCAAGTTTCATATTCTGTGGAAGATATTACGGGTATCGTCCGTAATATTCAGGATGGTTCCAATCGAGTGACCGCTTCTCTTGAGCAGGGCTATAGTGAAGTGGAGAAAGGGGCATTGCAAATTACAACGACCAATGCAACGTTCCATCATATTGCCGACGCAATTGAGGCCATTGCTACAAATATTGAGGGGATGTCCTCTGAGCTAGTTGATGTCGTTCACAATACTGTCACGATTAATCAATCCATAGATGAAATGGCAGCTATTTCCGAGCAGTCAGCGGCAGGCATACAGGAGACCTCTGCCACAATTGAACAATCCGCTAGCTCTATGGAAGAAATTAAACATAGTGCGGAGCATCTAGCCGAGATGGCCGAGCAATTAAATAGTTTAATCCGCCGTTTTAAGCTGTAACGATTTGTCTCGTTAATTTCAAACTTCCATCACATTTACGCTGTATACTTATGTATTGGAAGGTGGAATCATTTTGAGAAAATATTTACTTTTATTACTAATGAGTACTTTATTCATGGCACCAGCTGCCTACGCCCATACGATGGATAAAAGTACACTATTTACGGATGTTCCTGAAACAACTTCAAACATTCAGGACATAATGGTGTTACATAGTATTGGGCTTCTTGGGTATAATGGCAAAGATATGGCCTTAAACCCAACGGACAACCTATCACGCAAAGATTTTGCAAGCTGGGTAGGTGGCTTCTTTGGACTTGAAGGAGCAACGGTGGATGAATTAGCACAAGCAGCACAAAAAGAAGAATACATTTCTTCCTTAGAGGGCGACCTTACATACAAGGAAATAAATACAGCACTTTTTCATCATAAACTTGAAGTAGAGAACCCCGATGCGACGATGACAAAGGAGGAGTATATTACCTTCTTAACAGAACACCTAGATGATGATATGGGCGGCCATACGCTTCTTCAAATGGGTGGCTTTGCTGAAGGTCCAACTGGTACTATTGAAGATGTCGTGATTGGTGATGAAACGGGCATTATTATCAAAGGTAAAACGTATATGCTGTCAGGACACCCTCGTATTTTTGCAGAATCAACGGATGCTAAAAGCTGGGTAGGTCAACAGCTAGAACGTTCTATTTTTACGACAGCAGGAGATCACCATCATGGACATGATGACAATCAAGAAGGACATGGTGATCATGAAGAAGGTCATGGAGACGGCCATGATGCGCCGGCATCCAATGCAGCCACACTTCAATATGTGCAAATCAGTTCTGCTCAGGTAGCAGCAAATGACACGAAAGAAGTACAGTCTTCGAATGCCACACCAAGAGAAGCGCAGCAAACTGATGAAACAACATCATCTAACTCAAGCACAGTGTGGATCATTGCTATCCTAGTCGTGCTCGCGGCTATTTTTGCCTTTGTTTTTGTAAAAAGAAAAAAATAATTGAGAGTAGCAAAAACCAACAAAGATGGAAATCATCCTTTGTTGGTTTTTTTCGATTCATTTCATATACGTATACATGAAGGCTTGTCATGAAGGCCATGAACCGTCATAAAATCTTCATTCCTCACAAACGAATCCATGCATAATCCAGTAATTTTACACAAAATTGAATAACCACAAGCCTGTTCGGTATATAAATAGGATACGATCATTTTTAGGCTGAGGAGTGTGTAAATGGCAACGCTTGTAGTAAAGAGAAGTATTATGCATCGGTACCAAAGCATTGGGCAGGCAATTGAAGAGGCTATGCCTGGGGATATGATTGAAATTCGGGATGGTATTTATGAGGAGAGCTTGGATATTTCGAAGCGGCTCACCTTGTATGGAGTTGGCAATGTCACAATTAAAGGTGGCGTTTTTATTCGCTACCAGACCCTTGTAGATATGCGCAATTTACGTTTTCGCCAAGGGCAGGGACTTTATGTAAAAGGAGATTTACAGTTAGAAAATTGCATTATTGAGGAGCAATTGATTCGCACACAGATTATGGTCAGCTATGGTAGTTTACTGATGAAAAATTGTGCTGTGCTTGCTACACCGCTCAATCACTTTGGTCTGCGTGTTGCTAATGGTTCCAGTGTTATTCTCATTGATACAACACTTGAGCATCATGTGAAAGCTCAAATTATTGCGCAAAACTGTGAGATGACATTAAGCAATTGTCTGCTGCTCGAAGGGAAGAAACATGGTATTTTTGCAATTCGTGATGTGAAGATGGTCATGGAGGATTGTGAAATTCATGGTCATGAAAAGGAGCAAATTGTAGCAGCGTCTAGTGAGTTGGAAATAACTAATTGCCTGATTCATCAAGGACAGGGAGTAGGTATTCAGCTATTCGATGATGTGATTTTACGTATGGATGGCTGTGAGATCAACAATCATCAAGACACGAATATGATCGTGCACCGTAGTGAGGTGATGGTATCTGATTCAATTTTATCAGATGGGCAAGGACTCGGACTGTACTTGGGAGAAAAAACAGTCGCTAAGTTTTATGACTGTCAGTTTCATCGTCATGTGAAAGCACAAATGCTGATAGAAAACAGCAAGGCAGAGTTTCGCAAATGTCACGTCTTCAATGGATTGGCGGTGGGTATGTCCATCGTAGATGAAGCAGACGTTTCGATGACCGAATGTCAAATCCAAAACCATCAGCAATTTCATATTATTGTGGATGCAAGCGGGCTACAGCTTCATCAATCGACTATTCAATTGGGGCAATCAGGTGGTATTTATGGCAATGATCATGCCAAAATTATGCTTGATCATACAAACATACGTGAACTAGAAAGGCATCATGTTTATATTAACAATGCCCGTTTATTTACACAGCATTGTATATTTGAACAAATGAAAGGCAACGGAATTACATGTATCGATGCCATTTTTGAGGTAGCTAACAGCCATTTCAAAGACTGTCAGGACAGTACGTATGCGATTATCTGGTCTGATCGCTCAATGGGACGTATTGAGCATTGCCAAGTAGACGAAGCTGCCCGCCCATTTTTAGCGTTGTCCAATCAATCCTTACTAGAAATACGTGATACAGATTTAAGTGCCGTAAAAGCTCCTGCGGTGGTACAAGAGAACAGTCAGTTATATGTGCAAAAGCATGTTCAAACAACAACTTGGCATAAGGATACGACTTCTAGAGTATCACAAATAGAGATGGTACAAACAAATTATGAAAGCCAAATAGAAATGCTGAAAAATGATATTAAAAAAATAATTTAATAACCGATTATACAACTAAGATAAGTAGTTTCAATTTTGAAATTACTTTTTTTATGGCGGGCATCCAGAAAGTTTCAATTTTAAATAAATGGGTAAAGTAATATGTTTGGGTCAAAAATGAAGTGATAATTGGCAGTGAAAACTCTATAATTCGACAAATTGACTGATTATTTTTATAATGGTATAGACAACTTCTTTTCAATTTCTGTAATATTCCGAAATATTAGGGAGTAAAATGGGATAATCTTTTGTAAATGTTATTTTTTATATAATAAAGTTTCAAATTGATGTAAAAAAAATATTAAGAAATTATAGATAATAGATTGATTAGTTTCGATAAATTAGCCTATAATTAGTAAAAATGGTTCATATCTAAAGATGATTATATGTTATTTGTGAAGTGTGTGTAATTTGATTAAAATAATAATAAAAAAGGAGTGGAGGTGATAAGAGATGTTTGGGCTGACAAAAGAGGAAATTCTTTTAATGTTAGAGGAAATTGAATTAGCAGAGAAGCAAAAAAGTGCGATTGCTGATATCTTACATCTAAACAATATGCGAATAGAACAACAGCTGGCATTATTGATCCATTTAATTATCGATGAGCGCGAACGAACTATTTCTAACCATACATATTTAAATTAACCTATATATAGATGCAAAAAAAATCACAAGGGCAAAATCTGAAGCCCCTGTGGTTTTTTATTTTCGTCTTTTTTATAATTTTTTAGTAAAACAAATGATACGGTTCGCTTCCGTAAACCCGAGTTGTACATGTACTTGTAGACTTTCGGTATTGTCCCATTCGCAATCGCTGGCAAACTCTGAGCACCCCATATGCTTGGCCCATTGTTCGCAATGCACCACAAGCTGTCTAGCATAGCCTTGCTGTCGATAGCTTTCCATAACGAATAAGCCTTCTAAATAGCCAACTGGACTAGAGTCTGTACCCTCTACATAATCTGTTCGTAGCTGACATTGGGCAAAGCCAATCGCCTTGTCATCGTCGTAAGCTAAGAAAATGGCTGCATGGTCCTCCTTCAATACTTGTGTCATGCTTTCAGACAATTCTTCTACTGTATGATTGGGCCACAATAATAAAGCTAATGTGGCAGCAGTAAGAGCATCCTGTTGCTTTGCTTGTTGAATCATCTACTATTCCTCCATTCTTTTGATTCGATAAAAAACGAAACAAAAATCTAATTTACACGTACAAACTAGTAAGAGCTTCTGTCGTTGGTGTGCTTTCTACCATTATATACAGGGTATACATGTAAAAAAAGGATAAAATCCACATCGACTGTGAAGAGAGGGGAACCAATATGTCATTATTACAATCGTTAATTGAACAGGCAAAAAACCCAAAAGGATGGATTGGCTCATGGATGCTACGGATCATGAATATCGCTCATCATGGCATGAATAGCTGGTTTATTCGACAAGGTGCCATCAATGATGGGGACCATGTGTTAGACATTGGCTGTGGCGGGGGAAAAACACTCCGGATTTTATCGAAATTGAATCCCAATGGTATAATTTATGGGATTGATATTTCTGCACAGGCAGTAAAGGAATCCATCAAAATGAATGAAGCGAATGTCGCAAGTGGCAGTATGATTGTTAAGGAGGCAAGTGTGTCTCAAATACCCTATGAGGACCAATTTTTTGATGCCATTACAGCTTTTCAAACCCATTATTTTTGGCCCTCATTGGAACATGATGTTGGAGAAGTTTGGAGGGTATTGAAAAATGGTGGGAAATTTATTGTCATTGCCGAGTACTACAAAATGAATTACCATATGGAGGCTTTCCAAACACCCGCAGCTATGAAAGAATTATTGAAACAAACCGGTTTCCAAACGGTATATATAAGTGAAAAAACAAGTAAAGGATGGCTATGTATCACAGCCATTAAATAATACATAAACGTGGGAGGTTATACGATGAAAAGATGTTCATGGGTCAAGCTAGATCAGCCGTTATATGTAGATTATCATGATAAAGAATGGGGAGTACCCGTCTATGATGATCAGCATTTATTCGAAATGCTTTGTTTAGAGGGTGCACAGGCAGGACTTAGCTGGTGGACGATTTTACAAAAGCGAGAGGGCTATCGAGAGGCATTTGATCAATTCGATGCGAAGAAAATTATACTTTATTCAGAGGACAAGCTTTTGGAATTACAGCAAGACACACGGATTGTGCGCAATAAATTAAAAATAGCTAGCGTTGTGACGAATGCGAAAGCATTTCTACAAATACAAGAAAAATATGGCTCGTTTTCTGAATATATTTGGGGGTTTGTCGATCATCAACCAATCATAAATGAATGGCCATCTATGGCAGAGGTACCAGTGACAACAGATCGCAGTGATCGGATGAGTAAGCAATTGAAGAAGGACGGCTTTAAATTTGTTGGTAGTACGATTTGTTATTCATTTATGCAGGCTGTCGGTATGGTCAATGACCATATAACGGATTGCTGCTGTCGACAACAGGAACTTGCGCATGAGCATTAAACATATCCAATCTCAGCTAGCCAAGCAAGCGACAATATTCCAGACAGGTGGTTTCCGTCCAACCCATGAGCTTTTAGAAAGTTGGATTGGCTATGTTGGATGGTCTTTACTAGAGGAGGATCGACCTTCCGATTTTCAACCGCTCGCTACATTATTTTTGAAAGATTTGCCCTATGTTCCTCAAGCTTTACAGCCGTTTCAATTGGTCACTCTATTTGTCCATGAGAATATTTTCGATCATCTCATGGAGGATGATTTGAGCACCTATTTTGAAATAAGAGTCTACACTACTTTAGAAAACCTAGTACAGCGGGACTGGCAGCACGACCGTATTCGAGCCTTTCCTCTGCAGGCAAAGCATATTCACAATGATTATCCAGTATGGGATGGCGGGGGTATTCCTGCACAAATTGAAGAGGACATACTAAGATTGGAGCATGAAGAGGGCCTTAATTATTTTGACGACATCCTCGAAGACCTGTATCCGCAACACAAAATTGGCGGCTACCCGACCTTTTGTCAAAGTGGCTATGAATTTGGTGAAGATACACCTTTTGTCTTCCAAATTGCCTCAGATGCCAAGGCACAACTGAATATTGTGGATAATGGCAATTTCTATTTCTTTTATAATCCAACAGAACAGACATGGCGCGCCTATTGTGATTTTTATTAATATCGTTAACGCTTAGCCCTAAAATGGATGGTAATATCGATCATGTATTGAATGAAAAATAAACCTAGGTATGCGCCTGTCAGTAGAAAAATGGGATTTAGGAAAACAGCATGAATCGTTGTCATAAAGACCATATCCTCAAGAATAATCTGCGTTATAGAAGTAGCGGCAATATAGCCAAAAAGAATGGCAGACACGACGCCTAATGCATTGAAAACAAGGCGCATTTTATCGCTTTTTTGCTGAAGATAGACCATGAGAGCAGGTATGACAATGATGGTAACTATTATGAATACGTTCATCAACACACATCCTTTTTTCTCAGGATGCCCTTGTTAGCTAGTACATAAACCAAAGATATAGAGGAGGGGAATAAGGTGAGACGGCAAGATGGGGAGATGAAAAAAGTAAAGAAGGTGAAGAAAATGGAGCACAAAACAGTCGTCAAGAATGGTATAGGCTTTGGTTCTGTTTTAGCGATCACAATTTCATGGAGTGTCCATCATTCCATCATATGGGCAATCATTCATGGCTGCTTTAGCTGGCTCTACGTTCTCTATTATGCATTTACTCGCTAAACTTTAAAGCATACCTATCAGCTAAGTATTTGTTTAATCCAACATAATATGGGGTACAAACAAAGTAACGTTCATAAATATTGACTAACAAGCATAAATAACAAAGTGCTCTTTTTCGAGAGGATAAACTTATCAGTATGAACGTAGAAGAAAGGTTGATAGTATGACACATCAAGTAACGGCATTAAGTAATGTGAATGGAAAAGCTACGGGAGTGGAAGGTATTTTACAAAATGTAGCATTTATTTTATCGACGTTTACGGTCTCTTGCCCGCAACGGGAATGGAGCATTCGATCAGATATCCGTAAACTCTTCCAACGTATGAAAAAAATGAATACCAAACGCTTGATTGAGTGTATCCAGCGTTTTGAACCGAGAGCGGTCGTAGTGGAAGTTGATTATTTGGGCGACGTTTATCGAGGAAAACTAGAGCCCATCGTGAAAGTAATTATCAATGAATAAGCCAATAAATTCTGCCAGGTTTCAACCTGGCAGAACATAAAATAAAAAGTTCGTTACCATTTTTCCGATTACAGAAAGCTTTAAGCAATGCTTCTTCTGATGACAATAATTTGTTGGCAATCAACAATAATAGGAGAAGCTGTTTCATCTGTTACGTCCAAGAATGTGGCACAGCAAGTTTTAGGATCTAGGCTGATGAAAAAGACATCAGCTAAGCTAAACCCACCTGCTAGCACTACGTCTACAAGTGTGCCGATGGGCAGACATCTTAATTGATGGCAGATACAGCCCTTACAATCGTTTTTGGAACAACAATCTTTTTCATGGCATTTTTCTTCCTTCTGGCAAGGGCATTTCTCTTCCTTATGTTTGCATTTACACGTATGCTCACATTTTTTCTCCCAGCATTTTTTCGATTCGTCTTTTTGTTGACCCCAGTTCATATAATGATTAAATCTAGAATCTTGCATCTTTTAATCTCCCTTATGGTTAATTTTTAGTATTGGTCGCGCAACCCTTACACCTCTAATCTATGAACGAATCAAATAGAGTTCTTGGTAATTTGCCCTTTGAATAGAAAAATGGAAACTTTGTCGTACATATCTAACAGTTTTTAGGGGTGAAATACTAGATTTCCGCCTGTTAATATGAAGGTGAAATGGAGCGAGTGTATGAAGAGATTACTTCAAGGTTTCTTTTTATTAATGTTCGCTATAGTGGTGATATCGTGGCTGATTGTAGAAAAACAGCCTTCACCAATACCCGTAAGTACTTCTAATTCTCCGACCTATGCAGAAGAGTTTAGTGAAAAATTACAAGTGACTAATTTTACACAGAAAATCATACAAGCGGTGCGAAAGGCAGGGTATTCTCCAGACAGTACGGTAGGCTATTTAGTAGATTCCCCCAACCATCAAATCATCACCATTCAATTACACGGTGGTAGTGAAATAGAAAAAAGCACAGAAAGTGAGATTCAATCGATTATCCATGAGCTGGCCAAAGAAGATAATATGGGAGCATTTATTGTGAATGTTGAGCTACTAGAAATAAAATAAGAAAAGTGGGAGACACATAATACATGTGTCTCTTTTGCATAGTAGGGGCATGGTATAATGGAATGAAGAGGTGAGGGTCTATGAAAATATTAGTTTTGGGTGCAACAGGACGTGTGGGAAGGCAAATTGTTGAGTTCGCGTTAAAAGATCAACATGAAGTAACGACATTTGTCCGTGATCCCCATAAATTACAGCTAGACAATAAGAACTTACATATGTTTCAGGGAAATGTCTTAAATAAGAAAGATCTCGAACAGGCTATGGTGAATGTGGATGTAGTAGTAAGTGCGTTAAATACAGATGGTAACGATACTTTATCTTCTAGTATATCGCTCATACTTGAGGTGATGGAGCAACATACGATTAAGAGAATCATTACAATTGGCACTGCTGGTATTTTACAAAGTCGAGTGTCACCAACGATTCTTCGTTATCAATCAACGGAATCCAAACGAAAATCTACGTTTGCTGCTAAGGAGCATCAGTATGTTTTTGAACAATTACACGATTCCAATGTTGATTGGACAATCGTTTGTCCAACCTATTTACCAGATGGATCGTTTACAGGAGTCTATCGAGTGGAGCGCAATTTTTTACCCGAAGGAGGCAGTGAAATATCAGTAGCCGATACAGCCTCCTTTGCTTATCAACAAATCTTCAGCAAGGAATTCGTTAAAACGCGAGTAGGAATTGCCTATTAAAAAAAGGGTAGAAAAATGAGAATCATTCATACGATCATTGGCCTGCTCATTACATTTATTGGGCTTGCCCTGCTTAATATAACGATGGATACTGCCATTCGAAATAGGATGGTGAAAGTATATGGCATTATCCTTATGTCTGTTGGGTTGTAAAAAAATGGAAAAAATGGATAGGTAATAGCATCGTTAAGGAATTGGTTCCTTCAATTGACAGGGTTTTAATAGGAATAGCGGATACTTATGCTTCTAAGAGTGAGAAAGTATATGGATATTTTCCTTTTTATAGAAGGTTTGCTATACTTTATGTCGAATATATATCATTGAAGAGGTGATTGTATGGACAAAGAGATATCAAACAACTATCAATATCCTGAACACCTAACCAATCAAGATGGAATCGAAAAGACAGAGTTATATGTCATAAAGATAACAAAGGAACAAGTGGATAGGTTGATTGAGGATATCGATCAAACATTAAAGGCGTCTACCTGACGTCTTTTTATTGTTCAAAAGGCTCCTTATACAGGGGAGGTGGCCCCAAAAAAAGGAGAGTTTTTTGAGAAGGCTAGATTGCTTCTCATTACTATATTTAACCTGAATTGTTAAAACTGATAAAATAAGCTCAACCCCTTAGTATCCTGCACTTTTTATTTCTGAAAGGGGAACTAGACTAGGAATTAGGCAAATGCAAAAAATTGAGGAGCAAGTAGGAATAGATGCGGAAATTAAGAGGTACCTACATCCTCACCGGTTTAGACATACCTTTGCAACCGAGTTTTTGACAAAAGGTGCTGATCTTTTTTTTATTTCAGATGAATTAACACCGTCCGAAATCGGGTCAAAGGACTTGGTGCTACTAAAGTTGCATACACCTTTATCGTAGCTGCCTGTATAAAGCAGTTTTTTATTAAGAAAAAACTATAGTAAAAAATATTTTATCTAGATTATGAAAGGAGCTGAGATGTTTTATGATTTATAAATTGGATAAAAAAGACTACTACAAAATAAAAAGGTTACTACAAACACCTGATCAGAAGAATGATTTAACATTAAATTCAATAATTAATGGTATGAATAGAGGGACAATTTATGTAGACAATCTGCAAGAACCCAATACAGCTCTAATAGATGTAACAGGAATTAGCAGTATTTTTATTGGGAATGCGACCAATAAACAATTTATTAATTCTTTACGTGATTTTCTTGATAATGAATTAAAAATTGATACGTATGAATCGTGTGGTGGAACCTGGTTTATTGCAGTCATAAAAGATGAGATATGGGAACAGGTATTAGAAGATGTTATTGCTGATAAAGAATACGAACCAGATTATGAGTTGTATTATCAATTCAATCCTGAAGCTTTCGTTTCTTTAAAAAAGCAATACAAATCTTTACCGGATAATTATCTTATAAAAAAAATTGATGCCGAAGTCATTAAGAACGATCCAGATGGAATTCTTTCTGAAGTATTAGAAGAGGTTTGGTATTCAATTGAAGATTTTTATACTTATGGACTGGGATATTGTATTATAAAGGGTAATAAAATAGTAAGTGCATGTTTTTCTTGCTGTGTACACGAGAATAAACATGAAATTAGTGTTGAAACATATGACGAGAAACTCATGAATAAAGGATTAGCAACTATAGTGTGTTCTGCATATTTAGATGATTGTATAAAAAATGGACTAATACCCCAATGGTCAACAATGGAAACAAACCTTGAGTCTAAACGTTTAGCAAAAAAATTGGGCTTTAAATATGAGTCAAAACTAAAAACATTGGAGTTTGAATGGGAATAGTAATGAGATACTCTTAAGAAGCCAAGAAATGAATTATAATTTTATGAATGATATTAAATATATAGAAACGGTACATTTTTCTAAAAAAAATGTGTTTTATAATCTAATTTTGAAAAATCAATCATACAATCCGCGACATTGTCACGTTTGTTTCATTGTAATGGATTTGAGTCACTAATACTCAAATAAATTAAATTTGTTTGTAATTAATCTATTCTTCCTCTGCACAATTTCTTCTTATTTATAGTTTATAGTATAAGTCGTCAACGTTTTACGACGTAGAAAGAATGAAGAAATTAGGGGTGAATAAAATGAAATTAAAAGTTATTGCTGTAACTTTGCTTACTACTGTTGTACTAGGTGCTTGCAATGGAGAAAGTTCTAATGACGATAACTCTAGAATAGACATGAAGATGCAAAATATTAAGGAATTGGTGAATGAATATAGCGGGGACAAAACTAAAGACGAATCTGCTTCAATCACATCAAACCAGCTGATTTTAACTGATAAAGAAGGAAAAGAGTCAGCATATGCTTTGCCAGAAGAAGAATTTTTTGTTTCTGTTGCTCCTTACATAAATGAAACTCACCCTTGTACTAACCATAGCTTGACTGGTTGCCAAGGTGAGCTGGCTAATAAGGATGTAGCTGTCTATATTGAAGACTCAAAAGGTAATGTGCTAGTGGACGAAACTATGAAAACTCTAGCTAATGGATTTATTGATTTATGGCTACCTCGTGACCAAACGTATAACATAAAAATGGAGCACAAAGGCAAAACGGTAAAATCGTCATTTTCTACTTATGAAAGCGATGGCACTTGCATTACAACAATGCAATTAAAATAAAAAAAAGGAGGGTTGTCCAAAAAGTAAGTGAAAGCTGATTATTTGTGGCAGCCCTTTACTATTTATATTTTTAAAATTATAGGTTTAGATTTTGCATTAAAGTTGCATTGTTTATAAAAAAGAGATGGTGTTTTTTAGCATATTCGAATGGTATAAATGAAATTATCATGGCTAATTTAACTTAAATTTATCTATTTTACTTTGTAAAGACGCGGATTTTTTACTTAAATTTGTAGCGACTAAATTTACTTGTAGCATTGTTCCGACTTGCTCCTTAATAGCTATCGTGAAAATTTGAGTATTGGAACTACTCATAGCAGCTCCATATGCGATTTCTGAAACAGAATCAGCAACTGTTCAGCACTTGCAGAAATTTCTTCAGACGTAGCTGAAATATCTATTAATATAAGTTATTTATTTAAAATAGCATGGTATTTACATGAAAATATAGCGAGAGGTATGAAATAGGTGCTGGATTGAAGAATAAGAGTCAATGAATAATAACTACCATGGAACTGCCGGAATCCCTTCCATAGATGTAGAAACCGGAGCAACTATTATTTTCCCCCCTAATTATTGAAAAAAATTAGTTAATTAAACAAAAGTCAGATCTTAAATCTTTTTAGATATAACCACTAAAATTCTCCGCTTCCCATTCATGAATAGCATGCTGATCTGTCTCCAAAACCTTTTCCATATAAATGATAGTCGTTTCAATCTTTTCGTGTCCCAGGGATTTCATTACACTATACATATATGGAAAGTATATTTGCCAGCTAGCCATTTGTCCGAACGATAGATAAAAATGATTGGAGTATCTATCTTATGTAAAGCCTCAGTCCTTTTGACATGAAAAGGAATAGTTAAGAGCCAAATAATCACGAATGATTTTAGGATGTCCGCCATTTTCAAGACAAAGTTTACTCGCAATTTTAATTTCCTTCTGATTATAGTGAGATTGCGCACCAATTAAAAATATGCCTGACAGTATCAATAATGTGCCAATCGCCAAAACATATTTTATGACTCTTTTCAATACACGTACCTCCATTTCAAAAGTAATCGCTATCCCTAGTATATGTTGAACGATGAAAGCAATATGTTTATTGACTTATTGTATACACTTGTATACAATAACTTTAAATTGATGTATACGTTTGTATACAAAGGGAGGGTTTAATGAATGAGAGGTTCAGGTTTTAGAGAGCATATGAAGGAAGGTCATCATCGAGGTGGTCGTCACAGAGGAGTGGAGGGAACGGCGACACGTGGAGCAAAAACATTCCGAAGAGGGAGAGCCATTGCCTTTTTAGAAACGTTAAATGTGAAACGTGCAACGATTAAACAGCAATTAGAACAGCCCGAGTTTCAATCCATTCAACAAATTTTAGTAGGTGAGTTAAAGGCCATTGATATGGTGATCCAAGAATTTAGCCAGCTGTTTGATATACATGAAAGTGAAACAGTAGAATCAGCAATTGATCATTCACAGATAGAAGAAGGAGATCCTGTGCATGAAAAAAGTGAATAACTATATTGATACGGTATTTGCCCAGCAGGATCCCATTCTTGAGAATGTTATAGCTTCCATTACGGAACAAGGTATGCCAGCCATTTCTGTTTCTCCTTCATCAGGAAAGCTATTGACGATGCTCGTATCGATTACAGGGGCTCAGAATATTTTAGAAATCGGTGCATTAGGTGGTTATAGTGGTATCTGTCTAGCGAGAGGAATGAAAAAGGAGGGCACATTAACCTCACTAGAGTTAGAGGAAAAATATGCACAGTTAGCTGCACAAAATCTTGCCAATGCAGGCTTTGCTGAACAAGTGACCTATCTCACTGGGCCTGCCCTTGAAAGCCTTGAAAAGCTTCTAGCTGATGGAAAACGCTTTGATTTTTTCTTTATTGACGCGGATAAGGAAAATTACGAAAATTATTTAGCAAATTGTATAAAACTAGCAAATACTGGTGCATTAATTGTCACGGATAATGTATTAGCAGCGGGTAGTGTTGCAGACCCAGAAGTGACACCAAAACGATATACAGCCATCATGAAGAAATTTAATCGTCTGGTGGCGAACCATCAACAATTGGAGTCAATCCTTTTACCGATTGGGGATGGCATAACCGTTTCTAAGGTAAAAAAATAATAAAGATTAGTCCTCCTTTATGGTAAAGTATGGGTAGTAACTGAAAAAGGAGAGATGCGTTTGAAACAAGCGTTAGTTGTAATTGATGCACAGCAAGAACTGATAGAAGGTAATCAGGAGGAACAAGCTGTTTATCGCAAAGAAGAATTACTAGAGACCATCAATAAGGTAATTAAAAAGGCTATCGAGGAAAATGTTCAAATTATTTTTGTTCGTGATCAAGATGTGGCTGGTGGAGAGGGAGATGGCTTTCAAGTACATAAAGAAATCCATGTTCCAACATCGGCTGTCTTTTTTGATAAACTCGCCACCAATGCATTCTACAAAACTGGGTTGCTGGACTATTTAAAGGATCATGACATGCAGCATTTGGTAATGATGGGGTGTAAAACCGAGCATTGTGTGGATACTGCCGTCAGAGCGGCCACTGTTCACGGCTTCGATGTCACAGTTGTCGCTGATGGACATTCGACGAACGGCTCCAAGCATTTAGTACCAGAAGCCATGATCGCACATCATAATGACATATTACACGGTCATTACAATGTTGACCATTTCTCGCTGGTGCGTCATTCAGACGAAGACTTATTTGAACCTAGCCATTCAACCTACCGCTAACATAATAATGACCAAGAATTTTAGTTCTTGGTCATTTCTTTTACGTTCTTAATGATCAAACTACTACATAGAAGACGTTATGACAGAGCAAAAGCTTGTCCAAAAGGATAGAGTTTTTTCAAAAATCGAAATCAGTAACACATTTATTTTCCAAAAAATGGAATACAAGCTATGCTTAATCCTTCTTATTCATAGGGCCACTGTGTGAGCAGTGACCCTAAGTATCAAGTCAGGAGGTGTAAGGCTAAAATTAGCTTTACACTATTATATGTATGTGAAAGTAACTTCGAAAGTTAGTTATCTGCCTGTTCGATAGATTATTTTTTTGAAAGGCGACTTAATCGGGCACAATATGTCGGATGACTCAATTCTATTCTTGCTATTGTTGTGGAAAGGGAGGTTATTCTAGTGGAATCATGCACACGATTGAATGAAGCGATTGCCTATATTGAGGCCAATTTGACCAATGACATTGATATGAAGGAAGTGGCAAGAAGAGCGTATTGTTCTGAGTATCACTTTAAACGAATGTTTTCATTTCTCGCAGGCATCTCACTTTCCGAATACATTCGTCGGAGACGTTTGACACTGGCCGCTCTTGAATTGTCAAATGCCTCTATGAGAATCCTCGATATAGCAGTTATGTATGGTTATAGCTCAGCAGATGCTTTTACAAGAGCCTTTCAGCACTTACATGGGATTACACCTTCAGAGGCGAGGCAAACTGGCCAAACATTCAAAGCTTTTCCACGGATGACCTTCCAATTGACCATCCAAGGAGGAATTGAAATGAATTACCGACTCGAGCAAAAGGAAGCCTTTCACATTGTTGGTTTGATGAAACGCGTACCGATTATTTTTGAGGGAGAAAATCCGGACATTGTGAAATTGGCACAATCCCTAACAACCAAAGATATTGAGCAACTTAAAAAGCTGTCTAATGTGGAACCTAAGGGCATCATCCAAGCTTCTACAAATTTTTCTGATGGGCGAATGGAGCAAAAGGGAGAACTCGATCATTATATTGGCGTGGCTACTACAGCAACAACCCCAGGGCGCTTTTGCCAACTTGCTGTCCCAGCGAATACATGGGCTGTCTTTACGGTGGTTGGACCTTTCCCGCAAACACTTCAGGAGACGTGGGGCCGCATTTATGCTGAGTGGTTTCCATCTTCTAGCTATGAACAAGTTGCTGGCCCTGAAATTGTCAATCATGCGAGCACCGATTTTTCATCACCAACCTTTACAAGTGAAATATGGATACCCATTCACAAAAAAGAGCCTCTTGCATAATGCATGGCTCTTTAATGTATTTTTGTTCCATTTGGTACATGCTGATCAGGTGTTAACAGGATGACGTCTCCCTCACCTGGCACTCCACCAATAACTAACACCTCTGACTTAAAACCGGCAACGCGGCGTGGGGGGAAATTAACAATTGCTACGACTTGCTTTCCGACCATTACCTCTGGCGTATAACGTTTTGTAATTTGGGCGGAAGACTGTTTAATACCGAGCTCCTCACCAAAATCGATGTTCATTTTTATTGCTGGAACACGCGCTTTTGGTAGCTCCTGTGCGTCCAAGACCGTACCCACTCGTAGATCAAGCGCTGTAAAATCTTCAAATGTGGCCATTATACAACTCTCCTTCATTTCAACTATATAACAATGCTAACATTATGAGGGAAATTATTCAAAATAAAAAAGAAGAGCACATTGAGTGCCCTTCTTTTCTTAACGACGATGCTCTACAAGGTCAATAGCTCCTAACACAATATGAGCTAAACCAAAGCCAAAAATGGTGTTGGCCACCATTTTATTAGAGCCATGCTTTTGCTTCATGGCATATCCTGCCGCTGTGACAGCCGACCCGAGAATAGTTGGGATTAAACCTTCACGAACATTATTCATAAAATTGATCCCTCCGTCGTATGATTCGGTATAAGTTTCATACCATACTTACTATGAACGTTTGCAGCCTATCCTATACGAATAAATAATAGGTTGAAAATATACGGCTGTCATTTATTGTTGAATAGGTGCTACTTCTATTTGATCGATCATAAATTCGTTTTTCGTATGATTGTATTTATAGGTAATGTGGAAATCAGCTACATAGATAGGAAAGACACTAGCTGCAAGGGTCAATTGTATCTTTTGATTTTCTAAATAGTAAATCGTTATCCCACCAAAGCCTAGTTCATCCTGCTGTAATTCTAGCTCTGGATCGACATGGTAGTCAAAGTGGTATTCCTTGCCCAGTGCTCGGCCCGTAATCGTTAATGTTTCATGATCCTTTTTCACAACGTTTGACTCAATATGTTGAGCAACAATTTCCTCATAATAATGGACCTTTATTTCTTGTAAGTCCTGATCTACTATATGAATATCATAATTATCTAGCCCCGTTCCTCTGCCAGTTTGAATGATGATAACTGCTTCTTCTTTGCCATCCTCCGTCATATCTATGTAAAACACTTGTGGCTCGGTACCTGTATCACTAGGGTTGTTCCAATTAAAGTCCTTCACGTGCCCATTAATTTCTAGCTTTACGCCATCTCCTTTCTTATACAGTTTTACTTCTTGATTGTCAGATGCCCCGATTAAAGTGGTATCTATATGTGTTGGGCTGTGGGATTTCTTCGAAACTCGTTCTTCTTTTTGATCTGATTGGCATCCTGAAAATATAACTGTACTTAACAATAGCAATGTACCAATTTCTTTTTTCAATCGTATCTACACCTTTCTTATTCTTTGTAAAATCTATGTTATTTATCACGAATAGCTGCAAGCCATAATGGGGAAGAAGCGAATCTACATAAGCGAATTATTACTACAGAAATTTTTCTCACACTACAAAGTAGGCTTAGTACAAAACAGCAACACGATATCGGACATTACAATAATTTACAAAATAAAGCAATTTCCTCTTTCTAGTATATAGTTGTTGGAGTAAATATGAAAATTTTGGATTTATTGAAACGAAAATGAAGCTTTAACCGTATACTAAAGTAAGGGGGTGCGGAAATGAAATATGTAGGCATCGGAGCAATATTGTCCATCCTAGGTGTAGTATTTTCAATCCTAATATGGGGTACAGAAAAAGCGCATTTACTTTCTGGATTAGTAGGTGGAATATTCATAATATTCGCTTTACTGATGTCGGGGTCAATGGGGAGTGGGGATAGAATGCGTGCTAATTTTGCAACAGAAACAAAAGAAGATCGGGACGAACGCAATCATATGATGAATAACGCGTTATTGTTAGCATTACCGAATATTATTGTCGCTATCTTTGCTTATTATATGTGAACATACCAGCTCATTCGAAAGGATGTTGTGTACCTTGGATAAAGAAAAAGATTATTATTCAGAAGCCTCTAGATATACACTTGCAGTTGTTCTCTTCACACTCATCATTTGGGGCATCTATGATTGGCGAAATGCAACACCCAATGGTTTTCAATTTTTATTAATTAATGAAATTGTTATCACTCTTGGGATTACACGCTACATTTTGAAGAAACGAGATCAGAAAAGAAAGCGCTCTTAATAATCTTTACATAGATAATCAATAAAAGTGTCACATCTACCCTAGGTGTGGCTTTTTTTGTTGCATTTAATAAGTAAAAGTACATTTGCAATAGAGAGGTGGTACTATGCAATTAACAGATGGTACACGGACGTTTGAAACGGATATAATTGATGAAGCTGCTAGAAAAAAGGAACGTGATGAGCAGGAGCGGGAGATGCTTAATGCCTTTGCACGCTATGCATATCTTCGATACAAGCAAATACGGGATAAGGTCAATCCGCGTAAATGCAAATACATGTATATCCATCAAGTTCGCCAACAATTAACTTCACCCGCAAGACTGCAACGCGTTTGCAATCTTGTAGGCATGACGGATGAAGAAGTACTTTATATTGTAGAATTTGTCCGCAAGTATTTGAAATACGTCAAATAAAAGCCTCATCATTGAATGGGGTTTTTTTACATAATTTCTAGGGAGAATTGTTTCTCAATACCCCACTCCATATAGTATGATGAACGTGGATAAAGGAGTGAAGCGATTTTGAGATTCATTAAATGGTTAGTTGTTTTTATTATTTTCATTGGTATAGTTGGCTATGGTGTATTACATTTTGGCACGAAATTTGCGTCTGAAAAAATTGTCAATACACTCTCAACAGAATTAGAGAATAGTGGACAAATGGAAGAAATAAAAAATACGATTGAAAATGATCCGGAGTTAAAAGCCTATATGGAAGAGGCGAAAACGGTTGATAGTAGTACGTTACCGTTTACATCAAAAGAAGATGCTACGAAAGTAATCATTCAAAAGGTTGGCATTACAGAGCTCAATGATATTCGTGTGAAATTACAAGATGGCTCCATGACAAAGGAAGAGGCATTGCAACAGGTAGAAGGAAAATTATCAGATGAAGAAATAGCTGCATTAAAAGTTATAATTTATAAAGAGCTGTACGAATAAACAAGGCAATTGTAAAATGGGCAGTTAGCCTAGAGGAGGCACTTACTAAATGGTAAGTGTCTTTTTTGCTGTACATGTATGCAGAAGGCCATACTCTGAAAACAACCACAAATTTTAGTGAATTAGAAAAATTGTCCCTTTTAACCTCATGTCCATTTATATAGATGGTACAGAGATTAATTGTAGGGGAGAGGGGTAGCTATGATCTACAGAGTAGTAAAGAACGAAAATTTTGTCGTATTGGACAAGGGCTTTTTAAATGATGATCAATTAAGTTGGAAGGCCAAGGGGTTACTTGCCTATATGCTGTCATTACCAGATGATTGGGATTTTTGTCTGACTGATTTGGCGACACGTAGTAAATGTGGACGTGAAGCAACTGCTAGCATTATCAATGAACTGATTTTGGCAGGTTATCTTCAAAAGGTGCAGGAGCGAACAAAGGATGGGAAATTCAGCAAGGTGGAGTTTGTCGTTTTTGAAGTATCAAAACGTGCTGTCCAGCCGTCAACGGGTTATCCGTCAACGGTCGCACCACAAACGGAAAAGCCCACACAACTAAATAATAAATTACTAAATAACCAATTACTAAAAAATAAAAATGATGATCAACCATCACATACAGCCGACTACTTTTACGAACAACAAGGCTTTGGCTCACTGTCGGCGTATATAACGGCAAAAATTCATTCCTGGCTTACCATTTTTTCAGAGGAAATCGTCATTCACGCGATGAAGCTAGCTGTGGAACACAATGTATTGCGCTGGCGGTATGTTGAGAAGATATTGCAAAATTGGCATCATAAACAACTAAAGACCATGGCAGATATTGCTTCAGATCAAAGGCGCTTTCAGGCGAAGAAGATAAAAGTGACGGACATTCCAGTCAATAGACGTCAAGAGACTATTCCGCAGTGGTTTCATCATCGACATGAAGAGGAACGGCCACAGCAGCCAACCATTAATTTTGAAGCAGAACGACAAAAAATATTAGCGCTGCTCGAAAGTGGTTAAACGTCCTAATTTTCGGCATACCATAACGGCTTCACGGATGAAAAGGAAGCATGATCCTCCAAAATTAGCTGAATTCTGGCTAATGCATCGTCAAACGATTGCGGATCATATTGGCGTGTCCAAGCAATAGTTGCAATGACATTCATCGCGGCATATAAGGCATAAAGGCGCCAAAACTGGTCATCTGGTGGCTGTGTGAAATACCCATTTATTTGCCCGACGCAATAGGGGACGCTTCGCCGTCTACTAAACAGGGCTAGATTATAAAAATCATGATAGGGATCACCGACATCATAGCCATTGAAATCAATAACCCCATTGAAGCAGTTTTGGTGACAAATAATGTGACCAAGATGGTAATCATCATGAAGCAATGTAATAGGACGTTGTCTTAATAGCGGCCAATGTTCTTCGATAAAGCTCAATAATTTAGCTTCTTGCGGAATTTGATAAGAATCCTGTTGATAGGCTTGTAAATAATTAGTAAATTTCTCTTTTTGTAACGTCTCCCATTGGACAGTTTTTGGAGCTTTCACCTGATGAATTTTTCTTAATTCTTTCCCAGCCGCAAGACCGAGATGGAATTGCTCTGTGTCCGAAAGGTGAGGAATGATTTCATCCGCAGGGGTGCCTATTAAATAGCTCATAACCATCGCTGAAAGATCGTTGTCAGGGAGGGCCATATATTCAATGGCCTTATGTGTTTGAACTCCCTGTAGCTCTAAGTCCTGCAACAAAGTAAATTCAGTCCATCTTTTGTCGTGGTGTGCGAGATCGGATAGCCGTACAAAGTAAGGTGTATCATCAACTGTTACAACATATTTGGTATCAGAGGAATAGCCTTTGTCGATTTTTTTAATAGCAGTGTAACCTTGTAAGCTAGTTAATCGATTCATGATATTTTTTATAACCACTTTATCTCTCTCCTTCCAGTTTAGAAGATACAAAATACTATATGGAGCTGTCCTTTGTCAATGTACCTGCTGAAGTGAAATGATCATTTATTCATCATTTTAAATAATAGTCATGAGCACAACTCACTAGAAAAAATGGTGTAGCTTGCATTTACTAGAATAAGTGAATGTTATTTCATTCACGGTCATTAGCTTGACATGTGTAGCAGCAAAAAAGGTGAAATAGAGCAGTCACCCATTCAGCCCCATCAGTCAACCATGGCAAATAGTTAGAATATCGCCCTATAACTAGTTGTTGATTCTCCCCTAAAATCGACATAACTAATGAATAACATGGTTGTCATTCGCAAAAAAATGGTAGGAAAGGATGGTGCATAATGAGTTTTGTTATTGAAATGCAAATAATGTCAGGTTTACCGAATCAGCCGCTCACCGCTATCAAGTACGTGGTAGCGCATGAATCAGGTAACAGCACAAACACAGGTCCAAACGCATTAGAAAATGAAATTGCCTATATGAATAAAAATAAAGCCAATGCCTTCGTTTCTCACTGGGTAGGGGGAGGTGGACGTATTGTGCAAGTAGCACCCGTTAACCGCGTCCAATATGGCTGTGGACCAAAAGGGAATCCATATAGCTATGCCCAAGTAGAGCTAGCGCGGACTTCCGATAAGGAACAATTTAAAAAGGATTATGCGGCTTATATTTGGTTATTACGCAAAATGGCTATAGAAGCAGGAGTACCAACTATTTTAGATGGTACCGGCAACGGCATTAAATCCCATCGATGGATTGCCGATAATTTGGGCGGCACCACACACAAAGATCCGTTTGCCTATTTAATGAGTATGGGTGTTACCGAAGCACAGTTCCAACAAGATATAAAAAATGGACTGGAGGAGGAGTTAACCGTGTCACAATATAATGAGTTGAAGCAGGAAATAGAGGCTTTAAAAAGTCTATTAGCAACTAAAGCCAGTTTACAATCCGACCGAGAAGTTGGCGCATCTTATAAAGAAGCATGGGATTGGGCTATTCGAGAAGGTATTATCCGAGGAGATGGTAGTAAAAATATGAATCCAGCAGGCGTTCTCACGCGGGAGCAAATGGCTACTATGCTCAAACGATATTACGATAAATTTGTCGATAATAAATAACTATGCTATAATATAGAAAGGATAAAGTTCGTTGAAACAGCGTGCTTTATCTTTTTTTTTTAAGATCTTTAGAACTTTTGTCGAAATAAATAGAAGAGAGGCGGGGGTTAGGATGTTAACAAAAATTAGAAAAGTAAAATTTGAGCAGGAACGAAAAAATCCGTTATACAATGTAGTCATGGAATGTCCAGAGGGAAAGCAATTATATGTAAAATTTGATTATACGTATAAGACTAAAAACTTCTGGCCATTGGAAGTAAATTATAATAAGAAAAATTATGGCGCTAAACTGGCATGGTATACAAATGAAGTTGAAAATATGACTGTTGCTGCCTTTTTAGAGAAAATTGCTAATAAAATTAATAAAAAATATCAGTTCGAGTTAAAACAACACTAAAAAAGCAGCATCCTTCAGGGGAAGCTGCTTTTTGCTTGTCCATTATTTTGTTGTAATATAGACCGTTAATTTGGCTTCATCAAATGTAACCTCTGCGCCAAGTGCTTGACTTACAAAACGTAAAGGTACCATTGTTGTTCCTTGATAAACTTCAGCAGGGTGACTAAGGTTAATGGTAGATGTCGTTCCATTTGCATCAACATAAGCCGTTTTGTTGCCAACTCCGATGACAATTTTCTTGCTGCCCTTTGTCGCAGTTACTTTTTTAGTAGCACTTTCATAAGAAACTGTTGCACCAAGTGCTTCAAAAATCGGTTTCATCGGTACCAATGTTGTGCCATTTTTCATGTAGGCGCTTGGCGTATAGCTTTGTTTTACATTATTCAAATAAACGGCTACCTTTGTCAATGTCGGTGCTTGTATTGCTGTTGTCGGCTTTGTATAGTTGCTTTGACCATCTGAGGACGAACCACCGCCGCTATTCCCATTATGATAATGATAGCCTGTACAAAGACCTTTTGCCTTTGACTTCTCTGAACAATTATGACCACCATTGCTATCGAGACGTCCTGGATGCGCGTCAGCAATCGAGGTAGTAGTGAAAAATAGTGTAACCATCGCTAAAAATAAGACCAGTTTTTTCATATGTATCCTCCTATTATCAAAATATGTAATTATTATACTATCAAAAAGTAAAATTTGGAATGTTTTTATAGTAAATTAGTAGTAAAAAACAACTATGAAGCTGTTATATACACAACATGGAAGGCACTAACAGATCAATTATTAGTGCCAATTTGCTTTAAACGGAGTTAATTTATTCATTTTAACTTCCCTGTTTTTGTGTAAGAGGCGATGGAGGACAGCAGCAAAGATTCTAAAACAAAATGTATCCATAACCATTTTTGTATGTAAAAAGGCATTCATCCATATTGGATCAATGCCTCTTAGTATGATTCATTAACATCTTACATATTTACGTTTAAAACCAAGCTTCCCTCGATCGAGTTCCTTTTGAATATTTTCATACGCATTCAATGTCGTGCTTTTTTTATTGTCACGCTTCATTTCCACAGGACCAACTGCCTGTGCGGTGGCCACTGCCTTATCGTGAAGGGGTACATAGGAAATCGCGACGGTGTAAAGGAAATTGTTCATCGCAGATTTTGTTCGTTCGGGTGCAGTATGAATCGTATTATTCACAACATCTAGCATACTCGCTAATTTGCTCTCAGAAAACTCGCTATCTTTGCGATTTCCTAAAAGCCAGCAATAGCAGCTCCAGCCCGCTGACATTTTTAGTTCCTCACCACTTGCAATCCATGCATCTGCCACCTCTTGTGCAATGGGGGATTCCGCTAAAGTGACTGCCACTACATAGTCAGATAGCATATAAAAATAGGCAGAATCCATCCATCGATCAAAGTCAGCCGCCGTCATCGTTTTTGGATCTGCAATGATACCCGCAAAGTACATGGCATCATAGTTGCCAGTAGCATAAAGCTCTTCTGCTAAAGCCTGATCGATTTTAATTTTTTTAGCAATCGGCTTCATCGCCCCAGTTGCCACGCCAAAAACCGGCTCATGTGCCCCATTCGACATATACATTTTCTTCGTACGTTCTTTGCCTAGCTCCTCCAGCTCCTGCATGACCATTTCTGCATTCATAGAAGCACTTCCTTTTTATCTAATTTCAACGCCATCCCTTATTATCCTATATGGAATGTCCTTTTGTCATGGTTGAACTAGTTTCATCTAGAGAGGAGAGGCTATTTATGCTTTCCGTGCGATTAGAATAAAAAATACCCTATTCAAATATAGTTGTTTACTTGAATGGGATTAAAGCCTATTCCAAATAAACATAAATTGTGCTGCATCCGCTTCAAGAGCTAGTTGGTGATACTCGGTCGATTCATCCTCAGTAATTAAGCGACCTTTTTGAACATTTAAAATGGCATGCTTAACAGAATCGGGATGTTCAACGGAATAGTGAGAATCCTTTAGGAGTGTCAGGGCAGATCGACATTTATGTTTATCAATGCGTTCATTTTTTCCTTTGAAGTATAATTTTATAAGGTAGGGGATGTCATCGATGATTAAACCAAACTCTGGGTTTGAACGCACGATTAAGTCACCACAAACCCAATTAGATTTACCTGGTTCAAACCACTGCACATTTTTGTTTTTAAAAAATTTTAAATAAGCTTTAATCGCTTCTTGATAATTTTTCTGCCGAGTAGGGAGGGCATTGTCTATCATATCGAGAAGGTAGGAGTCATTAAAATGATGCTCATGGTATTTTTTTAACCCCTCGCGTAATGCTTTCCAATAATCCTTAATTGGATGATAATCACCCTGATATTTAATATCTTTCACAAACTTCGTCTTGGCAGCACTTCCCTTCATCGTGAAGTCCGTAAATTGTGTTAAGCCAATAGATGGCTTTGTCAATATCGTCATTTTCACATCACCCTTCCTTCAAAAAATTACAAGGTTATAGATTAGTATTATATTGGAATGGATAAATTTATATGATTGCTCAAAGACTGATGAACGCTAGCATTGAGAGGTTCTACTACTATAGAAAAATTAATTTTTTGAAAAAAGGATGTTTAGATAGGATGGAGCTGGGAATATAAATAGCGAGCTAGTCAATAGCTCAAAAAAATAATTAGGAGGAATAGAAAATGGCTAACAAGCAAAACAATCGCAACAGAAACAACAATGAAAACATGACTGTCGAAGAAGCGGGACGTAAAGGCGGAGAAGCTACCTCCAAAAATCATGATCGTGATTTTTATGAAGAAATAGGACGTAAGGGCGGCGAGGCTACGTCTAAAAATCATGGACATGAATTTTATCAAGAGATCGGTCAAAAGGGTGGAGAAGCTACAGCTGACAACCACGGCGAGGAATTTTATGAGGAAATAGGTCGCAAAGGCGGCGAGGCTCGCAGCAAACAGCGTAGTACTAACTCCAACACCAACGGTAACCAAAATCGTTGAAGTAACAATAATCGCTAATTACGTTAAATAAAATATAACCCTTCACACATGAGGCGTTTGTAGTTTTTACTACAAGCGCCTTTTTTGTTGAGCATTTCCTCTATATGTATAGGATGAATTGGTTGAATTTATATGAATTGTAGTATATATTTAATCCGCTTCTATTATCGTTACATGAGAATGTTTGCAGAGGAAATGAGGACGGTTCATGACAAAACAACTAAAAGAGAAAGAACTATATGAAATCATCAACTCCGTTGTGCAGGCTGTTGGCATGACGATGACTATAAAGCAGGACCATTCAGGCGTAAATATGAGTTATAACTTTATTGGGGATTATGTGGGCTTTGATGCTGACCGTTTAATTGAGGCAAAGAATGAGTTGCAATATCCACTATCACTAGAAATGTATGTAAAAACAATGACCTTACATGAACTGGGTCATGCGGTGGATCGTGAAGCATTACAAACATCGCTTCCACGTACTATTGAAATTTTTACAATGAAAAAACAACATACCTTACAGGAAATTTATCTTCATGAGCATCTGTTAACGATGTTGCTGGAAGAACATGACATGAATATTCAATTTGAGCAAACAGCATGGGAAAATGCTTGGGCTCTCAATCGTAAACATCACTTCGTATGTGATGAGGATTTTGATTATATAAAGCAGCATAGCCTAGCGACCTATAAAAAAATATATGAGCAAGATTTACAGGCATATCACCATCTTTTGAACCAGCCTGTACCTCAATTAGCATAGCTAGAAATGATTATTTCATACCTTTCCAAGAATGAGATCAAACCAATTAGGGCAATGTAATACTACTTGGAGGTGATCATTTTGACAAAGGGCAAGCAATATAAACGTCAGTCAGAGTTGGCGGAATTAGCGACAGATTTAAGTCCAGATGATTTAGATGTGCGTGAAGATAATGCGTTAACAAAAGAACAAAAGAAAAATTCAACCGATACTCATTGTTCGAACGAATCATCATCACATAAATCTCAATCATAATTCACACACCACAATCCATTCGATTGTGGTATTATTTTTATCCGTCATTTCACCATAAATAGACGAAAGCCAGAGAAGTTGGATCAAATTGTCACATAACATAACAGAGAGCCATTCATTGAGAATGGTTCCTAAAACGAACTGTCCTCTAAAGGGGTAATGGGGAAATTTACATAGAAGAATAACTATCATTTTTTTATCAATGCAATGGTATAATCTTTATAATGGAAGAGGGAGGTATGGTAGAAATGGAATTTTTTATTATATTTATTGGCATCATCGTAGTCGTCAGCATCATCAGTAATGTTAGCAAAACATCGAACGAATCCAATGAGCAAATACATGATCTACAATCAACAAACGATTTCCATGGGCATCATTCACATACTACTATTCAGGAGAACTATCATTGTGCTGACAATAGTTCAACAACTCATGATTCGTCATGCGGTCCTTCAGGGGATTGATCAATGAGTTGAATGGAAGAGGATTAAAAAAGCCTAATGATCAATAATACTCATTAGGCAAATTCATATTTATAATTGATGTGCTTGAATGGACTGTCTTTGATGTAGTTTTTTCATCGCAAATCGAGCAATAGGCTGTGCTAATAAAAGTTCAATCCAAAAGGCCACAGCAAAATTCCTTGGCCAAATGTGAAGAAATTGTTGAAAGGGCTCTAAGCTAATTTGCTTGGTTCCTACCCAAGGACCAATGATTGATAAAAAAATAGACAATACCGTTACATGTAATAATGTATCCAATAGCACGCGTGCATTGAACCCATCGGTTGGGCCTATTATAACAGGCATTATTTTTCCAACTAAGGGACCCGCAACTGCTCTCACTAATAAAATGACAATGACCCACATAATGGGAATAATTTTAAGTGTCTCCGTATATACAGCTATATTGAAACCTCGTTCTAGCCCAACAATAATGGGTGCAATGGTATTGACAGAAATAACTGAAACAATCAATAAAAATAAAGTACCCTCTTTTGCGTTTTGTGGTAGCCGATCTTCTTTATACATACTTATCCTCTCCATTTATAATATTTTCAGATGGCAGAGATTTGTGAAACAAGTCGGCTTGTACACTATGCGTGAGGGCAAAATTTGATATATATTCGCCCCATTACTGCGCATTGATACAATAAGTATATCAGTTAGTTTACAGTTAAACAAATGGAAATTATGAATTAAAGGATGATCTACAGGTGGAATGAGCATAGCGAATATACAGCAATAGGTTAAGCTGAAAGCGAGTGTCCTGTATTATCTATGCCCGTAGTTTCTCCTTGTCGTTGAATGTGGATCAACATTCTTCTGTTAGCAGCCTTCAAAGCTAAATAAGTCCTTCCGACTAACTAACCATAGATTATTACCATCATAAGGTTGTAAAATAAGGGATAGATACAGAGAGAATTTGGAGGGAAAGATATGATACGATTTGAAAATGATTATGCAGAAGGCGCCCATCCGCAAATTTTGCAAAAATTAGTGGAAACCAATGAAGAGCAATCGCCGGGTTATGGCATGGATGCGCATTCTGAAAAAGCTAGAGCGTATATCAAAAAAGCGATAGCGGCTGAGCAGGCAGACGTTCATTTTTTAGTTGGTGGCACGCAGACGAATACAACTGTAATCGCCTCCATCCTACGTCCTCATCAAGGCGTTATTGCTGCAACTACAGGCCATATTGCTGTCCATGAGACAGGGGCAATTGAAGCGACTGGTCATAAAGTGCTTACTTTGCCTAGTGATGATGGCAAAATAACGGCCGCACAGGTTAAAGCATGCTACGACGCGCACTGGCAAGATAGCACACATGAACATATGGTACAGCCGGGCTTAGTGTACATATCTCATCCAACAGAAAATGGAACAACTTATAGTAAAGCTGAATTAGCCGCATTAAGTAAAGTTTGCCGGGATTGTGGATTGCCATTGTTTCTAGATGGAGCCCGTTTAGGCTATGGTTTAGTAGCACAGGATAATGATTTATCTTTAGCAGATATTGCTCAGCTTTGCGATGTATTTTATATAGGTGGTACAAAAATGGGGGCACTATTTGGCGAGGCGGTCGTAATCGTGAATCCTGCCTACCAACGAGATTTTCGCTATATGATCAAACAAAGAGGTGGGCTATTGGCTAAAGGTAGATTACTAGGTCTTCAGTTTGAAACATTATTGGAGAACCATCTTTATTTGGATATTGCCCAACATGCGGTAGAGATGGCCATGCTCATTCAACAGGCATTTATCAATAAAGGCTTTGCATTACGCTATGATTCGAAAACCAATCAGCAATTCCCAATTTTACCGAATGATTTACTGAAAACATTAGGCGAAAAATATTCATTCTCCGTTTGGGAATCATTCGATGAAACACATACGGTTGTTCGTTTTTGTACAAGCTGGGCGACAAAAAAAGAAAATGTGGAGCGTTTAATAAAGGACATTGAGCGTTTAGCATAAGGATTAAACTGCACTTGGACTCCCTAGGTGCAGTTTTCCTTTATTATTCCCTAATTATGGCTATAATGAGAGTAGAGAGAAAGGTGGGAGTGTAGGATGAACTACGTAGCATTACTAAGAGGGATTAATGTAGGTGGGCATAATAAAATAAAAATGGCTGACTTAAGGGAAGCTCTTATACCGCTAGGATTGCAAAACATTCGTACCTATATTCAAAGTGGAAATATTCTTTTTGAATCGACCGAATTAGAGGAAGTTTTGCAGAAGCAAATTCATGAAACAATCCAAATGAATTTTGATATTACAAGTACAGTCATCATTAGAACCGCTGAAGAAATTCAGCATATCGTCAACAATTGCCCATTTTCTCAGCAAGACATCGCTGAAGCAAGTGCCACAGCAGTTGGGGAAAGCCTACATGTTTCCTTTTTACCTGCTGCCCCAACAGAAGAAAATCGTCATAAGTACTTATCCTATGAAAATGATCAAGAGCGTTGCGTCATCATTGGCAGAGAGGTTTATCTTTTATTTTACAAGAGCATCCGCAACGCCAAACTGAGCCAACAATTGCCGAAGCTCGAGATGCCCGCAACGGTTCGTAATTGGAAAACTATCATGAAGCTTACGTCAATGTTTGAATTATGACACGGGCTCAATTAGGTTATTTCATTTATCCAATTACCTACTTCATCGTAAGAACGATCAATCAATGGAGGAAACAAGCATCTATTACATGGGGCGAAAACGTGACAATGATGATAATTACGATGGTCATCATATATCTCTTTATTTTGCTGTGGAATTGGTCGAAAAAGCCGTATCAATGGGGGAAGAAAAATAATAAGGAAACATAAAAACGGGAGCAATTTTCACTTCTTTTGAAGAGATGCTCTCGTTTTATTTTTTTAGTTGTGTTAATAAAAAGTAAGCGATCATATAAAAAAGCTGTAGCGAGGTTATTCGCTACAGCCAAGAATTGGTTGACCCTTTGAGGTTTTCCAATGTATTATAGCATAATTATTTATTTCTTGCATAGAAGGGGGAGGATTGAGGTGTCTTGCATTGTAACACGCCACCAATTTTAACTGTCTATCGATGAGGCATATATTCACCTACTCGCGACCTTACTTAAATTTCTCTGGCTTAGCTACTTTAATGGATGCAGCTTCCCCACATTTTGTGCAAAACGTTAAAATAAGTGGAGATCCAGTAGCCATAATTGAACCGAACGGCCGTATATTTCCTTCACTCGTGAAACTGCCAATTTGTCCTAAAGCAAAGGCATCGTTTCCACATGCTTTACAATTCATTTTATCATTTTCCATATAAACACCTCTTTATGTAATTTATGTAAATATAACATAAAAAAGATGGCATCAGGTAATCAATGGGCTAGTCTTTTTAGTTTAAAAATAAATAGTTTAATGTTAAACTGTTTACTGAAAATAAAGAGTGTGTTGCTCTTTTTTGTTTTAAGGAGGAATGAAATATGAATCGTGTACAAAATAAAGTAGCTTTAGTAACAGGTGGCGCATCAGGAATTGGTTTATCAGCAGCGATCTTATTAGCCAAGGAAGGCGCAAATGTGGTTATTGCTGATTTCAATATAGAGGGTGCTCAAGAAGCGGCACATTCTTTAGTGAAAGAAGGTTACGAGGCTTCAGCGATTTTCCTTGATGCAGGGGATGCTTCTTCAATTGAAGCGGCAGTGAACTTCACGGTGGAACAATACGGTACATTAACTGTATTGTTTAACAATGTTGGTTTAACAAACTTGCAGAAGGATTTAGATGTGGTGAATATCGACTTAGATGAATGGGATCGTTTAGTCAATGTGAACTTAAAATCCATTTTACTTGGAAGTCGCTTTGCCATACCACATATGCAAAAGGCAGGAGGGGGCTCTATTATTAACACAGCTTCCATGGCTGCATTCGCTAGTGACCAAATCCGTACAGCCTATGGTGCTACAAAGGCAGGAGTGGTCAATATGACTAAAAACATTGCCACTCAATATGGCAAAGATAAAATTCGCTGTAATGCGGTCGCACCAGGTCTCATTTTAACACCAGCAGCAAAAAATAATATGCCAGATGAATTGCTAGCAATCTATTCTAAATTCAATGCCCTACCATACCATGGTGAAGCAGATGATATCGGTCACGCAGTGGTATTTTTAGCCTCGGACGAATCAAAATTTATGACGGGTCAAACAATGCAAATTGAAGGTGGCCATTATTTAGCAAACCCAACCATTGCAGACACAAATAATTGGTTAGCTACTCTTAAATAAGCGCTCAAAAAAGAGGTTGTCCTTTAATGGGCAACCTCGCTTTGAATATTGTGTCTGTCTTAGCTTCATTTACATTTGGGGGGCTTGCAACCCGAACTGTGCCCATTCCTCTTTGGCGGGACCGTAAATGCCTGGAACAGGTAAGCCGGCTTGTCGCATGAGCACAGTTATTTGTCCACGATGATGACTTTGATGTTGCAATAGAAATAATAAAAGAGAGCCGTTAGGGATGGATTGACCAATAAAATCAATCATTTCATTCATGGTCTGGTCTGTCCATTGTGTTTTTACTGCTTCAATAAAGGCATTACTCGCTTGATGATAACTATCTGCAATCAATTGAGCGGAAGTGGGAACAGGATAATCCTCTGCTGGTGCCTCAAAGGTTAGATCGGTATTGGCGGAAATAATTCGAATAGCTGTGACAGTATGCCAAGCAATACGTCCTAAAGTCCAATGTTCAGCCGTTATTGCTTGATGAAGCGATTCATCGGTAAGCTGGTGGAGTAAATTTTGCGTAGCAGTAGCTTCAAATGTCCAAGATTGTAAAAAATGCTCTACTGTTTGAAACATAAAATAACCCTCCTAAAATGAAGTCTTTAAGGTTAAATAGTATTATTTTTCCCTCTATTTTGTTCCCAATAGAAAAGCAAAATAAAGTACGGCATAAACAGGAAGTGCGGTGGAAGTGGCGATATACATTGTCCACTCACCAATCGTTAGTTTTCTTTTCCATTTCGTTAATTTAAGATGTCTGCGATACACCATACTGGAAATAAGTATGGCTAGAAATGATAGTTCCTTAATGGAATCTAAAAGGGGAATCAAATCATCAGCTCCTTTAAACTGTTGCAATATATGAGGCGAGCTGTAGGAACATGACTACAAATAACGGCATAACCGCCAGTAGCTGAATTAAAAAAGTGCGCCTCTATACAAGATAGAAACGCACATTCTTTTACTCTTCTCGAATGACCATAAATACACCGCTAAAAATGAAAAGCGAGCCCAACCAAAATGAAAGACCAATCGTCTCCCCTAAAAGGAGCCAGCCTAAAAATGTACCGACAACGGGCTGAAAGAAGAAAAATAAGCCCCCACTAGAAGCATTCATTAGTTGAAGCCCTTTATTCCACAATAAAAAACCACCAGCAGTTGAAACAATACCTAAATAGAGCAAGCCACCTGAAATCGTTGGCTGCACAACAATGGATAGATTCATCTCATTTAACCTTGGAATGACAAAAGGCGTCAATAGGATAACGGCAATGAAGGAAGAATAGGTTGTCACCACTATTTGAGAGTAATGACTTGGAACTTTTTTTACTAGAACAGACATCAATGCCCATGTTAAGGCGGCAAGCAATAAGTAGAGTCCACCTAATTGTTGGGTACTATCAATTCCGCCATGGCCCACAATGACACCAACACCAATTGTTGCTAGGATAATAGACAAGCACTTTTTGATGGTTATGTCTTCCTTTAATAGGACACGTGCAAAGACAACCATAAAAGCAGGTGTTGTAGCCGTAATAATCGCACCCATTTGTGCAGTGGAAAGCAGGGTGCCCATTTCTTGAGTAACAATCGAAATCGTATTGCCGATCAGACCGACAAGAAAAATAAGGAGCCAATCCTTTTTGGCGATTTTCCAAGATTGTTTCGTCATAATGCCAATCAAACCAAGTGTAAAGACGGCAATTACATAACGAATCCAAACAAGCTCTAACGGTGGCACGACCTCCACCACCACTTTGACAACTACATACATAGCGCCCCAAATGCTCGCCGCAAGCGATAAAAAGAAGGCGCCGATTAGTTTTTTTCTCATGTTTTTTCCTCCGTTTTCATAGTTACCTATGTCCTTAACGGAGAAAAAGCGCTTCTACCGTTAAGGAAGAAGAAGTGCTGGAACGTCCTGTTCAAATAATGGAGCATACATCATCTAGATCACACCATCCTATTCATGTATTTTTATCAGTATAAGGGAAAAGTCTATGATTTCATAGAATAGCCACGCTAATTTCGAGCTGTTCTAAATAAAGATAGAATACTAAAAACAGACCCTATGAATCCACAAACGAAGAATATATAAGCTACCAGTAGGGACATAGCTTCCAAGTGATCGGTAAAGATTTTATAGGCTCCTACTAAAAATAATGCTAAGCCACTAATGAAACAAATGAAATTCCTATTTTTAACAGTCATAACATCCCCCCTAAAAATTAGATTGGCAAATGAAGCTCGATACACTCTAAAAACAATAAAAGAGGAGTGGCACTAATAAAATTAAAATAGCTCTATCCCATAAACAGTAATAACTTTGATCATGTCTTTTTTCATGAAAACACCACCTAATGTGAAACTTGATTGTCAGCCATCACAGTGGTACTTTTTATCACCATTTTACTAAAAATTGAAGCAAGCACTTGTTGAAATAACATACCAAACACGACAGGCATTGCTACTTTACCTGGGAAGTATGTTGTGGCCACAATGACCCCAACGGCAATATTTCTCATACCTCCAGTATAGACAAAGGTAGCCATATGTGAATAGTCTTTTAGCAGATAGCGACCAATCAAAAAGGCGAAGACATAGCCTGAAACAGCAATCAGAAACACTAATAATATAACGAACAATAGGTGTAGATTAAAATCTTTCAAGTATGGAGCGATCGCACTGCTATTAATTAAAATAACAGCAAATAAACATAGCTTTGAAAAAGGCGCAAGCTTCTTTCCCATTTTCTTTGGTATTTTTCCCTTTGACCATTCATTCACCAATATACCTACAATCGTCGGTAAGACAATCATTAAGAGTAAGTTAAGTATAAGCGAGAGAACGTCTAATTCAATTTTTTCACCAGACACAAAGAAGAGAATGAAAGGGAGAATGAATGGAGAAAGGAGCGTATCGATTAAAATGATCGATAAGCCTAACGGTAAGTTTCCTTTGCAAATATTGATCCAAATAACACTTGTAACACCTGTTGGAAGTGCAACCGCTAAAACAAATCCGACCGTTAACAAATGGTCATCAAAGATAACAGTAGATAAGAAATACGCCCATAACGGCATTAATAGGTGAAGAAAAATAATGGAGAAGATAATAAGTCCGGGATGCTTCACAAAGATTTTTACATCTTTAAATTTCATATGTAAGCTTCCTGAAAATGTCATGAATGCAAATAGCCATGATACGAGGAATAATAAGCTTTGTCCTATGCTTTCTAATAATACACCTAAAATTAAACTTAATGGTGTCAAGATCGCAATGTATTTTTGGAGAAATACATTTAATTTTTCTAACATCAAAAGACCTTCTTTTTCATCTGATTTTATAACTTTATGTTAATAATAACAAGAAGAATAGGGGGATAGGTAAATAAAAAAGCAGAAGGTCCAATAGCGCTCGGTCAAATGAAAACGAGCGCTAATCCTTTTTACAGAAGGTAGTGACCCCTTAATGGTATTTGTCCTTATCAACGAATCATCGCTATTTTCACCAAGACAACGTATAATAAGTGAAGCAGAAGAAAAAGAATTTATTTTTCCTCTAGTTAAAAAAAGAGGTGCAATTACTTGAAACAGTTTGAAACAGCATTACCCGAGCAGTATGAAGCATTAAAAAAACAGGCCAATTATACATCTAGCTGGCGAGAGCGTTTAGACGCAGTCGAAAAGTTATCGGCTTATCAACATGACAAAATTATAGATTTATTAATTAATCGTATGCAGCATGATACTGTCTACAAGGTGCAAGTAGCAGCCTATGAAGCGCTTGCGGCGCTTGGCGCGGACGTAGAGAAGCCATCACCGGCACGTTTTGATATTATCAAAGGAACAGACAAAATTTTCCTGCGAGTTAAAAAGAGCTTGCCGAAGGACCATACAGTGGCAGATTTTGCGGATAAACTAAAACGGATGCGTTTAGATGTCTTTGATGCGTATGAAGGCGACAAAGGTGTACAATTTATGGATTGGTTAGAGGAACGTTGGGCAAAGCTGTAATCTGTAGTATTGCGATTTATGATTATGAAGGAAAGTCATTCTCTCCGCTTGTGGAGGGGATGGCTTTTTGCGGTTCATCTAAAATGATTATGCAACCACCAAACAACAAGAAACATACTCACTATCCCCCAAGCAGTGGAACACCATATCCACCAAATTACGGATGTAGCTTTTGATGAGTTTTCCTCGTTTTCCCTATTTTCTTTTATAAAAGTGATCTTTCTTTCCATCCCTTTTTTCATAGAAGTGAGAACTACAAATCCAATTAGTATGAAACCAATAGTTATCCAAAGTAATAGGTCCAATTTTACACTCCCTTTGAAAATTTTTCTTAAAAGAATGTTCTTCAACATTCTAGCCTGATTGTAGAAGAAAAGATTCTGCCTATCAACACAGAATTATGAAGTAAACTTTATAAATGATCAATTTGCTTGTCTCATTTGCATCATTTCTTTTGATATTTGCCTAATTTATAGTCAAACAGCCCCTTCAAAATGAAAGGAGCTGTTCGTGGGGGGCATAATTGTAAAATTCCGTATTAATGTGGAGCTTTTGTTTGCAGCAATTGGAAGCCTATATCAATAAATAGTATTCCTGTCGCCTTATTTAGAAGGCGTCCAAACTTTTGATTGCCTCGTAATTTTGTCGTCATATACGAGGAGAAGTAAGCAACAACTAAACACCAGACAAGTCCAGTTGCTGTAAAAGTAAGGCCTAAAAGGAGGAATGGAATGGGCCCAGATGCGTGAACATCAATAAATTGCGGGAGAAACGCAATGAAAAATAAGGAAACCTTTGGATTCGTCAAACTTGTAAATAGGCCCTGTATATAAATGTTTCTTAAGTTTAGTGTCCCTGTAGATGACTCAAAACCGATCGTTGACTGATCGCGTATCATCTTTATTCCTAAATAAGCGAGGTATATAACACCCATTACCTTAATGATTGTAAATAATATAATTGATTTTGTCAGAATGAGTGATAGACCAAAAGAAACCAATAACGTATGAATTAGGGAGCCAGTAATAATTCCAAAAACAGAATATACACCCGCTCTTTTTCCTTGGGCAATACTTCGCCCAATAATATACATAGTGTCTGCGCCAGGAACTAGATTTAATAAAATTCCTGTTAATAAAAACATTTCATAATTAATAATACCAAACATGTCAGCACCTCTATCTCTTTATTTTAGGGTGCCCTTATTGATAATAAAGGAAAAGACTTAGAAATAAAAGGATTTATTTATGTGGAAATTTACCTGAGAGTCCAAGTGGTTTATCGAGTATTGACTTGTTTTTTATCAGTTTTCTGTGTAAAAGGAATCCGTACAATACCGACGATCAATAAAATATTGCCTGTCCATCTTAGCCATACATAATAAGGATGATCCTTTAACAGAAACAGTGAGGTAAGGATAATAATCATCCCAATCCCAATGAGCAGCTTTATATAAATGGGTATTTTTGACATTCGCCAACCTCCTTTTATAAAAACTATTTGAATTTATAAAAAATGTCGAGAGGGGAAATCATACGAAATACATAGTAGCCTCACAACAGCGTTACTACGTATTCGGTCTTATACTTCATTTCGTTTAAAAATAAGAATGAGGATATTTAATAGAATCGTACTTACTAATAAGAATAGGAGCCAGTATGGAACTTCTTGATAAGAGCACTTCAATCCTTAATCTTCACAAGATGGACATTATAAATTAATTGGAACTAATCGAAATAGCACAAGCACTTAGACTTAATATGCGTATCGTTAATCAATAATGTTGAATTTGTTTCGAAGTTGCTGAAAGACTAGCAATGGGTAACGATATGGCCATTAATCCAAGGACTATGCTTCCCACATTTAGCATACTCATCATGGAACAGTTCCTCCTTTTTAATTTGAAAACGAAAATAGGGAGGAAAATGTTTTGATATATTGTAAATTTTACGTTTACTCAATCTTCCTAATAACTTATGTAAGTCCTATTAAACATATGAAGGGTCACTTTGGTTAGAAGTGACCCTAAGTAACAAATCAGGAGGTTGTTAAACTAGTTTAGCTTAACTACTACTATATATATGAAGCGTTCACTTAGTATATCTAGTTGATTGCCTCTTCAGTAGAAATTAAAACTATATTGAAGAAAAATTATTTTTTAGCAAAAAAAATAGTTATTGGAGGACGCGTATTTTCAGTAAAAATCTATAATACCCATACAAAAATAAATAAGGGAGCAAATAGGAGAAAAAGGTAAAATAAATATTCCATCCGTTTTGGTAGATGACCCTATCAAAGAAAACAAATATCCCTTCTAAAAAAGTGGTGAGCAAAGTCATTAATAGAAGAACCAAAAAAGGTTTGTTCGTTTTTTTTATGGAATAGATACAGTAGCAGGATAAGACAGGGTATATGCCAACATCAAAAGGTAGTGAAGCGAAGCTTTTTTGTTCGGGAAAAGGTAGCACCTCCCAAAAATCGAAATAAAAGCCGAGAGCATTCATGAGATAAGCAACGACGCTAAAAAATGGAGCCACTAAAAAAAGCAATACTTTATCTTTTTTGTATAGATGCATGAGACAAATCGTCCAAGGAATTAGAAAAACTAAAAATAAATGTAAAATCATCTTTTACCCTTTCATTACTAACTAATCTAATCTTTATTAGTATTACTGCAGAACCGTAGAAACATACAGATGTTGGTGATGTGAAAAATAACAACACGTCAAAAATATTTTATGGATGTGGACAATAATGAGGACGGGAGTTGAAAAAAGTGAGCGGAATTGATAAACGAAATCGATTAAGCGAGGAGCCATTTACGTATCAAATTATGAAAAAAGGGACTGTCGCTATTTATTACGAGGGGAAACAAATTAAAGTGGTTAAGGAAAAAGAGGCAGAGCGTCTTTTAGCAAAAATACATGAAGCGGAACAACAGACAATAGAAGTTCAATTATTATTAGCGAAATTGACAGGTAATTTTAAAAGAGGTAATGAAAAATTTGGTAAACATAAAAGGAAGTTTTAACTAAGGAGAATCAAAATTTATGTGACGAATGATTTTTTTAATATAATATTTATGCAATTTGTACATCCAATAATTGTATTCCATTTTCCTTTTTAAGGCATTGATCTAGGCGTAGATCGTAATTTTTTGTACTTCATCATCCACTTATAAAAATACAACCGACTGTTATGTCCAATTATAGGGGACTATGAATGGAGTGCTTTCTTTTGAATTTGAATATTTTGTTAATCATTCTCTCCTTTTACCATTTCTGTGGTAATTCATGTTATTCTATATTGGAATAATAAATATGGAGGCGGTAATATGTATTACAGCAATGGTAACTATGAAGCTTTCGCACGTCCTAAAAAACCGGAGGGAGTAGATAAAAAATCTGCTTATCTCATTGGTTCGGGCCTAGCCTCGCTGTCAGCAGCATGTTTTTTAATTCGTGATGGCCAAATGAAAGGTGAAAATATTCATATTCTGGAAGAGTTAGATATTTCAGGAGGTAGTCTTGATGGCATACTTAATCCGACGAGAGGATTTATTATTCGCGGTGGTCGAGAAATGGAAGATCATTTTGAATGCCTATGGGATTTATTCCGTTCCATTCCTTCATTAGAGGTAGACAATGCTTCTGTGTTAGATGAATTTTATTGGTTAAACAAAGAGGACCCCAATTATTCAAAATGTCGTTTAATAAAAGATAGAGGTCAAAGACTTGAGGATGATGGCAAATTCACCTTATCGGATCAGTCATCCGAGGAAATGATTAAATTATTCTTTACACCTGAGGAAAAGCTAGAGGATAAAAAAATTACAGATGTTTTCTCAGAGGAATTCTTTGAATCGAACTTTTGGCTGTATTGGTCCACTATGTTTGCGTTTGAAAAATGGCATTCAGCAATGGAAATGCGCCGTTATATTATGCGTTTCATTCACCATATTGGTGGATTACCAGATCTATCAGCATTGAAATTTACGAAATATAACCAGTATGAATCGTTAGTGCTGCCGATGATAAAATATTTAGAAGGTCATGATGTTGATTTTCAATATAATACGGTAGTGGAGAATGTTTTGGTCGATAAAGTGGGCGACAAAAAAGTAGCTCATACATTAGTTTTAAGAAAAAATGGTGAGAAAAAGAATATTGAACTTACAGAAAATGAATTGGTATTTGTGACAAATGGTAGTATCACAGAGAGTACAACATACGGGGATAATTATACACCAGCCCCTGTCAATAAAGAATTAGGTGGAAGCTGGTCACTGTGGAAAAACATCGCTGCCCAGGATACTGACTTTGGACGACCAGAAAAGTTCTGTGATAATCTTCCAGAGGAAAGCTGGTTTGTTTCCGCCACCCTAACAACTTTAGACGATCGAGTGGCACCTTATATTGAAAAAATTAGTAAAAGAGACCCGTATGCAGGCAAAGTAGTGACTGGAGGTATTGTCACAGCTACAGATTCTAATTGGATGCTAAGCTATACGTTAAACCGACAACCTCACTTTAAGCATCAACCAAAAGACCAATTAGTCGTTTGGATTTATGGTTTACTATCAAATAAACCAGGTGATTTTATTAAAAAAAGCATTACGGAATGTTCAGGTATTGAGATAGCACAAGAGTGGCTCTACCATATGGGTGTACCGGTTGATGAAATTCCAGACATCGCCGAAAATTCCTGTAATACGATTCCGTGCTATATGCCTTATATCACCTCTTATTTCATGCCAAGAGCCATGGGGGATCGTCCACTAGTTGTGCCAGAAGGGTCTGCTAATTTAGCCTTCATTGGCAACTTTAGTGAAACTGTAAGAGATACCGTTTTTACTACTGAATATTCAGTAAGAACTGCGATGGAGGCAGTCTATCAATTATTAAATATTGATCGTGGAGTTCCAGAAGTATTCGCCTCTTCTTTTGATGTTCGCACATTATTAGCTTCAACTGCTCGCTTATTAGATGGCAAAAAATTAACAGATATTGATGCGCCATTTATTTTAAAACAAATTGGTAAATTAGGAATTCACAAAACAAAAGATACGATTATTTATGACTTACTGAAAGAAAGTAAATTAATATAGACAAGTGATACAGGCTGAAATCAGCTCAAAAAATAGACAAAGTCTTGAATAGGACTTTGTCTATTTTTTTCTATTACAATCCTAGAAAGATTTAACGGAATTTAATAAAACTATTAAATTTAGTAAAAATATGATATTTTAGACATGGATAATGACTAGATGAAAGAGTGGGAATCATGAAAAAATTAGTGAGTGGTTTACTGGCGCTGGTCGTTTTATTACAGGTAGGTACTGTCCAAGGTACTGCCTATACGAGCTGTAGGTGAAAAGCTAAAAGCTAAGGTAAATTGGGATAACACTACAAAAACGGCTACGGTCATCACTGACAAGACGGTGATGAAAATGACACTTGGCTCAAAGGTATTAAAAGTCAATAATGAGCAAATTCAAATGGATGTCTCATTACTTTTAGAAAATGGCAGCATTTTTTTACCCATTAGATTTATTGGTGATGCATTAGGGCATAGTACGTATTGGGATAAAAAAGCTCGGATGGCTAGTTCCTCTTCAGAGCAAAATAGGTTCGTTGTTTATGCACAACCACTGTTTTATCGGGATGGCTATAAGCTGCTAGATGAGGCGATTAACAAAGTGAAGAATTTGTCGAATGTCGCGCAAAAAAGACAATACTTAAAGCCATATTTTACTGATGAAATGATTAATTTAATTATTATGAGAAATGTAACCTATACAGATTTATCTCCATATACAACAAGTTATAATTATTATTATCCAAAAGAAACAAATATGTATATCTATCGTAGTGAGAGTTTACCTAATCAATCTAATGAAATTTCTCAGCAGATTTTAATCACGAAGAGAAATAATCAATGGGTAATAGGTTCTTTGAGCGAACGTATGTATGAGCCGATGCCATAAAACGAAATAAACATCAAAAAAGTCGCCCTATCATATAGGCGACTTTTTGATTATATGCATCAGAAGGGCTGAGCGCAAGTTTTTCATTGCTTGAGAGTACTCTACAACTCAAAGCGCATCGTATGGTTCATATCCTGAAACCCAAGTTTTCCATATAAAGCGATAGCTCCTTTATTTCCAGACAGAACGTTCAACTCCAAATAATCCAATTTGCGCGTATCAGCCCATTTCTTCGCTTCTAGCAGTAGGGCCGTTCCAATTCCTTTACTTTGATATCGCTTGCCAACAATGACATCAATAATAAAAGCGTATTTGTATTCAACCATGCATGTATAACGAGGGGTCGTCATTTCCTTTAGTAATAAAAACCCTACGATTTCTTGATCTTTTTCAGCGATTAAAATATCGGAATCTTCCTCGATAATTGTAAAGCGAATAAAATTGACATCTTGTTTAGTAGGTCTGATATATTTAGGTTGTAGAATGGACATTTCTAAAAAGAGCTCTTGGTATAACACCTCGATTTGTGGAATGGCATCAAGTGTGGCAATTTTTATTTCCATAGTAATATACCTCCATTTGTGTTTTATTAATATGGAATATTTTACATGATTGGGTGAATAATAGAAAGGGGAGAGAGCGTGAGATTATGGCATGTAGATTTAATAGCCTTCCTACCAAAAGGGCAGCTACTTTCACAATGGCGAGAATTAAACAGTATATTTGCCAAGGAGGATAAGCATATACTCATTAATTATATATACGAATATCCTAAAGACGACTTGTTTATTTATACGGAAATGGTCATTGCTGAAATGAAGAAGCGTGGCTATCAAATTAGAACATTTGAAAAGATGAATAAATACTTTGAGGCGTTGGGGGCAGTCGAGGCAAAAACACCTTTCAAGCAGCATCATAATAAGGAATATCTTGACATTTGTTTTTATAATTTAAAAGAGAAGTATATACGTGGTCAGAAAGATTATGATGAGGACAAGTACCATCAATTATGTATGTTTGTCAACGGCAATCATGTATAGGGAAGGCGGAATGGTTATGCTACAGGCGATTATTTTTGATGTAGATGGGACAATTTTGGATACAGAACAAGCGATTTTACAGTCGCTGCAAAGGACATTGCGTGAGGAAACAGCAAAAGAGTATGCTTTGGATGAATTAAGGTTTGCCCTAGGCATTCCAGGGAAGGACACATTACAACAGCTTAACGTTGATAATATAGAGACAGTTCATCAAAAATGGTCTACAGCTGTTCTTGATTTTTCACAGGAGGTTTCGGTCTTTCCAAAATTAGAAGCGGTCATCCAATCTTTAGCAAGTAAACCCATACAGCTCGGCATTGTTACATCGAAAACAAGACAAGAAGTAACAGATGAGTTTGATCCTTTTGGGTTAAGTAATTATTTCACGCACATCATTAGTGCCAGTGATACGGAGCAACATAAACCTCACCCAGAGCCTCTTTTAGCCTGTCTGGAATTATTGCAGGTAGCCCCTGAGAATGCTATTTATATTGGGGATTCGGTATATGATTTGCAATGCGCCAAACAAGCAGGAGCCAAATTTGCTCTAGCTTTGTGGGGGGCCAAAACGACTAAGGGGTACGAAGAGGCAGATTATGTTTTACAGGAACCGAAGGATATTTTAACGATCATTTAAAAAGAGGCTGGGACAAAA
>NZ_JSZM01000019.1:0-54906 GCF_000801965.1 Lysinibacillus sp. A1
AGTTTTCAAGGTTCATTTTGTCGCTAAGTTTTTGATAGCAACTCTTAAATTATAACATATTCAGTTATCACCGTCAACAACTTTTTTCAAAAAAGTTTTTTCATTTACGAGAGACAACTTTTAAATCATATCACAACTACATTTTAGTGTCAACAACTTTTTTCGTTTATTGATTCTTTATAATGTTGTTGTTCTTACGTCGTTTTAACGACAAGTAATAATTTATCATGTTCGCAATTACTTCGCAAGTGTTTTTTTCATAGAAAACGATATTATTGAAAAAACGCGCTTTAGTAAGCTATTTCATACACTTATGAGAATGTAGATTTTATATCATTCTCTGTTCTAACTTAAATGATTTGTTTTACTATACATTGCTTTCTTTTAAAACTCAACTAATTAAAAACTAAAACATAGAAGCAGGAGTTAAAAGCATCTGCTTCATTTTCTCCTGCTTACTCAACTATAAACCTCATCGTTTGCTATTCAAGCTTCGCTCTACTACTTTAAGCCATCATCTTGTGGATCAACTATATTTAAGCACCACAGGAAATTATCCCATGCGGAATACCAGCCACTAAAAATTTCAGAAGAATCATCCCAGCGAACATCAAACTTCTTATGTCCGTCGATCTCTACTAAATATAAAGTAAGATTCTCGTCTTTTTTGGCAACTACTAATTTCATTCCATGCTCAAGTTCTTCTTCTGTAAATGGAACATCTGATACAGAACGTAATTGAGCCTGTTCAAATACTTGTTTGTTAATAATTTTGTAATTCATTATATGCCCCCAATAAAAATACTTCTTTTTTATCTACTGTCGTTTATAAAACATAGAACTATAAAAGTATAACCTAAATATAATCCACGTTTAAACAACTTAATTTTTTTAATACAAAAAAGAGGAGAATTGCCTTATCCAGCAAATTCTCCTCTTCATTCTATTCTTATCTTACTGTTAGAAAAGATGCTACGACTATTTGGTAATATGACGCATTGTCGGGAATAATAATACATCACGAATGGAAGGTGAGTTTGTTAATAGCATGATTAATCGGTCAATACCGATACCTAGTCCACCAGTTGGAGGCATACCATATTCTAAAGCTTCAATGAAATCATTGTCCATTTCATGCGCCTCATCATTACCAGCCGCTTTCTCTGCTAACTGTGCTTCAAAGCGCTGACGTTGATCGATTGGGTCATTTAATTCTGTGAAGGCATTTGCATGCTCACGACGAACAATAAATAGCTCAAAGCGATCTGTGAAACGCTCGTCCTCTGGATTTTTCTTTGCAAGAGGGGAGATTTCCACTGGGTGACCATATACAAATGTAGGTTGTACAAGTGTTTCTTCTATTTTTTGCTCAAAGAATTCATTGATAATATGGCCTACTTCATGAACATCTTTCACTTCTACTCCATGTTCTTTTGCAAGAGCCTGAGCTTGCTCCTTTGTCATCGGCTGCCAGAAGTCTACACCAGTTGCTTCTTTTACGGCATCAACCATGTGAACTCGTTTCCAGCCCACTGCTAGGTTAATTTCATCTTCTCCATATTGAACTGTAGTCGTTCCAAGAACTTCTTGAGCAACGTGAGCTATAAGGTTTTCAGTAAGAGACATGATATCTTGATAGTCAGCGTATGCTTCATAGAGCTCAATCATTGTAAACTCAGGGTTATGTCGTGTAGAGATCCCTTCGTTTCGGAATACACGCCCGATCTCATAAACCTTTTCTAAACCGCCCACAATTAAGCGTTTTAAATGCAGTTCGATTGCGATTCGCATATATAATTCCATATCAAGTGCATTATGATGAGTAATAAATGGACGAGCAGCCGCACCACCAGCAATTGTATGAAGCATTGGTGTTTCTACTTCTAAATATCCAGAGTTATCAAGATAGTTGCGGATAGCACGGATAATTTTAGAACGTGCTATAAATGTTAATTTGCTTTCTTCATTCGTCATAAGATCTAAGTAGCGTTGACGATAACGTTGTTCAACATCCTGTAAACCATGGAACTTCTCTGGCATAGGACGTAGCGCCTTTGTAAGGAATGTGAATTCCTCTGCCTTTACTGAAAGCTCGCCAACCTGTGTACGGAATACATTTCCTCGGATACCTACGATATCTCCCAAATCAGCTTGTTTAAATAATTCATACGCTTCTTCACCTACATGGTCTTGACGAACGTAGATTTGAATTTGGCCACCCAAATCTTGAATATGTGCAAAGCCAGCTTTTCCTTTACCGCGCTTCGTCATTATACGACCCGCAATAATAACCTCTTGCAGATTTTCTTCTAGTTGCTCTTTTGTTTGATCTGCAAATTGTTCCTTTACTTCTGTTGACAAATGCGTACGTTCGAAACGGCTACCAAATGGATCTTGTCCGTTCTCTAATATAGTTGTCATTTTTTGGCGTCTCACCAAAAGCTGGTCATTTAATTCTTCTATGTTTGACACTTGTTTCACTCCTTAAATAAATAGCGTTTACGTCCATAATATTTCTATTGTACACAATTTTAATGCTGTAATCATCTGTTTCAGTTTATTTTCAATACAAGATAAGATAATTAATAATTCTAAAAATTAAAGCGCGCAAAAAAAAGCGTCTCTGGCAAAACTTGAGACGCTCACGGTATCTTTATCTTAAATAATTAATTCTTTTGCTTCAGGGATCATGAGATTGGACTCGGATTCTTCATACTCTTGAACAAGGCCATTTAATAACGCGCGAAGCTCTGCTGCCGTTTCAGTTTGGTTAATAGCGTTACGTGCTTTACCATTACCTCTAATTCCCTTCAAATACCAAGAAGCATGCTTACGCATTTCACGAACTGCTATACCTTCTCCTTTTAATTGGAGCAGACGTTCAAAATGAAGTAGACAGACGTCCATTTTTTCACGTACACTCGGTTCTTCCTTTAATTCACCAGTTTCTAGATATTGAACTGTACGATAAATCATCCATGGGTTACCCAAAGCGGCACGACCAATCATCACTGCATCTACACCTGTAGTTTCTAGCATACGTTTAGCGTCCTGTGGCGTTTCTACATCACCATTACCAAGAACAGGGATTTTCACGTTTTCCTTTACCTGACGAATGATATCCCAATTCGCCTTCCCTTCGTACATTTGTACACGTGTACGACCATGAACCGCTACCGCTGATGCACCGGCACGTTCAACAGCCCGGGCATTTTCAATAGCGAAGATATGCTCATCATCCCAACCAATTCGCATTTTTACGCTAATAGGCTTTTTCACTGCATCCACCACAGCTGCTACCATTTCATACACTTTATTAGGATCTAAAAGCAAACGAGCTCCCGCTTCACATTTAATGATTTTATTAACAGGGCACCCCATATTAATATCTATAATATCAGCGTTTGTATTTTGATCTACATACTTAGCTGCCTCTACTAATGTTTCTTTATCTCCACCAAAAATTTGTAGTGACAGAGGATTTTCACGTTCATCGATATAAAGCATACCTAATGTTTTTTCGTTTTTTTGAACAATACCCTTATCACTAATCATTTCAGCATATACAAGCCCTGCTCCGAACTCCTTAACGGTTAATCGGAAAGCAGAATTACAAATCCCTGCCATTGGAGCTAATACAACACGGTTGTCCATGACAATATCGCCAATTTGAAAGGGCTTCTCTGTTGTTTGACTCAACGTTGTCTTCCTCCTATATAGGCATGTACCTATTTATCCTTAATTTAAAATTATATAAAGCGCCTACCTAACTCACTATAAGCGGTTCGTTAGTCGGCTGCCACAAGTTTATACCTTCACTCTCACGGTCCATCTGTTGCAATAAATGATGTGCTTGTTGTAGCTGATCTCCGAAAGGTGCTGGGGTAATCTCTACGAGTGGCACTAAGACGAAAGCTCGCTCATACATTCTTGGATGAGGAACAAGTAGATTCTCTGTTTCAATATTTTCTTGATTGTAAAGTAATATGTCAAGGTCGATGATTCGTGGACCCCAACGAAATTCTCGCACACGCCCTAACTCTTGTTCAATCGATTGGCAAATCTTCAGCATTTCAGTAGATGATGCATCAGTTTTGAGATGAACAGCAATATTCAAAAAGTCTGCCTGATCTGTATAGCCTACTGCTGCTGTTTCATAAACAGATGAAACACGTACAACCTCAATGTTCTCCTTTTCTCTTAAAAGAGCAACAGCTTGTTGAAGATTTTCATATCTCTCACCTATATTTGTACCTATTGATAAATAGACATCCTTCATTAAAAATCACCTCTCGTTACTTCAACAGACACTTCTTTGTAATAGCCATGTATTGGTGGGTCTGGCTTAATCAACTCTACACGAACGCCCTTTATTTTTTCAGGGTATGTTGTTAAAATCATGTTTGCTATTTTCACAACAAGTGACTCAATAAGCTTAAAAGGTTCTCCTTCTACAATATCACGACATAAAGCATAGACCTCTGCATAATTTACCGTATAAGCGAGGTCATCCGTTTCTCCAGCCTTTGTCATATCTACAGCCAGTGAAACATTTGCTCGAAAACGTTGACCAAGAGTTGTTTCTGCCGCTAATACACCATGGTAACCATAAAACTGCATATCTTTTAAATGAATATAATCCATTATGCCTCCTCCTTATACAGTCGTTTGCCTACTAGCACATCAGCCATATGCGCTGCACGTGCCATTTCCTTTACATCATGAACGCGTATCATATGACAGCCCTTTTCAATTCCATAAACTACCGTTGCTCCCGTACCTTCAAGACGTTCATCAACTGGCAGCTTCAAAACATTGCCGATCATGGATTTACGAGATGTTGCTAAAAGCACAGGATAGCCCATTCCCACTAAATCCTTTAGATGTTGCATCATGGCTATATTCTGCTCAGTGTTTTTAGCAAAGCCGATACCAGGATCTAGGATAATATGACGATCAGGAACCCCCGCTTGATGTGCGATAGCAATACTTTCATCTAAATCCGCTTTCGCCGTTGACCAAAAATCAACACCATAATCCATATTTTCACGATTGTGCATTAAAATTATTGGAACATCTAAATCAGCTGCAACCTTTGCAATTTCCGGTTCAGCTTTTGCTCCCCAAATATCATTTATCATATGCGCCCCCGCCTCAATGGCAGCTTGCGCTACGTTTGCTTTATACGTATCAACTGAAATAATCGCATCTACTTCTTTCAATAATGCTTGTATAACAGGTACAATACGTGTAATTTCATCTTCATCTGAAATACGCTCATAACCAGGACGTGTAGACTCTCCGCCTACATCGATAATTTTAGCACCATCGGCCACCATTTTTTTCGCTTGAGCTACCGCAGCTTCAACACTGTTGAACTTCCCTCCATCAGAAAAGGAGTCTGGTGTAACATTTAAAATACCCATTACAAACGTTTCTTTTGTAAAGTCTAATGTAATACCATTAATCGTTAATGGCTTCATATATTTATCTAGCATACAAACGCTCCCTCTATCGTTGCTCCACTTCTTGAGCAAATGCATCATGTAAACGCGTATATACAGGTCCTTTATTACCCAATAATTGCTGGTTCTCTATATGAATTATCGGTACAAGCTCCTGCACAGAATTGGTAATAAAGCATTCCGTACTTTGTCGTAAATCTTCCTTCGTATAAAAGCCTTCTCTTACTTCAAGACCAAGAGCATCAGCTTTCTTTATAACCCAAGCTCGAACAATACCAGGTAGTATGCCTGTTTCCAAGGAAGGCGTATATAGTATATCATTTTTTACCCAAAAAACATTTGAGGTCACACCTTCTGCAACATAGCCCGCTTCCGTTAAAAAGAAACCTTCTTGCTGTGCCAATGACGGCAGCTCGAAACGACCAAGCACATTGTTGCCATAATGATGTGATTTGACGCGCACCCCTTGTTCAGGTGAATTACGTGGGGTAGTAAGCCACTGAGCTGTCTTTTCAGTTCCACGAGGTGTATCCAGTAATTCTTTACGAAAGATAATGATATTGGGTTGCGTGTATTCTGTTGGCTGCAAACCAATACTATGTTCACCTGCTGAAACATTAAGACGGAAATAGCCATCCTGACCACCAGCTTGCTGATTTAATTGTTGCACAACTTCAAATAATACACTTTCAGGATAGGTTAAATGAATGCGATATTGTGATAAAGCCTGCTGTAATCTTTTCATATGTGCATCCCATTCAAATATCTGCCCCTCATATGTTCGGAACGTTTCAAAGAAGCCCAAACCATATAAAAAACCATGGTCAAAAGGGGAAATCCGCAAATCTTCGGCTGCCATATAGCTTCCATTCATCCAGCACTGCATCTATTTAACTCCTTCTACGTACATATCTATAAATTGACGAAGGAGTTGTTTACCTTGCTCAGTCATAATAGATTCTGGGTGATATTGCACACCCTCTATTGGATAATCCTTGTGACGAAGCCCCATAATTTCTCCCTCTTCTGTCCAAGCGGTTACTTCTAGACAAGTCGGTAGCGTCTCTTTTTCTACAATAAGAGAATGATAGCGAGTAGCTTGAAACGGGCTTGGCATAGCTTTATGTAAGCCAACTTCAGCATGTAATACAGGAGATGTCTTCCCATGCATAAGGCGCTCAGCCTGTATTACCTGACCACCGAACACTTGCGCAATAGCCTGATGTCCAAGACAAACACCTAAGATTGGAATATTTCCCGCGAAATATCGAATAATATTCAGACTTTCACCCGCCTCATTGGGACTACACGGCCCCGGTGAAATAACTATCATATCAGGTGCAAGTTGTTCTATGTCCTCTATTGTTAATACATCATTTCGTTTTACTATTACTTCATGACCAAATTCGCCCAAATATTGTACGATATTATAAATAAATGAATCATAGTTATCGATCATTAAAATCATTTTGCTCGCTCCTCCGCCATTGCCTTTGCCTGCCACATGGCCTTCGCCTTATTTAAAGATTCCTGATATTCTCTTTCTGGAACAGAATCAATGACAATACCTGCTCCTGCCTGAATATGCGCGACCCCATCTTTTATAAATGCTGTACGAATCACAATATTAAACTCCATGTCCCCAGTGTAGCCGAGCCAGCCAATAGAACCTGTGTATAAGCCACGTCTTACAGGCTCTAATTCTTCGATAATCTCCATTGTTCGTATTTTTGGTGCACCAGTAATAGTGCCGCCTGGGAACATTGCACGGATAACATCAGCGTTTGTTTTGCCTTCCGCTATTTCTCCCCGAACATTGGATACAATGTGCATAACATGCGAATAGCGTTCAATGACCATGAACTCATCTACTTCTACTGTCCCATAAGTTGATACTCGCCCTAAATCATTACGCTCTAAATCCACTAACATCACATGCTCTGCGCGTTCTTTATCATTGTCAATTAATTCCTGAGCTAATGCTAAATCTTCCTCTTCAGATTTCCCTCTTGGACGCGTTCCCGCAATGGGTCTTGTTGATAATTCTTGACCCTGGCGTTTAACTAAAAGCTCAGGTGATCCAGAAACAACCGCAAAATCCGGGGCTTCCATATAAGCCATGTACGGTGACGGATTAAAGGCTCTTAATGCCTCATATACATCCATCGCTGTCGCATTTAAGTTTTTAGATTGACGAACTGATAAATTGACTTGAAACACATCACCTTGTGCGATATATTTTTGAATTTTCTGCACCGCCGCCTCAAAGTCAGTCCCTGCGAATGACACAAGCAATTCACTCTCGTCATTGACTACTTCTATAGCATTGGTCTTTTCAAATTTACGCGTAGCTAGTCCATCAAGGGCTGAAGTTTGCCAATTAGTAGCCCACTCTTCTAAGTCAACAACACAATCTTCTAGCTTCATTAAAGTGACCGTATTGTGTTTCACATCATGTACTGCCCAGCTATCAAACAAATAAAAATAAATATTTGGTATTTGTAGATCGTCATTAGCTGTATTAGGAAGCACTTCAATATTGCGCGCATAATCATATGTTACAAATCCAATAGCGCCCCCCTGAAAAACTGGAAGTTCCTTATTAAATGGAACCTGGTATTCCGCCACGAGTTCTTCCAATAATGCAAGAGATTCTCCTGGTAAAACTTCGCTTCTGCCATTTCTCCAATTTACTAAAAGTCCGTCCTCTACTGATTGTGCGGTTGCTAATGGATCCCAAGCAGCTATTGTAAAATGACCACCTCGTCCACTTTCTAAAAAGACATGCGAATCTTGTGTCTCAGTTTGCTTTTTATAACTATAAAAAAATGAATCTGCATCCATCTCTACTGTTTTCGTCAAAATTGTCTTCAAGTTAGCTTTCCCCTTTTAAATCATTTGATGTGATTCCATCTTAACGTGAATATTACATAGATGCGAATATTTTTATAAGGCTCTATAAAATTCTAAGCGCACTAAAAAAGACTCCTTATCAGGAAGGAGTCTTTTTTCTATTAACTTAAATTAGTCTTCAAATTGATAGAGAGGTGTTGATAGATAACGTTCACCATTCGAAGGCACAATAGCAAGGACATTTGAACCCTTACCTAAACGTTTTGCAGCTTCAATTGCAGCATAGATCGCAGCGCCTGATGAAATACCACATAAAATACCTTCTTCACGCGCAACTTTACGAGCTACTTCAAAAGCTACCTCGTTTTCAACAGGGAATACAGACGAATAAATTTCTGTATCTAAAACCGTCGGCACAAACCCTGCTCCAATCCCTTGAATTTTATGAGGGCCAGGTTGACCACCAGAAAGAACAGGTGAATCTTTTGGCTCTACAGCGATAATTTCAACATTGGGATACTTTTCTTTTAATACGGCACCTGCACCTGTAATAGTACCACCAGTACCAACTCCAGCTACAAATGCATCTAGTGTTAAGCCATCGAATGCTTCTACAATTTCAGGGCCTGTAGTTAGGCGGTGAATAACAGCATTCGCTGGGTTCGTGAATTGTTGTGGTAGGAAATAGCCATGTTCTGCAGATAATTCTTCTGCTTTAGCAATAGCACCTTTCATACCCGCTGGTCCAGGAGTCAATACAAGCTCTGCACCATATGCACGAAGTAAGTTTCGTCGCTCTAAGCTCATTGTTTCTGGCATCACTAAGATTGCTTTATAGCCTTTAGCAGCAGCAATCATCGCAAGACCAATACCTGTATTACCAGATGTCGGCTCGATAATCGTACCACCTGGTTGTAACGTTCCATCTTTTTCTGCCGCTTCAATCATGGCTAATGCTAAACGGTCTTTCACTGAGCTTCCTGGATTAAAATATTCTAATTTTACATAAACAGTACCTTCATTTTCACTTGTTGCATGATTTAATTTAACGATTGGTGTTTTACCAACTAATTCAGCTATCGAGTTCGCTAATCTACTCATTTAATAATCCACTCCCAATCCCTACTATTTTTATAGGTTTTACTTATTTTGTATTTTATCAATTTTTCCATTCGATTGTCAATAAATAAAACTTGTATTTTCAGAATATTTATCTACTGTCGATGGATGGAGCATTTACTAGTCCATCAAACATCTCATAAAGACAAAAAGAATCTGCACCATTTGTCGGGTAAGTCCATTCTGATGACATCCACTGTCTGCAAGTTTTTTAGACTTATGCTACCCGCAAAGAACTTGCAGATTCTTTCATTTATTATTTTTCTTTTTTAGATTCTCCATAATACCATGTAGCATTAAATTCAGACCAAAACGCTTCAGGTGTAACAGATTGTGGCAACTGCTCTAAAGCTAATTCACGCTCGATATGTTCTTTCACATCGTCATATGTAAAGGATTGTCCCTCTAAAACCTCTTGCACCTGAACAATGCCATAATGACCATTATCTAACTTAAAGGCTTTACTTACCTCATTTGCCTTTGTAGATTTCACAGCATTAATAATGGCAGGATCCACGTTTTCCTGATTTTCCGTCAGGAAACCAACATCTCCCCCTAAACTCGCTGAAGCACTGTCTAAGGAAATCTCGCGGGCTAGCACTGAAAAATCAGAGCCATTTTTTAGTTCACCCAGCGCCTCATCAGCAGCTTTCTTGGCGTCAACCTCAATAAAATTGGTACGATAGCTTGTTTTTGTATTATATAGTCCTTGATTTTCCTCATAGTACTTTTCAATACTCTCTTCACTTATCACTACATCTTTTGTGAGTACCTTATCTAAAATAAGTTGTGAACGAATTTTTTGGCGTAATTGCTCCGCTGAGAGATTTTGCATCGCTGTATCAAATTTATCTTGAGCAGAACGCATTAAGGCTAATTCGAGATCAATTTCTTGATCAGTAACTTTAATTTTATATGTCTTTGCTGCCTTTTCCATTACAGATTCATTGACTAAATTTTGTAGTGTTTCTTTGCCATATCGCTCTTCCATAGCAATCATCCACTCTTGGCGCGTGATAACATCCCCGTCAATGGCAGCGACTTGTTCGTCGCTACCAATTTCCTGACTTTTATTTGGGATAGCCCATGCAATGAACCATAAAATATTACCTAATAACAATACCGCAATGACAGCCAGCGCTGGTTTTGTTTTTAAACGGCGCTGTAATAAAGGGGTTTGGTTTGGTGTCGTAGTGGCAGAAGGTCGTCTATTACGATTTGAGCTCATCAATAAACCCTTCTAACTCTTCTTTTGAAAAATGATAGGTCTCTAAGCAGAAATGACATTGTGCATCTGCACTGTCATCCTCTTCAATCATTTCTTTAATTTCAGCTATTCCTAGACCTAAAATTGCTGCACCAAACCGCTCTTTTGAACATTGACATTTAAATTCAACTGGCATGGAATCTAAAATTTGTAGATGACCATTTCCTAATACAGCTTCTAAAATTTGCTCAGGTGTAAAGCCTTTTTCAATCATTTTCGAAACTGGCTCTATTGTAGCAAGATGCTGTTCGATTTCATTGATTGTTTCCTCTTCACAGCCTGGCATTAATTGCAGAATAAATCCTCCTGCAGCAAGAATTGTGTTGTCCGGATTAACTAATACACCTAAACCAACTGATGAAGGTACTTGCTCAGATGTAGCGAAATAATAAGTAAAATCTTCAGCAATTTCACCTGAAACAATTGGTGTTTGGCCTGAAAACATATCTCGCAAACCAAGATCCTTAACGATTGTTAGAGCTCCTTCAGTCCCAACGCCTGCTCGCACATCTAGCTTTCCTTGCTCGTTTAAATCGAAATGAACATGAGGATTCGTGACAAATCCACGTACTTCTCCACGTGCATTACTATCGATTACCATTGGACCAATCGGACCATTACCCTCAATCTTGATTGTAATCTTCTCTTCACCTTTTAACATAGCACCCATCATTACAGCCGCTGTCATAGAGCGCCCTAGAGCAGCTGATACAACTGGCCATGTATCGTGACGACGTTGCGCTTCTCCAACTGTTGCTGTTGTACGGGCTGCAAATACACGTACCTGTCCATTAAATCCTAAACCTCTAACTAAATAATCATTCATAAATGAAATGTCCCTCATTTCTTATTGGTTACGTTTATACAGTTTATATAAACCCTTTAACGTTAAAAACGGATCCACAACATCAATAATTTGCGTTTCTCCTGCAATTAGATTTGCTAATCCACCTGTAGCAATTACTAATGGCTCCTCTTTACTTTGTGCCTTCATCCGATTAACAATGCCCTCAACTTGTCCTACGAAGCCATAAAAAATTCCGGCCTGCATGGCGGAAACGGTTGTTTTTCCTACAATATGTGTAGGTCTTAATATTTCAATACGCGGCAGTCTAGCAGCTTGAGTATAAAGTGCCTCTGTCGAAATGGTTATACCCGGCGCAATCGCACCACCCATATAGTCGCCTTTTTCATTTAAATAACAATAAGTTGTTGCTGTACCAAAATCAACTATAATACAAGGTGCTTTATATAAGTCTAAAGCTGCTATAGCGTTAACAATACGGTCAGAACCAACCTCTCGAGGATTTTCGTATTTAATATTCAAACCCGTTTTAACACCAGGACCCACTACTAGAGGTTTTTTTCGAAAATACTTCTGACACATTGCCTCCAATGAATACATAATTGGTGGCACAACTGAGGATATTATAATGCCCGTAATTTGTTCAAATGAAATGCCTGCATGATTAAAAAACGAAAGAACTTGCATAGCATATTCATCTTCTGTTTTATAAAGGTCTGTCACCATACGCCAATGGAAGGCTAATTGTTCGTTGTCATCATAAACACCTAACACAATATTAGAATTCCCTGCATCTAAAACTAAAATCATGGTTGACACCCCCCATACCATCATTGTAACTTTCGCCAACCTACTGTTACAACTTACATTATCCATCTATCTTGAAGTTAAAACACTTTAGAAAATGATACCATACTTTTTATGCTAGGAAATAGTATTCCAACCTTCTTAAAAAAAGAGCATCCTAAGCTAGGACGCTCCTAAAAAAATTATTTGAAATTAAATTTTTCCGGATCTGGACCACAGCGTAGACCGTCATTTAAAGCATCCAGTTGAGCCATTTCGCCATCTGTTAATGTAAAGTCAAAAACATCCAGATTCTCCACCATACGAGTGGCTGTCATCGTTTTTGGGATAGTTACAACGTTGTGCTGTACATCGTAGCGTAATACGATTTGAGCAGGTGTTTTATCATACTTAGATGCTAACTCTTGAATCAATGCTTCCTCCAATAAGGCGCCATTCATTAAAGGAGACCAAGCCTCTACTTGGATGTCCTTGTCTGTACAATAAGCACGTACTTCCTCTTGCGTTAAATGTGGATGGAATTCGATTTGATTAATAACAGGAATAACCTTAGTTTCTTTCAAAAGTTTTTCTAAATGATGTACATGGAAGTTACTAACACCAATTGAACGCACACGTCCATCTTGATAAATCTTTTCCAGTGCCTTATAGACCTCTACATAATTTGTGTCAATGCCTGGCCAATGTACTAAATATAGATCCAAATAGTCTAATCCTATTTTCTCTAAACTGCTATCATAAGCGGCAAGTGTTTCTTCATAGGAAAGTCCATCGTTCCAAACTTTAGATGTTATAAATAGTTCTTCACGCGTAACCAAACCTTCTTCTATGGCTGCTCGTATCCCTCGTCCAACACTTTCTTCATTACGATATACTTGTGCCGTATCGATGCTTCGATAACCTTTCGCAATAGCCGTTTTTACAGCTTCAGCTAGATCTTCTCCTTCTGGAACACGAAATACACCGTAACCAACCAAAGGCATTTTAAGTCCATTATTTAACGTTACAGTTCCCATGCGAAAACACTCCTATCCATTTGTCTTTACAAATACATCTTGTCTCCACCATTTGTGCGAAGTCATATGTAGCTGTCTTCCACTAATATCCTAATGCTTTTTTATAATAAAAGGCAAAGAAAAAGACTGTTTACTCATTTTGCAGTAAACAGTCTTTCTCATTTATTCACGTTTTTCGTCGATACCCTTAGGTGGTTCATTTGATTCCTTGCCTTCTTTTGCAAGGTCTAAAGTTGTTGGGTTTGACTCTTTACTTAATAGCTCTTTTTCAACAACTGGCTCACCAATCGTATCTAACGTTGGCTTCGTTTCCACTTTCGGAGTGTCATTCCCCTCAATTTTTTCGACAGCCTCTGGTGCTGGTAAAACACCATGATCACGTAAATGCTCGATTTCTTGCGCATTTAATGTTTCTTTCTCCATTAACGTATTAGCAATTAAATCAAGTAACTCACGATTCTCTGTTAGGATACGTTTCGTACGCTCATATTGCGTATCAATAATTTTTTGCATTTCTTTATCAATTTCATAAGCTATAGAATCAGAGTAATTTTGGTCCGAATTAAAGTCGCGGCCAAGGAATACATTTCCACCCTGACTTGAACCGAATTGCATTGCACCAAGATTTTCACTCATTCCATATTCAGTAACCATAGCTCGTGCGATACTTGTAACCTTTTGGAAGTCGTTATGTGCCCCCGTAGAGACTTCACCAAGAACGATTTCTTCAGCTACGCGACCACCAAGCAGTCCAGCAATACGGTCTAAAAGCTCTTGTCTTGTTGTAAAGAAACGTTCTTCCTTCGGTAACATAATAGCATATCCACCCGCTTGACCGCGTGGAACAATTGTTACTTTGTGGACTGTATCCGCTTCATCAAGCTCTAGACCAACAACTACGTGACCAGCTTCGTGGAAGGATACAAGTTTTTTCTCTTTGGCTGAATATACTCGGCTCGCTTTAGCTGGACCAGCGATTACACGGTCAGAAGCTTCATCGATATCTGCCATATTGATGGTACGTTTACTTTTACGAGCGGCTACAAGAGCAGCTTCGTTTAGTAAGTTTTCTAAATCAGCACCTGAGAAGCCTGGCGTACGTTGTGCAACTGCTGCTAAATCAACTGTATCTGCTAAAGGCTTGTTACGTGCATGTACCTTAAGAATCGCCTCACGTCCTTTTACATCAGGATGTCCTACTGTAATTTGACGGTCAAAACGACCTGGACGTAATAACGCTTTATCTAAAATATCTGGTCTGTTTGTTGCAGCGATGATAATAATACCCTCGTTTGCCCCGAAACCATCCATTTCTACTAGCAACTGGTTCAGTGTTTGTTCACGCTCGTCATGACCCCCGCCTAGACCAGCGCCACGTTGACGACCAACTGCATCAATCTCATCTATAAAGATAATACATGGTGCGTTTTTCTTCGCATTTTCGAATAGATCCCGGACACGTGATGCACCGACACCGACAAACATTTCTACGAAGTCAGAACCTGAAATTGAGAAGAAAGGAACGCCTGCTTCGCCTGCCACAGCACGTGCAAGTAATGTTTTACCTGTACCTGGAGGACCTACAAGTAAGATACCTTTTGGAATACGTGCACCAATCTCTGTGAATTTACGATGGTCTTTTAAGAAGTCTACAACTTCTACAAGCTCCGCTTTCTCTTCATCAGCACCTGCTACATCTGTAAAACGAACCTTTTTCTTTTGGTCATCATAAAGTTTAGCTTTACTCTTACCAAAGCTCATCACTTTATTACCGCCACCTTGAGATTGGCTCATTAGGAAGAAGAACAAGAAAATGATGATAATGAAAGGAATGATCCCTGTAAAGAATTGAATCCATCCACTCGTTTCTGGCGCTGCTAAATATTTAATATTACTATTTTTTTCCTTAGCAGCCTCATCGATGCGATCCATTAATGATTGGTTATCGCGAGGGATGTTCACTGTAAAGCTTTGACCCTTTTCATAACCTTTTAATGTACCTTCTACGACATAAACTGATTTATCAGGTTGAATTGTAGCACTTGTTATTTCTTTCTTATCTAGAGCTTGTTGGAACTCATGATAAGTTAACTCTTTCGTTGGTGAATTGCCACCGTTGAAAGTACCAAAAATACCGATAATCACTAGGAAAATCAGTAGATAGAATATGGTATATCGAAATATTCGATTCATCTCCAGCCTCCTCATTACAAACAGAAAAATTATAAGTAAAATCTTAACATATCATGATTTCATCATACAACGAAAAGCCCTACTTAAAAAAAATGTTTCGTTCATTTTTTGCTATTATCAAAACAGTTTTTAGGCCATCTTAATACATCCCAGCGTAATTGTACCTGTTCCACGGGCTCGAAATAGCTGAACATTGTGTCAAGATTTCGAATTATGTTAGCCATAATGAAAAACACTTGACTGCGCTGGAGGCCATAACTTTTAAAGCTGGTCGTTTTGTATCTTAAAATGAATAAACTTCAGGTTTCAAGATACCAATATAAGGTAGGTTACGATATTTTTCAGCGTAATCTAAACCATATCCAACTACAAAGCCGTCTGGAACTTTAAAACCAACATAGTCAGCCGATAGGTTCACTTTTCGACCTGATGGTTTATCAAGTAATGTAACAATTTTAATGGATTTGGCTTTACGATATTTAAATAAATCTACTAAATAGCTTAACGTCAAACCACTATCGATGATGTCCTCGATAATTAATACGTCACGTCCTTCAACGCTCGTATTTAAATCCTTTAAAATCTTTACTTCTCCAGATGACACGGTAGCATTGCCATAGCTAGAAACATCCATAAAATCTAGCTCAATGAAAGAATCGAAGCGTTTCATGAGATCTGTCATAAATGGCATTGCTCCTTTAAGTACACCAACAGCTAACGGGAATGCATCTTTGTATTCCTCAGTTAATTGTGCACCTAGATCTGCAATTCTTTCTTGCAATTGTTCTTCTGTAATCATTACTTTTTCGATGTCATTTTGTAACATATCGATTCCTCCTCGTGATGTATCAACAAATCTTCAACCAATTACGGTGAAATATTTTACAAAGACCTTAGTCTACGATGAGCACTGTATCATCGTTTGGTTGCGGAGTGGTTGAAAAAAACATTCCCATACGCACACCAATTACCGCTACCACCTCATCAGACTGAGAAATCAGTAACGGCCAGCTATTCCGCTCATTTAAAGGAATCTTTTCATCTATAAAAAGGCGAGATAAGCGTTTTGGCTGATCCATTCCTTTTAACAGCATTCTGTCTCCATCCTTGCGTGCTCGAATAGAGAGCGGAAGGTGGAGTTTGCTAGCGTTAAAATAAAAAAGTTGTGCAGTATCCGTCATCAATTCGGACGATAAATCGTGCAACTTGACTACGCATAAGCGTTTACCATTCGTCAATGTTGTCCACCCATTAGCAGCCGAAATAATTATTTTTTCAGAAGAAGGGTAGTCCTCTGTTGAACTATTCTTCTGAATCATTAATTTTCCGTAACGGCGAACTGCAAGGAAATCTTCAGGCAAGTGAATTTCAGCATACCCTGCTGTCGTATCACAAAGCTTTAAAATTGAAGTCAATAAAGCATAACTTTGTATCGTATTTGAATCTTTGTAAAGATAGTTTAATAGTATTAAAATGAGCCTCCTTTGTAAAGCAAGTGGTACCAATTGAAAAGCCTCAATTTCCATGCTATATGTATTTTCATTACTTCTTTTAATGGTTTTGGAAAATACACCTTCGGCTAATGTCATTAAAAAGGTATTGTCTTCTTGCAATTGCGATGTAAAATGGGTCACCTGTTCGGTCACTCTCGGATTTTCAGCCTCCAGTAAAGGCACGACATGATGTCTGAAGCGATTTCGGACATAAGTATCTTTGAAGTTACTGACATCCTCTCGATAATTTAAACCTTTTCTAAGTAAATATTCCCCTATTTCAGTCTTTGTAACCGTTAAAAACGGACGAATTAATGTTTTTCCTTCAAAAAGTCGCTGAGGGCGTATGCCTTGCATGCTATTCATCGTCGCATTTTTTGTCAGGGCCATTAATACTGACTCCAGTTGGTCATCCGCATGATGTGCAGTTACAAGCTTATTCGCATTCGTTTTGTACAAAATCTCTTTAAAATATCGATACCTTTCTCTACGACATATCAGCTGAGTATTTCCATTCTCCTGTGCCAGTATTGTTGGTATGGAGATCGCTGTGGCATGTAAATAAACGTCATTTTCATCACAATATTTTTCTACAAATGCCCTATCCTCAGCAGAAGCCTCTCCCCTAAGCATATGGTCGACATGTACTGCTTCCACCCGAATGTTCCAGTGCTTTTGTGTTTCAACAAAATAATGGAGTAAAGCCATAGAATCTACTCCACCCGAAACGGCGATGAGAAGATGGTCGTCTTGCTGTAATAATTGCTCTTTTTCAATAAATGTCTTAACCTTTAATTCAAATGACAAACGCTTCTCCTCCCCTTTTCGATCATACAAAAAATGATTAGCTCACAGAATATTGAGCTGGTCTAAATACAGCCCATGTCGGAACAACATGTGTCACCTCTAACATGAGTACAGTACAATCATCTTCTATTTCAAAGTAATCTTGGAATGACTGCATAATCGTTGTTAGCTTTTCTTGAATAGTATTATTTGTACTGGCTACCTGCTGTGCATAAGCTAAAAATGTCTCCTCTTGCTCATCCCAATCGGCAACACTAGAAAACAGTCCATCTGAATGCATTAAAATGACATCCCCTGCTTTCAGCTTTCTTTTTTCAGCCTCAACCGCAGAAATCGATAGAAAACCTACAGGTGCTGCATTACTCTCAACCTTTATGACTTCCTTCCCACGCAAAATATAGGTCGACATTCCCCCAGCCTTCCATGACCACAAATCACCATGCTGTAAATCCACTAGTGCAAAATCCAAGGTTGCATACATATCATCCTGTTGTTTTAATGACATGACATAATGCAATGTATGCATTGCCGTTTCAGGATTCATATTGTAATTGAGGCACTCTCGCATTAAATGTATTAATTTTCTACTTTCATGTTGTGCTTCTTTACTTTGCCCCATACCATCCGATAATAAAATGGCAAAAAGACCTGGATGCAATTGGAAAAGTGCATGTGAATCCCCAGAATACAAAGTTGCATCTTTAGACATGCTATATATATCATACTCTACTTCAAAGCTAATAGCTGATCTAAAGCATATTTGTATATGACGAAACGGCATTTCACAAGCCACTACTTTTTCAATTTCAAATGGCTCATTAAAAATTTCATAAAGAATCGGCAAAATCATCCGTTCAGCTAATGTTGTATCTTTCTCCCAATCAACACGGGCTGGCGCCAAAGCACAAACTATCTTTCTAGCCCCTGGCTTATTGTTAAGGACATCTAGCTGAAAGCATTCAATATGAGCATCCTTTAAACGCTCAATGATATCCTTTTCAACACTTACAAAAGAAATCGTATCCTCCTTCATCTCAGCAATTAATTGGTTTAAATGATTACTCATATCACGGAGCTGTAGTGCAATCATTTTTTTACCATGAAAGTACTGCCCGTTAATACGTTCCCTGTATAATTCCGTATCCAACTCTTCAAAAATCTTTGTCGATTTCACGCATTTATAGCGGATTTGTTCTTCTACACGATGAATAGCTGATTCTTTACCTACTCCCTTCATATGAAACCAATCTGTCATCAGCTTGTCCATCCCATTATTTTGAGCTCCCCAGCAATGATCATGACGGAAACAGCTTAAACATGTATTCATCGGGGATACTTCCTTCGCTTCTTCAACTGGCGCGGTCATAAAACGATCAAATACCAGCTCCTTCATAAATTGCACGAAATGCTGAAAATGTTCTAATTTGTATGTGACGTGTTCAGTTAACCAATTTTGTCTTGCGAGTAAAATTTCCTCCCGTTGTGGGAAGAGCTTGTCCCTCACCTTATCTGAATATTTTCTAGGGATCGTTAGGAAAAGAACGCTTCCAATGGCAATGGAAGTGAAATACACACTATCTAATGGCAATGTTGCATCATAAAATAAAAAAAACACACTAGGTAAGATACTTCCGATTGCAACCCCGAATCTACCACCTTTAGCCCCCATACCTGCACAAAGTCCTGTTAAGGTGGCAACAGATAGCATACCGGTAAAGGAAAGCTTAGCAACACCAATGAGTGTTCCTAACACCGCTCCGATTACTGTTGCTAACGGTACACTTCCAACTAATGCACCAAAACAAATAAAAAGCTGCAATAAAAATATAGGGAGCGAAAAATAGCTAAACACAACTGCTTGCATCCCCGTAAGCATGGCAGCAAACACGACTAATCCTGACCCAAGCTTCTCGTAAGTCCAATGACTCGTAAACCACTCATATGAATTGACGAAAAGCACTTGCATAAAGAGGGTCATAATTAGAGCTAGTGCCGCTTCACAGCCTACATAAAATTGTACAAGCACTGGTGGTAAGCCTTGATACATCGCCCCTTGCCACATAATTTGCACCAATAAAACAGCTAAAGAGACGGCAATACTTTGAGGAAGTCTCCAGTAACGGAAACGCATAATACATTCATACATGATGATTTGTAATGCTAAAATAACAACTTGTCCAAAGCCCAGGAAAAAACAGCCGACCAAACTTCCAAATAAAACGAATTTGGCGTACTCCCTATACTTTGTTCGAATAATTGCCCAAAAAGGAACTGAGAACGGTACTGCTGCTTCAAATACAACGGATTGAGCCAAAAAAAAGGATGTTAAAAAAAATAGGGTACCTATGAAGACTTGCTTCTTTTTTATCCCTAATTTTCGGTCGTCTACATTCGCTGTATTATACCATTCGATACTTGTCATTTATTTATCCCCTTTCCCGCACTTTTGGCTATTATAAAGAATTATGCATGGAAAGATTGTCTGACGTTGGCATTAAAAAATATAAACATTTCGACGAATACGTATACATAAATACGTGAATTGGCAATAATTTCTTTTGTAATTGTCGGTCATTGTGGTCCTATATGAAGTTATCTGTTCCAGACAATATATCAGGTATCATCTCACCATTAACAGGGAATCTTTCTAAATAGGCGTTCTATCAACTATTCCCCACTCTTTTCAATGATTACGGCAAGACAATTCTACTTAAGAACAAAAAATCCGCTAAAATATCTTTATATAGCTGACTCTGTCTCATCTTGTTTAAAGAATTTTATTGTAAAATATATTTTTTGATATTTTTTTATTAATCTTCTTGACACTAAGACCAATGGCTTGTATTATTTAACTTGTTGCTTAAACGACATGCGGAAGTAGTTCAGTGGTAGAACACCACCTTGCCAAGGTGGGGGTCGCGAGTTCGAACCTCGTCTTCCGCTCCATAAAAAAATTGGCGGCCTAGCTCAGCTGGCTAGAGCGTACGGTTCATACCCGTAAGGTCGGGGGTTCGATCCCCTCGGCCGCCACCATAGTAGGCCCCTTGGTCAAGTGGTTAAGACACCGCCCTTTCACGGCGGTAACACGGGTTCGAATCCCGTAGGGGTCATCTCAAATAGGCGTCTCAGAATGATATTCTGAGGCGCCTATTTTTTATTCTGCAATATGATATGTATAAGGTTCGACTATGTGACTACATATAAAATATGGCATACTACATATAAGATTGTATTTTTAGGAGGTTTATTTTCCTTGAGCGCATTAACTAAAGCTGCTTTAATTTGTGGAAGTGGCTCAATGATTATTCTTGTTTCAATACTTATTAATTTACCATTTGTTGTTCAAATAATGTTGCTACTTTCCGGGCTTGCTGTAAGCGTATATGGCGTCTTTTTACTTGTTAAAATGGTTATTCGACCAGCAGAAAAAGCATCCATTGCTCCTACTGATGAAAAAGTAGTCACACCTATCAAAAAGAAAAAGGGACCTTCCTCAACTTTATAGGTCAGTCCACAAAAAAGGGATTAGCTTTTTATCAAAGCTAATCCCAGCTCTATATCATACACTTTTTCTACGATTAAAACAGTCAGCAAACTACCCTCTTCTAGCTCCGCGACCTCCGCGTTTTGACTCTGTAGCACGTTTAAGTGTTGCTAGACGTTCATCACTATCTTTTAAGAAGCGTGCCATTTTTTGCTCAAAATTTTCTTTTGGCTGGTGGCGGTCGTTACGATCGTTAGAGCGATTATCGCGACGTGGACGCGCTGGACGCTCTGGACGCTCTGGTCTCTCAGCTTGAGGCTTTGCTTTACGGATTGAAAGACCGATCTTTCCGTCCGCTTCAACATTCATCACTTTTACTTCAACTTCATCTCCAACTTTTAGATGCTCATTGATATCTTTTACATAATTGTCAGCAACTTCACTAATGTGAACTAAGCCTGTTTTGCCATCTGGCAGCTCAACGAATGCTCCAAAATTTGTGATTCCTGTTACTTTACCTTGTACCTTGCTGCCTACTTCAATTGACATAAAAAAAATGCTCCTCCTTAAAAATTAAGCGACTCTTTTGAGCCATGTAATCATTTTAATTAAACTTTTTACTGCAATAAGCTTCTCTTTTCATTATATATAACTAAAAAAGAGTGTCAACAATACATAGCTTTTCAGTCGTCTTTTTTATCTTCCTTATCTGGAATTATAAAAATAACCTCACCTTTTTCAGACAAGTAATACTCTTTTCTTAATAGTTTTGCGATATATTCATCATCCTGTAATTGTTTGATTTTAAGATTTAAAGAATCCTGTTCCTCTTTCAATTCAGAGAGATGCTGTTTCGCTTCTTCCTTTGATTTCTCTTTGATTGCTAATGTTTCCTGTTGGTTGGATAGCACATTTAAGAGAAGGGCGATAATAATGACTGGTACAATCGCAAAAAAGACAATACGGCGTAATTTACGTTTCCGTGCCTGTTGCTTGCGATTTATAGCTTTATCCGTGTTACGGACATAGTCATTATCAAGCTTTGTAAAGTTCTGTTGTTCATCATTTGATGAATGACGTCTAGTCATGCCCGCACCTCCGAAAATTATTGTTGCTTTTTATTATACTTCAAATATCGTAACTTTTTTAAAAAAGTGTAGGACAAATACGAATAAATTTTGACAAAAGGTCTTATAACAAACATTACTATATCTAAAAAAAACTGCAAAATATGTCGAATAACCGAGACGATGAAGCGCACAATGAACCAAAAGGGTCTCCATGTAATATTCACCAAAACTCTAGCTATGAAACGTAAAATAGTTTGAAAAAATGATTGATACAAAAAAATTCCGGCTATTTGCGCAAGCGGGTCGTATGCCCGCCATGCGCCGTCTTTTAGCCAAAATAATAAATAATATGTCAGCCCTCCAAGTAGAATCCATGTTAGTAGCTCAAAAATCATCATCCACTTTCGAAGGCTTGACCTTTTTGGAGTTGAAAAAACAATAAGCCTTACACTATCAATAATGAAACCAACTGCAATACCGCTCAAAACCATGACAATTAATTGAAAGAATTGTTCACTAACAATCATCCAAATAACTTATGAAGGAAACCCTTCGAGAAGCCACTTTCCTCCTCGTCGTACTGTAATGTTTTTACAGTTCCTTCAAGTGTCAATAATCCTTTGTCAACATCTAAATGAACGATATGCAGTTCCTCTCCACGGATTAACAAATGCCCTTGGGACGTCTTAATGAAAAACTCTTCCTGATCAAAGCGTTCAATTGATTTTACAGAAGTCATGTCCATTCTTTTACGATTACGAATCGTTAAAATATGCTCTCCAGATGGAATTGTGTAACGATTACTTTCTTGATGTAGCGTCATTTTTTTCCTCCTTTAGTCGTCCTAGCTTCTGTTCACTTTATGCGGACAACCATCAAAGCATGACAACTTTATTTAAGTTGTCTATTACTTTCATCCATAAATGGAAGCAGGAACAACATTAGGAGGTTAAAAAAGAAATTTATTCTTCATCATCTATAAATTCAGGCTCAATTTTTTCTAGTCTCTCTTCTTTCAAAATGGTAAACATTTTGGCTGCATCTTCTTTTTTCACTGTCTCACGTATTTCTTCTACACGTGCTGTTACTATTTTTTGACCAAATCGGATGGCCAGTTCATCTCCAGCTTTTACTGAGCTGCTTGCTTTCGCTACCTTCTCATTGATAGTGATACGCCCCTGATCTGCCACCTCTTTAGCTAAAGTACGACGTTTGATTAAACGTGAAACTTTTAAAAATTTATCTAATCTCATAGTTCTTTCTCCCTTTCTAGTTGCTTCGCTTCATTCCAGAACCTATCTAATTGATCTAAAGTAAAGTCAGCAAATGATTTTCCACTTGCCTTTACTTGAGCTTCCACATAGCCAAATCGTCTAGCAAACTTTTCGTTCGCATGCAGGATTGCCTCTTCTGGAGATAATTTATAGAAACGTGCTAAGTTCACTAATGTAAATAATACGTCTCCTAATTCATCAAGTCTGGATATACTAGAGCCATTCGTCACTTCATGGCGAAATTCCTGCCACTCCTCCGCAAACTTATCCCATGCACCTTCTACATCCGGCCAGTCAAAGCCTACTTTGGCAGCTCTATTTTGATAATTAAAGGCTGTCTGTAGCGCCGAGGACGCCCTATACTCCCCTTCTAATAGTGGTTTATCAGTCATACCCTTTTCTTCAGCCTTTATAGCCTCCCAATTGGCTACAACACCATCAGCATCTTCCACTGCAACATCTCCAAAGACATGTGGATGGCGACGAATCATTTTCTCACTAACAGAAGCTAAAACATCTTCAAGCGTAAAGTACCCTTGATCTTCTCCTATTTGTGCATGTAAGAACACTTGTAAAAGCACATCTCCAAGTTCTTCAATCATTGCAAAATCATCTTCAGCATCTACAGCAGCTAAATATTCATGAGCTTCTTCGAGTAAATACTTTTTCAAGGACTCATGAGTTTGCTTTTGATCCCATGGACAGCCATTTGGACCTCTTAATGTTGCAATTATGGTACGGAATGTTGTCCAATCTCTTAAGGCCTCTTCCTGTGAATTTACAGGTGGCACATAGACGGTTGTTAAATTATTAACCTCCACACTTTGATCGAGTTCATAGAGTGGCACAGTAACAATTTTTTCCTGTGAAGATCCCGCAGCCGTAACTACGGTCACTGGGTACTCGTCCTCATATTTTTCCATCAATGTTAGCTTCACTTCTGAAGCACTAAATGTATCGTACACTTGGGCAATTAAGATATGCTGACGCATGTTGATGTCATGCATGGAAAAGCTAGTGCCATCCAGCAATTGAAAACCTTCAATCGGATCAATTTTCAATGCACCAAAAATCGGATCCAAGAAACTTTGTCCACCTTCTATGACAAGATTGAAAGTACCCTCAGCCGCTGCTTTTATAAGCAATTGCACTGTTTGTTCTGCAACCAATGGATGACCTGGTACCGCATACATACTATCCTCTATAGCTGTAGCTGCTATAAGTGATTCTGCAATTTCTGCATATACTGGCTGAAATGCGTCGTGTTTTTCATAAACTTTGTCAAAGCTTTCGAACGTTATACCTTCTGCCGCTAATTCCTCTAGTACTGGATGATCGACTGTACGAACAAATAATTTTTTAGCAGCTTTCAATTTTTTATAAACGCCCATTTGCAGCTGATTAAAATCCCCTGCACCTAGACCAATAATAGTTAAAGTATTCACATTTCCACCTACTTCTTTGAATTTAGCCATAGTTGGTAAACGGCCATTCTACGTCCGAACGGTAATAAATACCACTCTTTTTCTACTAACACTCGTTTCTTCGCAATCATTGTAAGCATAACAAACGCTCCCAAGCCTACTGCAGTAAATCCTGCGATCACCGCTACTGAACGTGATGACAATAAATGGCCTAAAAAAGCAGATACCATCTGTAGCCATACCAATACAACCACTGCCATACTTATTGATGCGAGCCCCACTTTTTTATAAAATTCGGTGGGTGCTAATTGAATACCAGTCATTGTTTTTAAATAAACAATAAGCAAGAACGCTGTTAATAGTAATCCTATATCATTTGCAATAGCTGCTCCTAATACACCAAGCCAGCCTATCAAACGAACATTTAATATTATTTTTAATACAAACCCTATCATTAAGAATAATGCTGGCTTCTTTAATTTTCCATAGCCCTGTAAAATGGCTGTAAATGTAAGAATAATCGACAAAGGCACGATTTGGAATACATATACAATTAATACTTCGGATAATGTATTGGTTTTAAAAAGCATTTCATTTAAAAAGGGCATAACAAGCATTAATCCGAGTGAAGCAGCCCAACCAAACAAAATAGACGCTTTATATGTTAATTGGATAAATGGAATGGCACTTCGCCCTTCTTGTTTTTTCGATAGATGAGCAACAAGTGGAACAATTGCAAGGGATAGCGAGGATGCGATAACAACGCCTAGTTGTACGAGCGGCTGTCCACGATCATAAATCCCCTTGGTTTCTTTAGCAACTGTAGAGTCCATACCGTGATCGATTAATAACGAATAGATCGTAAAGGAATCAACTAATTGATAGCCTAGTAACAAAAGGCCACTCATACTTACACTTAAGCTAAGCCATGTAACCTCTTTAATAATCGGTAAGCTTTTAGCCTTGTGTAGACGTAGATGCACACGGAATAACCCAAAGCGTTTAGAAAAAATATAGGCAAGTAATAATAATGCAGTTATTTCTCCTATGACTGTACCTATAACGGCCATTTTCCCCGCAGCATATAGGGATTTTGTGGTAGTCATAATGACAAAGGTTCCTGTTAAAATAACGGTTACCCTTATCGCCTGTTCAACGACTTGAGCATAGGCAATAGGCTCCATAATCCCTCTAGATTGAAAACCGCCCTTCAAAATAGCAAGTGCTGGCATTACCAATACTACAAGGGAGCCCGTGCGTATCAAAGGTGCCAGTTGAATATCACCCATCAACTGGGCTATTTTTTCAGCCCCTCCAAATAGGACAGCAAAAAACAATAATGAGAGCACCGTCAAATAACGGAAAACGACACGCATGATCATGCTTCTTTTTTCATTACGTTCTATTGTATCAACTATGCAATCATTATCTGCAAGCATTTTTGAAATGGCTACAGCAAAGCCACTAGATGTCCAAACAACGAAAATTGAAATGACTGGATATACCTGTTGATAAATATAAAAACCTTCATCACCAACTAGATTTTGAAAAGGTACACGGTAAAAGGCACTAAGTACTTTTACGATAAGGGCAGCGATTGTTAATAAGGCCGCTCCCTTCATGTAGCTTTTCATACCAAAACGTTGCGACATAAATTGCCCTCTTTCCTTCTTAACAATGCCAATAGTATAGCATATCTAAAAAGTTTGACGCGCCAGGCGACAATACTGTTCCTAATTTGGCCCATATTTATGTACGCAAAAAAAGTTATTACACGGCCTAAAAGGTCATCGCAATAACTTTTACATGCATCAGCTATTCATTTGTTTCGCTAAGAAGTTTGCAGCCGTTTCCACTACTTTCACTTCTACCTCACCAACAAAATGCACTTTAGACAATACTATAATACAGCCAATTGGGTCACCATTCACCATAATAGGTGTTGCACAGTACGATTTTACTTGCTCATATTGTCCAGGAACAATTTCAATGGATGTCTCCATTTTTTCAATCTTTGTAGAGCGTTCTTCCATGAAGCCTTCTGCAAAGGACGTAATACGACGATTGATATATTCTTTTTTACCAATCCCTGCTACGGCAATTACTTCATCACGGTCTGTAACAAATGCTGGTGTTCCTAATGTTTCATATAATGTTTCAACATATTCTCTTGCAAATTCTCCTAAATCGTTAATTGGAGAATATTTTTTTAATATGACTTCACCTTCACGGTCCGTATAAATTTCAAGCGGGTCGCCTTCACGAATACGTAGCGTCCTACGAATTTCTTTTGGAATAACTACACGCCCTAAATCATCAATACGACGAACAATTCCTGTTGCCTTCATTCTAATGCCTCGCTTTCGCTACAATAAAATTTTTTATTCAACTATAGTATGGTTTTTATTTAAGCAATCTATGCAAAAACTGAAGAAAAAGGATTTCACAACCATCAATTTTTTTCAAAAAACTTGCATTACATCAATCAACTCATTATTAGAGTACCCAAGGAATACGTTTCTATAATTAATTGATTAAAGTTGTAGCGAAAAAAGGCAGTCTTATCTTTACTTCAAAAGATAGGACTGCCTTTTTATTATAGCTTCTTTGCTTGATCAATAATTTGCATCAGTTCTTCCAAAATGTCAAAGGGTTGATGTTTTCCGCACTTCCGCTCATCAATGGTTAGTTTTAATTGCATGCCATCCATACCAAAACCAACAGCACGTTCAAATTTCATGGACTCTTCAATAATTTTACTACCATCAACATTTGCTGTTCCCTGTTCGGATAGCAAGATTGTAATAAGTTTCTGCTTATCCTTTACAGAGACTACTCCCGCACCTAATCCCCATACTTTCATTCGTGCTACACGAAGTAGACGCTCTGTTTCAATTGGAAGATCACCAAATCGATCTTCTAATTCCTCCATGATTTCACCATACTCTTCCACCTGATCCATCGCTTTAATGCGTTTATACATTTGAATTTTTTGGTATCCATCAGGGATATAGGCATCGGGAATATACGCATCGACACTTAATAAAATTTCAATCTCAGGTTTTTCTTCTTTTTTCACACCTGTTTGACGCTCTTCAATTGCCTCTTGGAGCATCTGTGAATACAAATCAAAACCAACCGAATCAATAAAGCCGTGTTGTTGCGCTCCAAGTAAATTCCCGGCGCCTCGAATAGATAAATCTCTCATAGCAATTTTAAAGCCTGAACCCAGCTCCGTAAATTCCTTAATAGCCTGCAATCTTTGCTCAGCAACATCTGTCAATACTTTATCACGCTGGTACATAAAATAAGCATAGGCTACCCGATTAGAGCGCCCAACGCGTCCACGCAATTGATAGAGCTGAGCTAAGCCCATTCGATCAGCATCGTGGACAATTAAAGTATTAACATTGGGAATATCTACACCGGTCTCAATAATAGTCGTTGTCACAAGTACATCATAGTCTCCTTCTAAAAAGGATAATATGACTGATTCTAATTCAGACTCTGACATTTTCCCATGTGCATGACCTATTCGTGCCTCTGGAACGAGCACTTGAATTTCCTCAACTTTTCTAGCCATATCTTCTACTCGGTTATATAAGTAAAACACTTGTCCGCCACGTGCCATCTCTCTTTCGATTGCCTCTCGAACTAGTGCCCCACTATGTTCCATCACATATGTTTGAACCGGGAATCGATTGGCTGGTGGTGTTTCTATAACAGATAAATCTCGGACCCCTACCATTGACATATGGAGCGTTCTCGGAATAGGTGTCGCTGTTAACGTTAACACATCGACATTTGTTTTTAGCTGCTTAATTTTTTCTTTATGCGTTACACCGAAACGTTGTTCTTCATCAACAATTAATAAACCAAGGTCTTGGAATAATAAATCCTTCGATAAGATTCTGTGTGTACCGATAACAATATCGACTTGCCCTTCTTTTAACCCTTTTAAAGTAGCTGTTTGCTCTTTCTTTGACCTGAAGCGTGATAGCAACCCTACATTAATAGCAAAGTCCTGAAAGCGTTCACGAATGGTTTCATAATGTTGCTGCGCTAAAATGGTTGTAGGAACAAGGAAGGCAACCTGTTTGCCATCTTGAATAGCTTTAAATGCGGCACGAATGGCCACTTCTGTTTTACCGTAGCCAACGTCACCGCAGACAAGGCGATCCATAGGACGTTCACGTTCCATATCTCTTTTTACTTCAACAATAGAACGCAGCTGATCCTCTGTTTCTTCATAGGCAAACATTGCCTCGAAGTTACGTTGATCATCATTATCAGGTGTAAATGCATGCCCCTTTTCAGCTTCTCGCTTTGCATAAAGTTTAATTAAATCATCTGCAATATCCTGTACAGCTGACGATACCTTAGCTTTAGCCTTTTTCCACTCTGCGCCACCTAATTTATGTAGCTTCGGTTCTCGGTCCTCGGATGCCACATACTTTTGAATTAAGTCTATTTGCTCGACAGGTACATATAATTTATCGTCTGCACGATATCGAATATGCAAGTAATCCTTATGTGTTCCATTTACCTCTAATGTTTCTACACCAATATATTTCCCTATTCCGTGGTGAACATGAACAACATAATCACCAGGTTTAATTTCCGTATAGCTTTTAATGCGTTCAGCATTCGTCATTTTTTGCGTACGTGCTTTTTTCTTAGCCTGCTGCTTAAATAGTTCATCCTCAGTGACAATGGCCAAACGTTGGAGCGGTAATTCGAAACCACTCGACAATACTCCATCGACAATATAAATTCCAGCATCTGTAGGCTCACCTATAGCTGCATGGATATCATACTCTTCTAGCATTTGCTGAACACGTTTCACACGCTCTTTATCTCTAGCTACGATGAGTACTGTAAATTTGCCAAGTAACCAGCGTTCAATCTCACTTTGTAGCAATGCCATTTGTCCGTGAAATTGTTGCATTGGCTTGCAAGAAAAGTTAGTCGTCTTATTAAACGTTATTCCCGAAAATGTACGTGAAAATAATGAAAAGGACAGCTTTTGTTGCGACAACATTGCCACTATTTCCTTTAATGTGAAGGCTGGTTTAACATCATGAACCATTTTCCCTTCTTCAATTAAAGATAAAAACCATTCCTCTTCTTCACGTTCCCAAGCATCCATAACTTCTTGGATACGTCCAAGCTCATCAAATAAAACAATTCCATCTTGCGCAAAATAGTCGCCTAAAAAAGCCGTTTTATCATATAGTAATGACCCATATTTATTAACATAGTCAGGAAGATTTCCTTGTTGTAGCAATTCAATATCATACTGAATATGCTGATAAAGGAGTTCTTTTGTTTCCTGCTTTTTAACTTTCTTTAGACTTGCGGCTAACGCTTTTTCTAAACGACCTGCCAAGTTCTGTCTTTCTGATTTTGTCAGAATAACCTCAGAAGCAGGAAGTATACGAATTTTTTGTAATTTATCAATAGAACGTTGGTCATCTGCCGAAAATGTTCTTATAGAATCTACTTCTGTATCAAATAATTCAATCCGAATAGGTGATTCTAAATACGGTGGATAAATATCAAGTATGCCTCCACGTAAGGCAAATTCGCCAGGTGTAGTCACCATGGAATTTCGGACATAGCCCATTTCAACTAATGTTTGTAGCCATGCATCCACTTCAATTTCATCGCCCACAGTTGTTTGTAAAAAATAGTGTAGCCAATGTTCCTTCGGCTGCATGATCTTCCTCAAACCTGCAACGGGGATCACGTAAACAGCCTTCTCCCCCCTAGCTAAGCAATCAAGCGTTGCGATTCGCTCTGCTCGTAATTCTGGAGAGGCCACAGAAAGGTCTGCAGCAATAAATTCGTCCGCTGGGTAATAGTGAACATTTTCTTCACCTAATAGTCCAGCAAGCTCATCCACCATTCTTTGTGCCTGCAGTAGATTAGGAGACACAATGTATATCGGCTTCTTTACATATTCAAATAACGCATCGACCATAACGGGACGTGCGCTTCCAGTTAAACCTGTAATAAGCTGTGATGCAGTTTGACCGCTTTGAATCTCCTGTAAAAATGATGTAATATGTTTATCTCTCGACACAAGCTGTCGTAAAACTTCCACAGTCAAAAGCTCCTTTCAGCAAAAAATTCTATTTGTCATTACTAGCATTCTAGTGCTAGTTTGTATATATTTATTAGCCATTTTACAAAATGGAAAAAGCCTTGAACACACATGAAGTGTGTCAAAGCATCCTTCCAATTATTGAATCCATTTATTGAGTGCATGATAATCTGGATATTGTCTCAGCGAATCCTCACATTGCTCACAAATACAGTGCACAGTCGTATGACCATGCTGATCTTTCTCAACATAATCATCGGCTTCTCCCAATTCGAAAATATGTAGTTTTCGAATTGTATCATCTGCATCAAATGGTAGTGTCCCTATTTCTACTTCACAATGCCGACATCGATAGCGAACTGACATCTCCAAATCATCCTCCTTTAAGCAACTTTCTACTTAAAGTATAGACATTTATAAATTGGATTATGCACTATCTTCGTGTCTTCAGTATTGTATGAACTTAAAAATGGGAGAATTAATTTTTGCTTATAGGCAAGACTTATCCATATAAGCATGAGTTTAACTTAGACTTTTGTATCCAAAAATTTTAACTAAATTCACGACTTTACTTGTTAAAATGATTCATCACATCAAGAAATGGCTTTGAAAGAGATACTTCTACAGCATTTACAGACTTTTCAATGGCTTCTTTCATATAAACCTGATCTTCCTTTGAAAACTTTGCTAATACATAGTCTGCAACCTTCATGCCAGTTGGTGGTCGACTAATGCCTACTCGGATTCGATTAAATTCCTGCGTACCTAAATGTTGAATTAAGGATTTAATGCCATTATGGCCACCCGCACTTCCTTTTTGGCGCAAGCGTAATTTTCCAGTTTCCAAATCTAGGTCATCGTATATGACAATTAGATCTTCCACATCAATATCAAAATAATCCATTAGGGGACCTACACATTCCCCTGATAAATTCATATATGTTAAAGGCTTAACAAGTAGAACCTTCCCCTCAGGTCGATGAACAGTTGTGTACATACCATTAAATTTTGAATTTGTTAAAGGTGCCCCCCATTTTTCTGCTAACGCATCAATTACATCAAAACCAATATTATGTCTAGTGTGCTCATACGGTTTACCCGGGTTTCCTAAACCAACGATAATTTTCATAAGTACCTCTCTTCTTTCAAATCTAATAGTCATTATTTTACCATACCACATGCCTAGAAAGCATTTTGAACAATTGCTAAATGCCATTTTAACGCTACAAAAAAAAGCTAGCAAGAAAGTTTTTAGCTTTCTTACTAGCCTGATAAATAATTTATTTTACACTTGCTCTTCTTCCACACTAGCAGTAGCTTCTTCTTGCTCTGCCGAAACAGGAGCAACAATCGTTACTAATAAATAATCATCTTCACTAATAACTTCGACAGGCGTTTGATTTCGAATCTCCGCTACAGTCAGGGATTCCCCTACTTTCAGTGATGAAATATCAACTTCAATGGAATCAGGTAGTTCAGCTGGTTTCACCTTCACTTTTAATTCTAAGTTAGGCTGCATTAAAATACCGCCCTCACTCACTCCAACTGACTGACCAACTAATTTAATTGGCACATCGGCCTCTAATTCCTCCGCCATATTAATCGCTAAAAAGTCTACATGATTAACTTCATCTTTTAATGAACATTGCTGTACTTCTGATACAACTACATTCACTTTTTTCCCCTCTAAATCTAGTGAAAACACACTGTTTTGCCCATTTTTTTGAATGGATTTCTTAAATTCTTTTGCAGAAATAGAAATTGGGGTTGAATCTAACTTATAGCCGTAAATAACTGCAGGAATGGCTCCCCCTTTTCTAAGTTGGGTTAATGTCGAACGATGCCCAGTTTCGCGCTTTGTAACACTTAATACTGTACTCATATCTCTTTATTCCCCTTCCAAGAAAATTATTTACGCCTTATCAACAATCAGCCACTCAGCCACTCAGCATTTTAGTGACTATCTTGTTTAAGGCTATAATAATATTTACCTCTATTTTTTAAAGTAGTGTAAATATTATGAAGACACATTTACTATTATACCCCTTTATTAGGAGATTCACACATAATATACTCTTTCCATTCATTAAATAAAGAGAAAAAGGACAAATCCATCTAAAAAGATAGATTTGCCCTTTATTCTTTATAATTAATCGAATAGAGTACTTACAGATTTGTTTTCGTACACGCGAGAAATTGCATCAGCCATTAATTTAGCTACAGAAAGCTCTGTAATTTTTGGAGATTTTTTATCTTCCGCAAGCTGAATTGTATTTGTCACCACTAATTCTTTAATAGAAGAGTTTTCGATACGCTCAATTGCTGGGCCAGATAGTACAGGGTGAGAACAGCAAGCATAAACTTCTTTTGCACCGGCTGCACGTAATGCATCTGCACCGATCGTAATTGTACCTGCAGTGTCAATAATATCATCAATCAAGATTGCCACTTTACCATCAACATTACCCACAATGTTCATAACTTCCGCAACATTTGGTTTTGGACGTCGCTTGTCAATAATTGCAATTGGTGCTTTTAAACGTTCCGCCATTTTACGAGCACGTGTTACCCCACCATGGTCTGGTGAAACAACAACGATTTGATCTTCTGGAATACCTTTAGATTTAAAGTAATCTGATAATAATGGTACTGCCATTAAGTGGTCGATTAAGATATCGAAGAAACCTTGAATTTGAGGTGCATGTAAATCTAATACGATTACTCGTGTTGCACCTGCTGTTTCAAGTAGGTTTGCCACTAATTTAGCTGTAATTGGTTCGCGCGCTTTTGCTTTACGATCTTGGCGTGCATAACCATAATAAGGCATTACGACGTTTACTGTACGAGCAGATGCACGTTTAACTGCATCTACCATAATTAAAAGCTCCATTAAATGTTCGTTTACTGGTGCAGAAGTTGACTGCACGATAAACACATCACAACCACGAATACTTTCTTCAATGCTAATTTGAACTTCTCCATCGCTGAAGTGCTTAACAGAAGATTTCCCTAATTCTACACCCATTTCTTGCGCAATTTCTTGAGCTAACGGGTTATTTGAATTTAGAGAAAATATTTTTAATTGTGAGTTTGCATAATGATACGGCATGATGGCCTCCTGTTTAGTTGATAATTATTTTAAATTTAATTTGCTTACATAATTAGGTTTGTTTTCTTGTCTTGCACGAGCAATAGCAAGTGCATCTTCAGGTACTTCTTTTGTAATTGTAGAACCTGCTGCAATAAATGAACCTTTTCCAACTTTCACTGGCGCTACTAAGTTAGTATTACATCCTACAAATACATCATCTTCAATAATTGTTTTGTACTTATTTTTTCCATCATAGTTAACTGTAATGGAACCGCAGCCAACATTGACGTTACTGCCAATTTCAGCGTCACCAATATAGCTTAAATGTGATACTTTTGTGTCATTACCTAGCTTGCTTTTCTTCACTTCTACAAAGTTACCAATTTTCACATGGCTACCGATGTCTGAAAGTGGTCGAATATGAGCAAATGGTCCAACGGCTACATCTTCCGCAATAGCGCTTTCACGCACAACTGAAGAATGCACCGTTGTACGATCTCCAATTTGACTATCTGCAATTTGAGTATTTGGGCCAATATTGCAATCTTCTCCGATTACAGTGGCTCCTTCTATCATACAACCAGGTTGAATGACAGTATCACTTCCAATAACAGCTTCCGCGCTAATATATGTCGTTTCAGGGTGAATAATTGTCACACCGTTACGCATATGCTTTTCATTAATTCTCGCACGCATTAATGTCTCTGCCTGTGATAAAGCAACACGGTCATTGACACCCAGCGTTTCTTCAAAATCATCTGTCACATATGCTTCTACAATATCACCTTGCTTTTGTAGAATTTCAATAACATCTGGTAAATAGTATTCACCTTGAGCGTTGTCATTTTTCACTAATTTTAATGTTTCAAATAGCAACTTGTTATCAAAGCAATATGTGCCCGTGTTTATTTCTTTTACTAATTGCTGTGCTGCTGAAGCATCCTTTTGTTCAACAATTTGCTCTACTTGCCCATTCTCGCTACGTAAAATACGACCATAGCCAGTTGGATTTTCCGCAATTGCAGTTAAAATTGTTGCTTTAGCATTCTTTGCCTGATGATGCTCAAATAGAGCCTGCATAGTTTCGGGACGAATTAGCGGTGTGTCACCACAAACAACTAAAGTTGTTCCTTCTTCATTCCCTAGAATTCCCTCAGCTTGTTGAACAGCATGTGCTGTCCCTAACTGTTCGGCTTGAAGAACATACTCACTTTTATCTCCAAGCTGATGTTGCACTTTTTCTGCACCATGTCCAACAACCGTTACAATGCGATTCACATCTAACGTTTGAATATGATCCACCACATGTTGTACCATCGGTTTCCCACAAACTGGATGGAGCACTTTATATAATTTGGACTTCATACGTGTACCTTGACCTGCAGCCAAAATGACAGCAAAAATATTGCTCATCTGTAAGTCCTCCAATACGCTCATTTTCTCTTATGACTATATAGCATAATTCATCTATTTTCAAGGCATGTAGAGTTGACAAAAAGATGAATTCCAAAAACCACTGCACCTTCTGCTCGAATGTCATGAAGTATATCCTAAAACTGCTGGTTTTCTCTTTTTATCAAAATAAAAAGAACTCTTCAAAATTGAAGAGTTCCTAAAATTTCTGACTAATAAAATTAACTTTAAATTGCAACTACTTCTTAAATAGTTAGTTATTACCTTTTAACTATACACCAATGCTCTCTAATTCTACTTCTTCGCCCGTTTCCTCTAATTCACTAGAGTTATGATAGGCGTTTAAAATAATCTCTTGAATTTTATTACGAGTATCCGAATTAATTGGATGAGCGATATCCCTAAATTCACCATCTGGTGTTCGTTTACTTGGCATGGCTACGAACAATCCAGTATTTCCATCAATTACACGAATATCGTGAACAACAAACTCATTGTCAAGTGTAATGGAAGCAATCGCACGCATGCGACCATCCGTCTGTACCCGACGTAATCTCACATCAGTAACTTCCATTTTCTCACCACCTCTCTCTTAGGTGCCTAAATAAAAATTATCATATTCTTAATTACCGAATATTTTCCTTTTTATAGTCTATCAAATTTTCTAAAAAATTTGAATACTTTAGAGAATAATATTTTTTCTTATTTACGGAATTTTTGACAATTGTTTGTCAACGATAAAAAAAGCCCCCTAAACAGAACGAATGCTCTTCATAGTGGGCTTCATTAATCTATTCTTTATTTAACAATAGCAATAACTTCGATTTCTACTTTTACGTCTTTAGGAAGTCGAGCTACCTCTACAGCCGAACGTGCAGGCTTATGCTCCCCAAAGTGGCTTGCATAGACTTCATTCATTGCGACAAAGTCGTTCATATCCTTCATAAACACTGTAGTCTTTACAACATTTTCTAAAGATGATCCTGCTGCCTCTAATACTGCTTTTACATTGGCGAATACCTGATTTGTTTGTACAGTAATATCGCCTTCCACTAATTCACCTGTAGCTGTTAATGGAATTTGTCCTGAGCTATAAAATATACCGTTCACAATAATCCCTTGTGAATATGGTCCAATTGCTGCTGGTGCATTTGATGTTGCTACTACTTTCATTTGTCATGTCCCCTTTTAGAAAAATAGTTACCTTCACTTAATGCAATTGTTCGATCTTTTTCATTCACTTCATGAAGCTTTACAAGCGAATAGTAATCGTCTACTAACGTTTCGTCCGCATGTTCAGCCTCAACAAGCACTGCAATGCCAGCTAATTGACAATCAAATTCTTCTAATAAATTTTTCATGCCATTCATAGTACCGCCAACTTTCATGAAGTCATCGGTAATCAAGACACGTTGTCCACTCTTCATGCTTCTTTTTGATAATACCATTGTCTGAATTCTTCTGGAAGAACCAGACACATAATTAATACTTACTGTAGAACCTTCTGTTACCTTACTATCTCTTCGCACAACAACTACTGGCACATTTAAATGTCTAGCAATAGCATGTGCTATAGATATACCCTTCGTTGCTACTGTCATTATGACATCGATCTGTTGATCTGCAAAAGCAGAAGCAAAAACCTTCCCTACGCGGTTAATTAAATCTGGGTTCCCTAGTAAATCTGTCATAAACAAGTAACCACCAGGCAATAAGCGATCTGAATGCTCAAGCTCTGCCTTTAAATCCTGAATAACTGAACGCACCTCTAGCTCGGACATTTTAGGAATATATTTTACTCCTCCTGCAGCACCCGGCACTGTCATCAATAACCCGATTCCTTTTTCTTCGAAAGTTTCTTTTACAATCGTTAAATCCTCACTAATGGATGACTTCGCAGATTGATATAGTTCTGAAAAATAAGTTAGCGGGATCAGCTGATGTGGATGTTCTAGTAAATAGTACGTCATATCAACTAGTCGTTCACTACGTTTCCATTTCATGCGACCCTCTCCTAAACACGAATATTTATAGGTAAAATTAACACAAATTTGCGTTTCTAAGCAAGCGTATTTCGCTCACCTAATATTCTTACTGCATAAACTTCTTCACAAAACCCACGTAAACCATTATAAATACGACTGACACGAGCTTCACTATCGACTAGCCCAAAAACAGTCGGACCGCTTCCGCTCATTAACGTAGCATCTGCTCCAAAGCGTTTCATTTGTTCCTTTAACATGACGACCTCTGGATGTAGCTTAAATGTTACAGTTTCCAAAACATTTCCTAATGAAGAACATAATAGCTCATAATCCTTCGTTTCAATAGCCTGTATCATTTGCTTCGTATTTGGATGCTCCAATCCTTCAACTTTAAGACCACCGTATACTTCAGCAGTGGATACGCCGATTTTAGGTTTTGCTAATACTACCCAGCAGTTAGGCGGGGCAGGGATTTCCTTTATTATTTCACCGCGTCCTGTGGCAAGTGCTGTGCCACCATAGACACAAAATGATACATCTGAACCGATTTTAGCACCTAGTTCAGCCAATTCATCTATCGATAACCCTAAATTCCAAAGTTCATTAAGGCCCTTAAGTGTAGCAGCTGCATCACTACTACCTCCAGCAAGGCCGGCAGCAATAGGGATTTCTTTTTCAATAGTAATGGATACACCTTGTTTAATGCCATATGTATCTTTAATGAGACGCGCTGCCTGATAAGCAAAATTACGATGATCGTTCGGTACAAAATTATCTGTTGAAATTATTTGGATCACTCCATCTTCTCGAGATTCAAGACTGATACGATCAGCTAAATCGACGGTTGTCATAACCATCTCTACTTCGTGAAAATTATCAGGTCTTTTATAAAGTACATCTAAAGTTAAATTAATTTTTGCAGGCGCCTTTACATAAAGCATTTTTCTTCCTCCCTTATAGCAACACATATAAACAATTCCTTTTTCGCACAAGATTATTCATTTTATTTTACCATACTGAGATTACGAAAATGGAAAAAAAGAACCGTATACCCTGTTTGGAGTAACGGTTCTCTCTCGTCAGCTGTATTTGTTGTGTCAGTAAGGATTTTCCTCCTTACTGAATGAAACTTAATAAGTCGTCTATTTTATTAGAAATAGTCTACTTACGCTCTTGCTCATTACTTGCTCGTTCAGCCATTTCAATGGCACGTTTGACCATATTACCAGCATCTCGAGCTTTTATGCCGCCCCAGCCTTCCTTTTGCACAACATCATAAAATCCAAGTTCTTTTGCGATCTCTTCTTTTAATCGAGGTGACATGATACCCTTTCTAGGCATATAAACTCCTCCTTTAACAACTGACCACATTAGTATGCCCCGGGAAAACGCAAAACACTCATGTAGTTTTTAACATACATGAGTGTTTCAAAAATATAGAAATAAGTACTAGAAACTATTTTGCGACAGCAGCCTTTGCTTCGTCTAAAAATGTAATCTCTACTGCTTCAGTTAAAATATCTGTGTAACTATACGATACGCGCTTACACGTATTGTCTTCTTGGTCAAGTTCAACTACAAAGATGGCGCGATATGTCTCGCGTAATATCCCTGCACACTCAACCGTTTTCTTGCGACCACCGTTTGCTTTTAATTGCAAACGTTTACCCAAATGACAATCCAACGACTTTTTAATGTCCGCTAAAGTTTTTGGCATTTTCGCTTACACCTCACTAATAACTAGTATAAGCGAATCGCCCAAAAATGTCAACAAAATATAATATTTTATCAGCACCTCATAAATCTTGTCAACTTATTTTTTATAAAAAACGTATATTTTTTTACATCTAAGAAAAAATGTTAACAAAATTTTTTACTTTGCAAATACAGGATATAGCGCATCGGCTAATTTTCCAAACTCTTGAATCGTTAAAGTTTCACCACGACGGGTTGGTTCGATACTAGCAGCAGTTAAAGCCTCTAGAATGAAGTCCTTTTGTGCTTTACCATTCGGCAAACCTGATTGTAAGTTATTATATATCGTTTTTCTACGTTGTACGAAAGAGGCACGCGTCACGACAAAAAGGAAATCCTCATTAATAACCTTTACTGGCGGCTCATCGTGCTTAATAAGGCGAATGACTGCTGAGTCGACGTTAGGCTGTGGCATGAAAACCGTCTTAGGGACTGTCATAGCTATTTCTGCCTTTACATAATACTGGATGGCAATCGACAATGAACCATATTCCTTTGTCCCTGGCTTAGCCGTTATACGATCGGCCACTTCTTTTTGCATCATGACAACGAATCCACGAATTGGCAATCGATCATTCAATAATTTCATTAAAATTGGTGTAGTTACGTAATATGGTAAATTGGCCACAACCATAATATCTTCAATTCCTGGCATTTCCTCTGCAATCACTTTAGCAACATCGGCCTTTAGAATGTCAGAGTGGACAATAGACACGTTATTGTAGGGGCTAAGTGTATCCTCTAACACAGGTAATAGTCGTTGATCAATTTCAAAGGAAACGACCTTTTTAGCACTTCTGGCTAAATGTTCGGTTAATGCCCCAATACCTGGGCCAACTTCAATCGCCCCACTATTTTCTGTTAAGTTGGCATGGCTAACTATATTTCTTAATATATTTGGATCAATTAAAAAGTTCTGTCCTAAGCTTTTTTTAAATGAGAATCCGTATTTTTTTAAAATTTCCTGCGTTCGAATTGGGGTTGCAATATCCTTATGCATCATTTTCCTCCTGATCTAGCTGTGCAACTGCGGCACCAAATTGCTTTTCTGTAATTTGAAACATTTTCAATCTTTTATGGAGCTGCTTACCATTTGTAGCCCCTATATTTAATAATTCACCAAGACGATCACGACGATGCTTTGCCTGCGGATGACCAATTAAACGAGCTGTCATTAAATCCTCTAGTGTTATATCATCTTCGTTTGGTACATCAAGATTAGGGGTATAGACAAGTCGTAGCGCTTCACGAATATCGTCGTCTGCTGCATGCTCAATCCCTAATCCCTTGCCATTCTTCGCAATTGTCTTTGCTTTCGGTAAAAAAGCGTGCTTGACCCCTTGAACGCGCTCCTCAATAATGGCACGTATGCGGCGTCCTGGATAATCAGGATCGGTAAATACAATAACTCCACGCTTCTCCTGCGCATGCTGAATACGTTTCAACGTCTCTTCAGATATAGCAGATCCATTTGTTTCTATAGTATCTGCTTGTACGGCTCGCTTAATTGCTGTCGTATCATCTTTTCCTTCAACCACGATAATTTCTTTAATTTGCAAAAAGGCTCCTCTTTTCTACCTTATCTTCTGACCATTTTACAACTGCATGATACTGTTTGTACAGGAATACAAGACTTATACATACCTATACATATACTATTGCTTAGCCGCTAAAAATAAAAAAAGAAGCTTTCCCGCCAGTCAAAACAGGAAAGCCTTAGTGAAAAACATTTTGATTTATTTTACAATTTTTTTAATTTAATACTTTAATACGCACTTTCTTACGTCCCCAGTTACGTGCTTGGGCATCTGTTTGTACAAGTATATCGATCTTATTACCCTTAATTGCGCCACCAGTATCTCCAGCAATAGCTGTACCATACCCTTCAACCCAAACTTTTGAGCCTAGCTTAATAACAGAAGGGTCTACTGCTACCACCTTCAAGTTGGAATTTGAACGCAAGTTTATACCAGTTGCCGATGTACCTGAGCAACCGTTGCAATATGGTGTATAGGCTGTTGCTGTTACATAGAACTCTTTACCGCTTGATGGCTCTGCTGAACCACGCGATACAGTCGCTGCACTTGCAACTACAGTTTTAGTTCCGACTGCAACTACTTGCTTTTTCGGCTCTTTTAAAACTGCCTCAGATTGTAGATTCTTTGCTACAACCTTCCCATTTTCTTTGACAACTTCATACGTACGAGAAACAGAACCTTTCTGTCCTGTTGCTACTACCTTTTCTTTCCCCTTTTGCAATGAAGCATCTTGCTTCTTTTCAACTGCGAAATCTAAAGAGTCTTCCACTACATCGATAACCTTTTCTACGCGAACTACTGTGATTTTACTCGCCGGAGTAAGAACGTCCTCCAGGTTATTTTCGACACGATCGAATTCATTTAACTGAATTCCTTGTTGTTTTAAAAAGTTAGCGACCGTAGTCGAAGTGGACCATACTTGTCTTTTGTTTACGCCATCGACAAGCGTTAATTGAAACGCTCTTTGAATATCGATTTTGTTTTCTGCGCCTAGCTCAGTATCTAGACCTTGTGCTAAAGAGTCATGTTCAGATACTTCAATATTCGCTTCCTTCAAAATGTCTTTCACTAGTGTTTCAGTTGTCCATACTTTTGACTGATTTCCATCAACTGAAATTGTTACTTCTTTTGCCTGTTCCCATTGAATTGCTAAGCCATTAACAATTTTGGTGTTCAGAGAGGGTGATATTTTGTCATGCGCTGCTACATCTATATTTTGATCTTGTAATAATTGTTCTACAGTTTTGGCATGTGTGGATACTTCGATTGTTTCTCCATTTGCTTCAAGCTTTACGGCTTTTTTCGTACCTTGATAAAGCACGAAAGAGATTACAGATACAAACAGGACAAGTGAAATAATTCTTATCACTGCTTGCTTACTCCTCAATGATCCTAAGAACAAGTTTTTCATGGAATTATTTGACATGAAAAAACGCCTCCTTAATACAAGGTTGGATTATACGGACTAGTTTTGGCACTGTCAACCCGAAAGTATTTCTTTGAAAATTGACTTCTTTGTTTTTGCCAACCGTAAACCCTGTATTGGAGGCATCTTAGCTAGTTAACTGTCAATCCCAAAAAATTTTTTCGCATTGTCGGTAGTTGCTTGTGCAATTTCCTCGATTGTCAACCCTTTCAAACGTGCAATTTCTTCCGCCACTAATGGCACAAAAGCGGGTTCATTGCGCTTTCCACGGTAAGGATGTGGTGCTAAATAAGGGGCATCAGTTTCAATCATCAAGTGCTCAAGAGGGATATCCGTAGCCACTTCTTTTGGCAAACGTGCATTTTTGAATGTCACGGGTCCCCCAAGACTAATCATAAAATTCATAGCAATACATTCACGTGCTGTCTCTACACTCCCACTAAAGCAGTGCATAACACCCCCTACAGATGCTGCATTTTCTTCACGTAAAATATTTACAACATCCCCTGTTGCATCCCTATTATGAATGATAATTGGTAAATCAATCTTTTGCGCTAACTGTATTTGTTTGCGGAAAAGTGCCTGTTGAACATCCTTTGGTGATTTATCCCAATAGTAGTCCAACCCAGTTTCACCAATACCGACTATTTTTGGATGTGCTGCTAATTCCTCAATCCACTCTAAATCTTCCTGCGTGCAATCAATGGCGTCGACAGGATGCCATCCAATAACACCGTAAACAAAATCATATTGCTCTATCAGCTCCATAGTTCTTTCAATGGTTTTACGATCAAAACCGATAACCACCATTTTTTCTACTTTAGCTTCTAAAGCTCTATTGATTACATCTTGAAGGTCTTCCTCGTATTGATCTGCGTTTAAATGTACATGTGTGTCAATAAACATCTTCATTCTCCTAACATAGATTTTATTAAAATTTATTATTTCATATTTTTCGTAAGCATTACAAATTTGTTACAAACGATTCGGGTTTGTGACAATCCACTTAATCGACAAAGCTCGATTTGGCCCTATATACCTAAAAACCCATTAATTTTACAGCATATAAATTATTTCGAAATAATAATAAGGCTAATTCTACCGGCAGATTTGAAAAGCCTGCTGAATAATATCTATTCAGCAGGCCATTCTTCGTTTGTTACTTTACTTTTGCACCATTTTCAAGTTTTGAATCTACAGATGCTAATTTTAAAATCCCATCTTTTTCACCGGCTAGGATCATACCTTGTGATAATTCACCACGTAATTTAACTGGTTTTAAGTTGGCTACGACAATCACTTTTTGACCAACTAATTCATCTGGAGAATAGAATTTCGCAATACCTGAAACTACTTGGCGTTGCTCGTATCCTAGGTCGACTTGAAGCTTTAATAATTTATCAGCTTTAGGCACCGTTTCACAAGCAGTTACAGTCGCAACACGCAAATCAATTTTCATGAAATCATCAATAGTAATTTCAGGAATTTCTGGGTTTCCATCACTCTTTGTCTCACTTTTAACTTCTTCTTCTTGTGAAGTTTTTACTGAACCACGCATTTCTTCACGGATATAAGCAATTTCAACTTCATTTTCCAAACGAGGGAAAATAGGTATCCCTTTTTCTACCACTTTAATGTTTGCTGGAATAGTATTGCCGAATGTTTCAATTGTATCCCATGCTAAGAATTTGTCATCCAAACCAAGCTGTTCCATCATACGTTTAGGTGTTGTTGTCATAAATGGTTGTAACATGACCGCAATTTGATGTAAGCTTTCTGCCAAATTCCGCATTACTGAACCTAATTTTGGTTTATCCGCTTCTTCTTTTGCTAATACCCATGGTTGTGTTTCATCTATATACTTATTCGTGCGTGATACTAATGTCCATAAGTCTGCCAATACCACACTAAATTGCATTTTTTCCATACTTTCTTCATATTTAATACGTACCGACTCAGCCTGCTCTTTTAATGCTGTATCAAATTCTGTCGATTGAAGATTCTCTGAAGGAATAATGCCATCGTAATATTTGTTAATCATCGAAATAGTACGGTTTAATAAATTACCTAAATCATTTGCAAGATCAAAGTTTGTGCGTTCAATAAATGATTCTGGAGAGAATACTCCATCTGAACCAAAAGGTAATTCGCGTAAAAGGAAATAACGTGTTGCATCAAGGCCATAACGTTCGATTAACATTTCTGGATAAATGACATTACCTTTTGATTTAGACATTTTCCCGTCTTTCATCATAATAAAACCATGAGCAAAAACCTTTTTTGGTAATGGTAAATCTAAAGCCATTAAGAAAATTGGCCAATATATTGTATGGAAGCGAACGATATCTTTCCCTACTACATGCACATCTGCTGGCCAATATTTGTTGAATAATGTTTCATCATCTGAAAGATATCCTAATGATGTAATATAATTCGTTAATGCATCTACCCATACATAGATAACATGTTTGGGATCCCCAGGTACTTTAATACCCCAGTCAAAGGATGTTCTCGATACTGATAAATCTTCTAACCCCGGTTTAATAAAGTTATTGATCATTTCATTTTTTCGAGACTCCGGTTCAATAAATCCAAGGTTTTCCTCATAATAAGACAATAAACGATCCGCGTATTTCTTCATATTAAAGAAGTACGATTCTTCTTTTACTTTATGGACGGGGCGACCACAGTCTGGACAATTTCCATCAACTAGTTGAGTCTCTGTAAAGAATGATTCACAAGGCGTACAATACCAGCCTTCATACTCACCTTTATATATATCTCCATTATCTAAAAACTTTTGGAAAATCTTTTCGACAGCTTTTGTATGTCGTTCTTGCGTTGTTTGAATAAAATCATCGTAAGAAATATCCATTAACGCCCAAAGCTTTTTCGCAGCCTCTGCAATTTCATTGACATAATCCTGAGGATGTTTGCCCGCTTCTGCTGCCTTCTCTTGAATTTTTTGTCCATGCTCGTCCATACCTGTCAAAAAACGAACATCATAACCACGTAAACGTTTATAACGTGCTATCGCATCTGATGCAACTGTTGTATATGCCGTACCAATATGAAACTTCCCACTTGGATAGTAAATGGGTGTTGTTATATAGAATGTTTTCTTTTGTTCACTCACAAGAACTGCCTCCATTGTTTTACAATATACTTTCTATTCTAACGAAGTCCGAAATTCGTTTCAATGAAAGTTTATTATTCGCGAAAATTGTCGAATAATATATTTAATCCATTTACTGACTTAAATAAGAACCTTTTATACTATAATCAAAAATATTTATTAAAAACCTTTTAAAAAAACAGAAATAACAGCATTCTTCTCAAAAATTTTTTTAGAAAACCATAATATTAGTGCATTAATTAATTGACGTTTATGGCATTACTTGGTATGATAACTATCAGACAAAGAAATGATGTCGAAATTTGACGAAATGCCAATATAACTTTTATAAATTAGGAGGAAAACTATTATGAAATCAACAGGAATTGTTCGTAAAGTCGATGAGTTAGGTCGTGTAGTAATACCTATCGAATTACGCCGTACACTAGGTATCGCTGAAAAGGATGCTTTAGAAATCTATGTGGATGATGATAAAATCATCTTAAAAAAATATATGCCTAATATGACATGTGCTGTTACTGGCGAAGTTTCAGATGATAACTTCCGTCTAGTTGGAGGCAAATTAATTTTAAGTCCAGAAGGCGCTGAAATGTTAGTAAAAGAAATTCAATCAAACTTAAAAAAATAATGCTTACACACCTAAATCAAGACAGTGATTTAGGTGTTTTTAATATAAACGTATACTATCTACTATACCCAAATTGTGAACCCCTTATAATGTCCATGTCAGACCTTTATATGTAAGGTTACTATTATTTATATTTGTAATCAATCCAAAAAATTAAGAGCTACCCTAAGGTAACTCTTGATGTCATTGATTATGATATTCGTTATAGACATCTCTCTTCGCTAATTGTCGTTCCTTGGCTACTTCTTTAATGGCTTCTTTAGAACTTACATCGTTTTGTTGAAGGATATAATCCACATGCTCGATAATAGACAGTGTATGCCAATAAGCCTCTTCAGAATCTTCCACTTCAACTTCCTGATTCCCCTCAAGGACTATACAAAATTCACCACGTATTTCTTCTGTTTGTGACCATTCTATAGCTTCTGCTAGGGTCCCACGCAAAAATTCTTCAAATTTCTTAGTCAGCTCTCGCGCTAAAACAATACGACGATTTCCTAGAATAGCTTCCATGTCTTTTAATGTTTCCTTTAAGCGATGAGGTGCTTCATATAATAAAATCGTTTCTTGTCGTTTTTTTAATTGTTCTAATTGCTGGCGACGATCTTTTTTTCCACGATTTAAAAAACCATAAAAGAAAAATGGCTGGGGTGTTAATCCTGAAGCTATTAATGCAGTTATTGCTGCATTTGGACCTGGTATAGGCACAACCGGAAAGTTTTGAGCAATTGCTTTTTCAACTATATCTGCTCCAGGATCAGAAATACAAGGTAAACCTGCATCACTCACTAATGCGATGGTCTTCCCTTCCTGTAGAAAAGTTAATAATTTTTCTCCACCTACAGCTAAATTATGTTCATGGTAACTCATTAAAGGTGTGTCAATTTCAAAGTAGTTACATAATTTCTTTGTATTTCTAGTATCCTCTGCTGCAATAATATCCGCTTCTTTTAAAATACGGAGCGCCCGTACACTAATATCCTCTAGATTTCCGATAGGTGTTCCTACAAGATATAAACAGCCTGTCTGATCGTGTATTGTACTTTTTTGTGATTTCACGATTCACCCCTCCTTATATACATTATTTTTTGAGTTCTTGTTAGTTGCTTAAAAGCATATTCTGCGCGCATTGCCTCTTCCTTTGTTTCAAATTCTTCCTTATAAATACACTTTACTGGCCCTCTAGCTCTTGTATATTTTGCCCCTTTGCCAGCATTATGTACAGCTACACGCTTTTCTAAATTATTTGTATAGCCTGCGTAAAGTGATTGATCCGCACACTCTAGCACGTAAAAATAGTGACTATTGCTCTTTTCCATAAAGAATCTCTCTCACTTCTGCAGTGTATTCATTATTCTCATTATAGACATACAATGGTGGTAATATTTTCAAATCAGGCTTCCCATCCTTTATTCCTTCTATTAATAATGTATTGGCTTCTTTTCCTTCTTTCGGATAAATAAGCTGCATTCGTTTTGGCTCTAAACGATTTGCACGCATTGCCGTGACTATATCTAATAATCGCCCTGGTCGATGCACAAATGCTGCTTTCCCACCTTGCTTTAATAATTTGCTTGCTGATTGAATGGCCTCTTCTAATGTTAAATAGAGTTCATGCCGTGCAATAGCATGATGCTCACTAAGATTTTTATCACTTGCTTCATGCGCTAAAAAATAAGGGGGATTGCACGTAACAACATCATATTTTTCAATGCCCAGTTGTTTCGGTATTACTTTTACATCTCCAAGAATCATTTGAATTTGATTTTCTAATTGGTTATAGCGAACACTTCTCTCTGCCATATCAAGCAGGCGTGGCTGAAGCTCAACTCCTATTATTTGCCCCTTCGTTCGTGCACTTAAAAAGAGAGGGATTACACCATTTCCCGAGCATAAATCCACAATATTTCCTTTATGAGAGGGAATATTGACAAACTTTGAAAGCAATACCGCATCCAATGAGAATGAAAAGACAGATGGACTTTGAATAATACGTAAATTCTCAGCCAATAAATAGTCTAGACGTTCATCACCTTTTAGCCATTTTTCCATGCTAATTCCTCCTATGCTACAAAAGAAAAGACTGATACCACCGTGGTGGGAATCAGCCTTCTATTATACATTTTGTTTATTTAAAAATGATAGACAAAACAGACAATCTTCACCTTTTCGAGAGCTTCCAAAATGAACATGACAAACATGGAAACCTTCCTGGTATAGACGAGCTAGGTTATCATAGCCTTCACCTATATCTAGCGGACTCTCTTTCTTTACTTCAGCAGCTTGTACGGAGTGTGTATTTGAAAGTAGTTCTTCTAGACGTGTGCGAAGATGATGATTTTCTGTTTCGAGTGCCTTATGCTCTTCCATCATTAACGCTACAAATTGTTTCAATGCACCAAATTGCTCCTGCATTGCTTCGAGCTGTTGTTCGAACTCCATAACGGTATCTAAGAAATTACGGTCCTTCACCCAAGCCACCTCGTTAAATTCTCTATCTTATATAAGATTTTTTTCGCATGCTAGCAGTTCTTCTAGTGTATACTCAACTGTGCGCTCCTGCTCTTGTAAATATACTTGAATAAGTCTTTCCAGCACATTCAAACCTACAACTTTACCGCGGCCATCTGGTGTCATAGCTACTTCACCTAAATCTGGCATACCTTCTTTTGCCTCTTCATACTCATCATTCTCATACTTTAAGCAACACATTAAACGTCCGCAAAGTCCTGATATTTTTGAAGGATTTAAAGATAAGTTTTGATCTTTAGCCATTTTAATAGAAACTGGCTCAAAATCTCCTAAAAATGTAGAGCAACATAGCATACGACCACAAGGCCCAATGCCTCCTAATAATTTTGCTTCATCACGAACACCGATTTGGCGGAGTTCGATACGTGTTCTAAATACCGAAGCTAAATCTTTTACAAGATCCCTGAAGTCAACTCGTCCTTCAGCTGTAAAATAAAAAATGATTTTATTACGATCAAATGTATACTCAACATCTACAAGCTTCATTTCTAGATTATGTTCTATAATTTTAGTACTTGCAAGTTCAAATGCTCGTTTTGACTCAGCAGCGTTTTCTTCTACTTGTATACGATCACGATCATCCGCCGGTCGAAGTACTTGTTTAAGTGGTAATACAACATCATTCTCACCTACTACTTTTTGAGGGACAACCACTTTACCATATTCGACCCCGCGCGCTGTCTCAACAATAACATATTGACTATCTTCTAATAGAAATGATGCTGGATCAAAATAATATATTTTACCCGCTTTTTTAAAGCGGACTCCTACTACATTATACAAATGTATATCCCTCCTGCAGATTTAGCATTAACTGCTCCATCAATAACGTCCTATTCATGTTACGCTGTAAAGATGCACGCGCCTGTAAAATAGATTCCATTTGCTTAGACAATTGCTCATAAGTGGAATATAACGCGACTTCTTTGAATAGTGGTAACATGTCTGGATAAGTACAAGCTGCCTCGGGATTAGCTTTTATTGACACTATATCACGGTAAGCAAATAGTAGTAAATCCAATGCTTGCTCTATTTCGCTTTTTTCTTTAAAGTGTGGTAGCCACTCCTCGTGCACAATAAGCATGGCCTCATGTACATTTTGCCGAATAGCTTCTACTAATTTTAACACTGTTTTTCGAGCAAGTGCAAACTGCTCATCACTTGCTAAAAATATCGCCATTTCGACCTCGTTCGTCATCATACTTACGGTTGAAGCCATCGAATGCGAAATATTATTTTCCTGTAAATGCTGTAATAAAACATGACGGGGCATTTTTTGGAATTTTATGTGTTGGCAGCGCGAGCGGATTGTTGGTAGTATCGATTGCATTTGCTCTGTTAATAAAATAGCAGTAACCTCACCATCTGGCTCCTCTAAAAATTTAAGTATCATGTTGGCAGAAGCCGTGTTGAGACGATCTGCATGATGAAGAACATAGATTTTGCGTCCCTCTTCTACGCCCATCATTTTCATTTCACCAATTAATTCACGCATTTGATCAATCTTAATAAATTGACCCTCTGGATAAATTTGATGAATATTTGGATGATTTCCCGAATCCACACGTCTGCAATTTCGACATGTTTCACATGGAACATTTTCATTTGGGTGCTCACATAGCATTAGTTTGACAAAAAAATGCATAATATCTGCTTTGCCTGTCCCTTTTTCACCGTCAAAAATGTACGCATGTGCTAATCTATTTTTGTCAAAAATCGTTTGAAGTTGCTTCATTACAACTGGTTGTAGCGCGAATAGCTCTTCAACATTCTTGGCCATATATTTAAAATTCCTTCCTGTTTCTATTGTAAAGATGGGACTGTTCCCACTCTTAACTTTCCATAGAAACATTGCAGTAGTTCTTTATTGGCGATTGCGTTTTGTGTAAAATTGCCATTGTCACCTCACACGTTTAGGAAGATAATCACTGCGTTTTTAATTAACAGATACTCTTGACTGACTCAAAAGTGAAATGATTAGTATTTTAACGTTATTGGTTTTCAATGATCATGGGTCTACTATTGAATGAAGGTACATATTCGAAAAAAGCCCGCGCCTATAGGAGAATGAGACACGGGTTTTACATATATAAGTTAATTAGTAAGCCTTTAATCTCACCGATTTTATCAAGGAGGTCAATCGCTTCTTTCTCTTCGTCTAAAAGATCTTGCGCAAGTTCAACCAGACGTGTATCAATCGTGTCAATGATTTTCAAACGTCTTCCTTCACCAAAACGATTCCAAGTATGAGATTGCTTTAATTCCATACCATGTTCTACTGTCTCTTGTAGAAATCGTTTAACTAGCATTTTAAACCTAGCAAGTTCTCGTAAATTACGCGATCTCGCAACTCGGTCACCTGCAGTAGATATATCCCCTAACAACCTTGTCAATTGCTCAGTTTGCAACTTTGTTCCTTGCTTGACGACCATATCCCCAAATCGGTTATTTTGATTATTATTTTGTAGTGGCTCTTTACGATTTGTATTTAACCCGACGCGTATATCTTGATTAATTTTCAAGCTTGTTTCGCCCCCACGATCTTTATCTATTTCTCCTCAGCATGATTGCTTTAGGATAACAATAGGCCAAACCCTAATCATGATTCTGCCTTTCAAACAGTGAACCCTAATGTTTATGAGGAGGCTCTTTTTTAAAAATGATGGAATTGTTCAATCGGTAAAACAAAGACAGTGGCTCCTCCTACCTCAACCTCTACAGGATAAGGAATATAGGAATCAGCATTTCCCCCTAGTGGAGAAACTGGCGCAACCATCTGCTCCCGAGCACGACAATTATCCCGAATAATATCTAAAAGTTTGGGTATGAGAGAGTCTTCAGTTCCTATAAGAAACGTCGTATTTCCTGAACGTAAAAATCCTCCTGTGCTCGCTAATTTAGTTGCGCGAAACTGATTTTTCGTTAAAGCATTTGATAAGCGGCTGCTATCCTGATCCTGCACTACAGCTACGACTAACTTCATTCGCACTCACCCCTTTTATAAAATTAACCTAAATAGGTTTCAATATTATTCATAAGCTTTTAATACTTCCACTATTAATAATCTAATTGAAGATAAAATAATGGATAGTATCATTATATCACATTGTTATAGACAACTTCATGTATTTACTGTATTGCGTCCAATAATAATGACCATACATCTTCAACAACACTATCAATATCTTGGTCAGCATTCACAATACGTATACGTTCTGGATAACGCTCAACGAGTAGTAAATATCCTTCATGCACCTTTTGATGAAACGGTAAACTTTCAACATCTAAACGATTTACTTCACGATTTCCCGTTGCATAAATACGTGCTAACCCTACTTCTGGTGCAATATCAAATAATAACGTCATATCAGGTAATTTCTTTCCGATAGCGAATTCATTAATGGAAAGCACCTCATCAATACCTATACCTCTTGCATAACCTTGATAGGCTAAAGATGAATCGATAAAGCGATCACATATTACCAACTTCCCAGCATCTAAAGCAGGTTGAACCTTTTCAAAATAATGCTGGCTTCTTGCTGCAGCATATAACAATGCTTCAGTTCGTTCATCCATTGCTGTATGTGCAGGATTTAAAATAATCGTTCTTATTTTTTCTGCAATTTCAATTCCACCAGGTTCTCTTGTTGCTAGAACATCAATATTTTTTTCTGCTAACCGCTCTGCAATCTTTTGAATGACGGTTGTTTTCCCTGCTCCCTCTGGACCTTCAAATGTTATAAATAAATTGCTCTTCATGCTGTTAATTGCCTCCAACTATTTAATGACCTGAATCATTTTTTCTGTTAAACGATGATTTCCTTGAAATGTTGCACCTGCTGCTAGTAATTCTTCTAACTGACTTAGTTTTGCTACTGTTATTCTTTCTCCTGGCACTAGTAATGGAATGCCGGGTGGATATGGAATAATCATACTTGCCGATATTCGTCCCATTGTACGCATATATGGTAACCATTCTTTATTTAAAGATGCAATCTCATTGAAAGTATAAATAGGCTCAGTTATCTGAACAAATTTATAAGCCGCTTGAGAAGCCTGGCTGCTATCAGTTTTTGCTGTTTCTAATAGCAATGTTACAGCTTCCTTTATGCGGACTCTTATTTCAGCAAACGGATAGGTATGTCCTTGCTTGAGTAATGGTAATATGAATAAAACTTGATTCCTATCAGCTAACTCCCCGTAGACATGCTCTGCCTCTAGCGCCTTCTGTAATTGAAAGCCAGTATAACCTTTGACACGTAAAAGTAATTTGAGAGGGTCATCTACTTCAATAACTTCCAAAGAGCCAATCGATCGTAATGCTTCAACCCATTGATTCCTTTTTTCTATTATATATGCCCCATCACTCTCCATATATGTCTGTACATAATAACGAGCATCATCTAATGAAGCTAATAGCACATAAGATGGGCTACTAGATTGTAGCATACGTAAATAGTGATGAATTTTGTCAGCTTCTATTAACTCCGATCTCACATGCATAAAGGATGCCATCGTCATCGCAGGTAGAGTTTTATGCGCTGAATGTACGACAACATCTGCCCCAAGAGACAAAGCTGATGGTTGAAATAATGAACATGCATGAAAGTGAGCGCCATGTGCTTCATCCACCAATACAGGGATCCCCTTTTCATGGCAATAAGCAATTTGTTGCTGTATTTCACTAGAGGTTACCCCATAATAAGTAGGATATGTTAAAACAACTGCTTTCGCCTCTGAATAATTTTCTACAGCTTCCTTTAAATCCTGAAACGTAACATGTGTTGCCGTTAATGTTCGTTCATCCCATATCGGTGACACGAAAATAGGCTTGGCCCCAACAAGTTCAATGGCATGAAATATAGACTTATGCGCATTCCTTTGAACAATAATGGTATCGCCTTTTTGACAAGTAGCGTAAATCATTGCTAAATTTCCAACGGTAGAGCCTCCTACCAAAAAGAAACTTTTCATCGCTCCATATGTATCAGCTAATAAATGTTCTGCTTCTAAGATCATTTCCTCAGGATAATGCAAATCATCCAGTCCTGATAATTCAGTTACATCATAACGCATAACATCCTTAAATGCTTGCGGAAGGTGAGACAGTTCGCCATGCTTATGGCCAGGGACATGAAAAGAAATATTTTGTTGTTGTCGAAAACGTTCTAACCCCTCGATAATCGGCTTTTTCTTTTGCAAAACAAACACCTATTTTCGTTATATTCTCATCTAATTATACGAGATTATAACGCGATAAAAAAGTCATCCTTCAGCAAGCTGTTCTATATTTACAGGTAAAGTTATAATTTTTCAATAAAATGCCTTACTATTATAAAAACCGACCATTGCCACCTTCTGCAATAATCGGTTCTCCACCCTTTATAAATGAAACTATTATTCTTTTGCTACCGTCAAAGCCATTTGACTAACGAGTTGCTCCACCAATTGTGGAACAAATTTTTCTAATACAGGATTCATCATTCCTGCTAAAAAGCCACTAGCCTTCATAGTTAAGCTACCAGTAAGTTGGATTGATTCATCTTGGTGCTTAATTTCGAATGACCCATCACCATTTATCGGATCCGATAGGCCAATTAAATCAAATAAGACTTGATGTGGTTCTGAAGGTTTCAATTGAAGCTCCACCTTCACAGCCTTTTGAATGATGCCGAAGTCACCTTGAAAAACCCAAATCATGTTATTTTCATTTAGCAACTCATGATGCAAATAACCTGGTATTAAAACAGCCCACTTTTCTCTATTTTGAATAAAGCTCTCTACCTTTTCTCTCTGTATATAAATTGCATCACTAGTATATAGTCCTGTAGCCACTCTATTTCATCCCCTTTGTCCAATCTTTACTATTGAATTTTACCATTTTCGGTGCTTACAAAGACAGACAAAAATAAAAACCGCCGAGATATATCTCAGCGGTTACAATTGCCTAGCGACGTCCTACTCTCACAGGGGGAAGCCCCCAACTACCATCGGCGCTAAAGAGCTTAACTTCCGTGTTCGGTATGGGAACGGGTGTGACCTCTTTGCCATCATCACTAGACTATTTTCGGCTTTCAATATACATCGCATTTCTTCGTCAGCTTCTGTCGTTCAGTCAGTCACGTACTTGAAGTACGCTCCTTCCCTCTCTCCATTGCTTCCTCGAACTACTCGTATCTTGAAACCCTTCATAAAAGAAATTGTTCTTTCAAAACTGGA
>NZ_JSZM01000002.1:0-37865 GCF_000801965.1 Lysinibacillus sp. A1
TGCTCCTTCTAAGTTTATTCCTGTTGGAAACGTAATTTTAAACATGCCTTCTCTACATCATGAAAGGATTCTTTCAAAGGTAAATTATCCGTAAATGGTGCTATAGATATTGGTGCTTTTTCTGTGATACCTTGCTGAGTCAAAATGTAATTTTTACCGTTATAAGTAAAGTACATTGTTTTAATTGATTTTTTACCAAAAGTGCTTGCAGACGAGTCAAAGAAACCTTTAAGTTGGCTACAATATTCATTATAGAAATCGCCATTAATGCCAGAAATGGTTTCAAATTTTTTGTGATCTAATTTACCAGCTTCGTCAGCTAGTTCGAATATTTTCGCGGAAAATTCTGAAAAAAATTCTTTTACTTTTACACGTATTAATGCTTTTGAATGATAACTGTTTAAGTCATCTGAAAGCGTGACTTTACTCATTGAAATGGCCCCCTGCATAAAAAACATATACTATTAAATTGCTAACCCTAATGTATAAGAAATATATAGGAATTTCAACATGTATCAACATAATTAGCATAAAGGACGTGCTATATATAGTAAATATAGGTATTTTTATCGGGGAATTAAGCGAAAAAATTACTATATTTTTTAATCATACACATGGAATAGCATTAGCTCATGAATCATTTTTTTAACATCTTCTTCATTTGGAGGTGTTGGTCCTGTCCATTGAATAGTGCCGTCTTTTAAATATTCAGCAGAGTAGCGTACACGCTGATAAAAAAATGAAACAGTCCATCCTGGAAGTTGAGTATTTTCAAATAATGGCTTAAAACTGAAATGTTGAATCATCATCCAACCTCATTTCTATAGTATGTAGTTCATATTATTCAAGGATAATGGTAATTTTGCAACTATTCACTTTTATACTGAAATCTAAAGGGGGTATTTCTTTCGTTGGAAATCATTGCTCTGCTATAATAAGTGCAGAAGGCGACAAAAAACGCCAATCGTGAATTCAACTGAAATGAGAGGATACTAATGGACAATTTTATCGTGACATTACTTTTTATGGCAATTATTGGCGCAGCAATCGGAGGCGTTACCAATCACCTAGCCATTAAAATGCTTTTTCGTCCACATAACGCAATATATATTAAAAACTGGCGCGTTCCATTTACACCTGGTCTTATTCCAAAACGACGTGATGAATTAGCAAAACAGCTAGGTCTTACCGTTGTAAATTATTTATTAACTCCTGAAACATTTAGAAAGAAATTTTTCTCGAAGGATATTCAGGAAAAGGTTGAACAGTTTGTGCAAACGAAAGTAGAAGAAACCATCTTTACAAACGATAAAACGATTCAAGATTGGTTAAATATTGCGGGGTTTGCTCATATGCCAGCTACAATTGAGCAGAAAGTTGAAGCGATTGTTGAGGGACAATTTGCATCAGTGAAGAATACACTATCAACAAAATCAATTCGTACACTGCTATCTTCAGATATGCAGGATACTCTTGATGCCAAGATTCCTGTAGCAGTCAATCATATACTAGAAAAAGGCGAGAATTACTTTTTATCACCAGAAGGTGAAATGACAATTAAAGCAATGATTGATGATTTCTTATCATCAAAGGGATCATTTGGTGGTATGATCAATATGTTTTTAGGTGATTCATCGTCCCTTGTAGGAAAAGTTCAACGTGAGCTTGTCAAGTTTTTACAAGCTCCGGGTACGTCAACATTATTAACAAAAATTTTTACACAAGAATGGGAAAAATTAAAAGATCGACCAGCGATGGACTTTTTACAAGACATGCAGTTTGATCCAATTTTATCGAAATTACAAATGTATGTAAAAGAGCAATTAGCTGTCGCTGAACGTTTAAATCAACCAATTTCTTATTATTGGCCTGAAGGAAATGAATGGATGAAACATTCGGTTATCCCACAGGCGATTGAAAAAGCTTTTGTCAAGGCAGAGGAAAAACTAGAGGATGTACTTACACGTTTAAATTTACAAGAAGTTGTTCGTGAGCAGGTTGACTCTTTCCCTGTAGAGAAATTAGAGGAACTAGTATTAGGTATTTCAAAACGTGAATTTAAAATGATTACCGTATTAGGTGCAGTTCTTGGTGGATTGATTGGAATTGTGCAAGGTTTAATTGTTTACTTTATTTAAAAAGGAGATTGTATAAATGGTTAATATTTATAATGACATTAATGCGCTAGAGGCAACTTTCCGTAAGACTCCAGAGTTTGAGGCTTTACAAGCGGCGGTTGAAGTTGTAAAGAGTGATGAAGAGGCGTTAAATGTCTTTAAAAACTTCCGTAAAATTCAAATTGAATTACAAAAGAAACAATTAGCTGGTGAGGATTTATTGGAGGATGAGCTTGTTTATGCCCAAAAGGCATCTCAGCTTGTGCAGCAAAATGAAAAGATTTCAGCTATGCTTGAGGCAGAAATGAAGTTAAGTAAAGTCATTGAAGAAGTGAATCGTATTTTAATAAAGCCAATTCAAGGCCTATATGAAGATATTCAATAAATCATCTATATCGTAAGGAATAATTGTCTGAGAAATTGCACATATACAAGTAAGAGGAAAACGTGTATCCGCTAACCGGAGCACGTTTTTACTTTATATACACCAGTCAATTGTATTGGAGGTTATAGCTATGCATGTATTCATTGAATGGACCTATAAAACACCGAAGGGAGCAACAACTGTTTTACGTTCTGAAGAAATGCCTGCAGCGCAAGCGCTATTACTAGCAGAGGATATGGAAAAGACCGGAAGAGTCAAGTCCATTCATTGCTTGGATCGTCAAGATACAAGTTGGACATTAAAAGAGCTAAAAGCCTATTTAAAAGAAATAGATACAGAGCCGCATAATATTATTGTCTATTTCGATGGAGGTTTTGATAGGGGGACAGGGCAGGCAGGGCTTGGATGTGCTATTTACTATGAACAAAATGGTAAGCCCTATCGTTTAAGAAGAAATGCTTTTTCATCCGAGCTTAAATCTAATAATGAAGCAGAGTATGCTGCGCTTTATTTAGGTTTAGTGGAGCTAGAATTACTAAATGTCCATCATTTACCGGTCCAAATTAAAGGAGACTCCCAAGTAGTTATCAATCAATTAAATGGGGAATGGGCAGCATTAGAAAAGGATCTAGTAGGTTGGGCAGATAAGATTGATACCAAATTAGCACAGCTTACCATTCAACCGGACTATCAGCTAATCGCTCGCAAGGACAATTCAGAAGCAGACCGGCTTGCTACACAAGCATTAAAAGGTATAGATATTACAGGTTTGAGCGAACTCGTAAAAGAATAAATTGAAAGAGGTGTCGGTAATTACTGACACCTCTTTTTAAAATTCTCTATAGGTAATGAAACTTTTTCCATTTTAAAACTACTACTCCTATGAACCCAAACAATAAGGAGAGATATTTTATGTATATGAAAAAATTAGCACCAGCAGCTTTGTCTGCATTATTAATGGGAAGTATTGTCATACCTGTTGCTTCGGCAAATGAGCAGAAGGATGAAGTTGAAATTCCGCAAATCCAAATCGATCCAGTACACATTTTCAATCAAACACATGGAACAGTTGAAGATGTTCGTGTTGCTAAAGACATTACATATTACACTGTTAAAGACGGAGAACAAACAAATGTACTAGAAATTACAAAAGATACTCCTGTGTATGATAATACGGGTAAAAAAGTAGAGCTTAAAGAAGGGGATAAAGTAGAGGCCTATACCTTTGCCAATAAACCACAAAAATATATCTACCCACCGCAATTCAATCCAGAGATTGTCATTGTAGATTCAAAAGAAGTTGGGCTTGTAGAAGTGGATTATTTCTTTGAAGATTTAACAAACACATATGATATTTTAAAATTAAATATTGGAAAAGAAACAGAGCTGCTCAATGCAAAAGGTGAAAAAGTAACGTCAAAAGATTTAGCAGAGAAGCATTTAGCTGTTTTTTATACAGCATCCACAAAGAGTATTCCAGCACAAACAACACCTTCGAAAGTGATTGTTCTAGATGACAATTCGGAAAGTTCTTTGAATCCAGTAGATGAGGAAATTAATAAAATCATCGCCACAGATTTTTATATGGTAGAAGAAACAACAATGGTGCCATTACGGAGCATTGCAGAAAAGCTTGGCTTTAAAGTAGAATCAAAAGGTAAAACGGTTATCCTAACAAAGGGCAATGGATCTTATACAATCACACGTGGAGATAAAACGTTTGGTTATAACAAATCATTACGCACTTTGTCAGTGGCACCAATGTTGAAAGACACGAAAACTTATGTCCCTGTTGAATTCATTGAAGAATTTTTGAAATAAATTTGAAACTAGTATGCCAACTTTTGTGGCATACTAGTTTTATTTTTCAAGAGACGGATATCTTTTGGCAAATTGCTGCAGGCATTGCTTGAAAGAAAGCGTACTCATAAAATTTTTAGCTAATATCATTTCATCTGAATACAATAAAAATTGCTGGAAGTGCTGTTTAACAAATGCCCTAGCTTTCTCGTAGTGCTTGTTGATAGAAATAGCTCCGTACATTTCTTGTTGGTCAATGATGTAGATAAAGTCACAGATCACATTATATGTTTCATATTTAAATAATACGGTGACATATAATGTTTTTTCATCACATCGCGCTAAGTCAAAATGGTGGAATGCTACTTCTACTTGATGAATAAAGCTCGAAATGGATGGACGATTACTATTTTTTAAAAGAAACACTATCAACACCACCTTTTGTAAGAAATTATAATGACAAAAAAATAGTTTGTCTATATGTAGACTGAATATTCTGTTTTCTAACTGTTTCTTATTGTTACTTTGCTTAAAGTCATAGAAATTTGTTAAACTTAAATCTGCAATATATATGGAATAAGAAAAGAAGAGAGCGAAACAATATGAAAATGATTCACATAGATCAAAAATATCCTGAGGATTGGATTCGCGTATTAAATCATATAGCGAATTTATTTTTTGAGGATTCCAAGCTGCGAGTGGAGCCGGAGGAAGCTGATATGTCGGTTTCATTTACGTACGACGTTGGAGAGAATTTTTCAATAGCTACAAAAGCGATCTTGACTGTAGATGGACAACAATATACAAATGATTACAGCATCCAATACGAATCAGCTGCAACAGGTCGTGAGCTCAATATTCGAATGAAACGAGCACTATCCCATGTATTCTTAGATGTTCTTGAGCAGCATACAGGGGTACATCAGCAATGGGGAATTCTAACAGGAGTCCGTCCAACTAAGCTCTATCACAAGTTTAGAAAAGAAGGAAAAGGAGATCAAGAAATTGCGGAGCTATTAATTCGAGATTTTCGCCTGTCTAAGGAGAAGGTAGCACTTTTAAAAGATATAGTGGAACGACAATTAGTAACCATTCCAGATATTGATCAAATTGGGCAAGAGATTAGTGTATATATCGGCATTCCATTTTGCCCAACGAAATGTGCTTATTGTACGTTCCCAGCCTATGCGATCGGAAGTAATCGTAAGCAAGGTCGTGTAAATACATTTTTAGATGGCTTGCATATTGAATTACGTGAAATGGGAAAATGGCTCAAGGACAAAAATATGAAAATCACCTCTATTTATTGGGGGGGCGGTACACCAACTTCCATTGAAGCAGATGAAATGGACGCCTTATATCAAACGATGTATGAATCCTTCCCGAACCCTGAAACAATTCGAGAGGTTACCGTTGAAGCAGGAAGACCAGATACGATTACACCTGAAAAATTAGAAGTGCTTAAAAAATGGGGAATTGATCGTATTAGTGTAAATCCACAATCGTATACAGATGAAACATTAAAGGCCATTGGTCGTCATCATACAGTTCAAGAAACAATTGATAAATTTTGGCTAGCACGTGAATCTGGTATGAACAATATTAATATGGACCTCATTATTGGTTTACCCAATGAAGGTATTGAGGAATTCCAGCATTCATTAGTGGAATCGGCTAAGATGCAGCCTGAATCATTAACTGTCCATACATTATCATTTAAACGAGCATCTGAAATGACTCGCAATAAAGATAAATATAAAGTAGCGGATCGAGATACGGTCGCTGAAATGATGCAAATGGCACAAGATTGGACAAAGGAAAATGACTATGTTCCCTATTATTTATATCGCCAAAAAAATATTTTAGGTAATCTCGAAAATGTCGGCTATAGTAAAGCTGGTGAAGAGAGTATTTATAATATTGTGATCATGGAAGAGGTACAGACAATTTTAGGGATTGGTTGTGGCGCATCTTCTAAATTTGTTCATCCTGAAACAGGAAAAATTACGCAATTCCACAACCCAAAAGATCCTGCAGCATATATTATGACCTTTGAAGAGGCTATTGGGAAAAAAATCGAGTTTTTAGATGAGCTATATAAACTATAAAATAAAGGCGATCTGAGTGATTCAGATTGCCTTTACTATTTATAGAGTTCGTAATGTACATGCCATTTGCAAAATCACTGCATCTTCAAAATATTGTGGATCATAGCCAGTTAACTCTCTTATTTTATTTAATCGATAAGTAAGTGTGTGACGATGAATGTTTAGTTGCTGTGCACAAAGCTTTAACTGTAAATTACAATCAAAAAACGACTGTAATGTTTCCAGCTGTTTTGCATTGATATTTTTAAGGATTCGGTGATGAAAAGCTTGTACCTCCTCTGATTCACGATGTTTAAAAAGAGAAAATAACTCTACATCCTCAAAAAAGGTAATCTCGTTATGGACGTTAGCAAATTCAAGTGCTGTCCTAGCTCCCTGATAGCTATAAGGAAGTAGTGAAAGTTGCTGGACAACTGGACCAATACCAATTTGTAAGGAAGGTAGTTTTTGTTTTTTCTTTCTGAGAGCTTTTATGATAGATTGACGGCTTTGTTCTTGACAATGGGTTAGCAGTATATAATACTCCTGTAATTGGCTATGTCCAGCCAGAATGGGCTGTCTATAAAATAAATCCTCAAAAAAGAAGGGTATCGTATTTTCTAAATAAGATGTTTCATGTAAACTCACTAATATAACTTGGAAGGGTGCTATTAGTGAGAATGGTAATTTCTGAATTCGTTTATTTAAAGTAGCATCCAGCTTACTTCCATGAACGAGTGCGTCGAATATGTAGTCATTATTCTTCCGTTGCCATTCGCTTTTAGACTCAACGAGTGCTTGATGTGTCATGATCTCCGTCGTTAATTGAACAAGATTGGCGATTTCAAGCATGTCTTCTGAATTTCCAGTTATACCAATCACACCTACTACTTCATCCTGATACATAATAGGCATATTAATGCCAGGCTTTGTATTTGGATACAACTCTATATTGTCTTCATTAATAATCAATGTATTTTTTGTTTTGGCTACATAAACTGCACCTTCGTGAATATCCTCCACCCTCATCTTGTCCCCAGAGGCTAAAATAACACCAGTAGGGCTAATGACATTAATATTGTGACGTAAGCGTAACATTGTTTGATGTACGATATCTTCTGCTAATTTTTTGGTCAACATGTTTATACACCTCGGATAAAAAACAGTCTGTTATAGCACAGATAAATTGTACATTTATTATAATGTTTTCTGAATTTATTGTCATTATAATAATTTGTAAGCGCTTAACTTAGGAATTTTAAATTTACGTAAATGTCAATGGACGACATAAGTGGAGGTATTATATGAAAATCATTATTAGTCCAGATTCCTTCAAGGGTACACTGTCAGCAGTTGAAGTAGCAAAATCCATGCAGAAAGGGATTCTGGATGCAGATCCATCAATAGAAACTATAATTCTACCCATTGCAGATGGTGGGGAAGGGACACTTGATTCGCTTATTGCCTCTACGAATGGTCAATATTTTTCAGTGGATGTATTAGATCCAATAGGAAGAGACATACAAGCACAATATGGTGTTTTGGGTGATAAAGAAACATGTGTGATTGAAATGGCTCAGGCATCTGGCATCATGCTGCTACAAGAGAATGAAAAAAATCCTGAATTTGCTACAACGTATGGTACTGGCCAATTAATCAAGGCGGCTCTCGACCGAGGCTTTAGAAAATTTATTATCGGTATAGGTGGAAGTGCCACAAATGATGCAGGGATTGGCATGCTCAAGGCATTAGGTGCGCGATTCATAAAGGAAGATGGCTCAGATTTAGAAGATGGAATTTCAAGTCTACTGAAGTTAACTGCAATCGATGTAAGTGGACTGGATGCTAGATTAACAGGAGCGATATTTACCATTGCCTGTGATGTGGATAATCCATTCATTGGTGAACGAGGAGCAACAGCTATATTTGGTCCTCAAAAAGGTGTGCGGGACGATCAAGTCATACATTTTGATAACTGTTTAAAGCATTTTGCAGATATCGTTGAACAACAGTTTTCTATTCGATTGCATGATTATCAAGGAGCGGGAGCGGCAGGAGGATTGGGAGGCGCGTTAATCGCATTTTTAAAAGGGACATTTCATGCAGGAATTGATATCGTCATAGATGCAGTCCAGTTACAGGCTCATTTAGCAGCCGCACAGTTAGTAATAACGGGAGAAGGAAAATCGGATCTCCAAACATTACATGGTAAGGCTCCATTAGGGGTTGCGAAAGCCGCAGCGCTAGCACATATAGATGCAGCTTTATTATCGGGAGACATTGATAGTACGGCTAAACCTGCACTTCAAAAGTATTTTAGCGTTGTAGAAACATTAGTAGATGAGGAGATTACTACTCAGCAGGCAATGCAAGAACCCGCTCGTTTTATTCGGTTAAAAACTAAGAGAATCTTTGAGCTTTACATACAAAAGGGGGTTGACTAGATGTTATTCATTATTATTTTAATAGGGGTATTGTTTGTTGTATTGGGCACGGCTAAATTAAAGTTACACCCATTTCTGGCATTATTAATGAGTGCCTTCTTCGTCGGAATTGCTTCAGGAATGCCATTATTAACAGTGGTAGAAAGTATTAACACTGGTTTCGGTGGTTTAATGACGAGCATTGGCTTAGTGATTATCGCTGGAACTATTATAGGCTTAATATTAGAGAAATCAGGCGCAGCCTATCGAATGGCAGAAGTAGTTTTACGAATCGTCGGCCCAAAACGTCCACAACTAGCGATGTCTTTAATTGGTTACATCGTATCCATCCCAGTATTTTGTGATTCGGGTTTTATTATTTTATCCAGCTTGCAAAAATCATTAGCAAAACGGGCTAACGTAACTATTGCATCAATGGCAGTAGCTTTAGCGACGGGTTTATTTGCGACACATGTATTAGTCCCACCCACACCAGGTCCCATCGCAGCAGCAGGAAATATTGGGGCGGCCGATTATTTAGGGACAGTTATTGTCATTGGTTTATTAGTAGCAATACCGGCTACATTTGTAGGCTATATGTGGTCCGTGAAAGTTGCAACCAAAATTCGAGTACCTGAAGATGAGGTAGAAGCATTAGACTATGAGGAAGTCATTAAATCCTTTGGCAAAATGCCTTCAACATTTAAAGCCTTTTTACCAATCGTCCTTCCAATTGTCTTAATTGGTCTTGGTTCAATAGCATCGTTAGTAGGGGATCCCGAATCAACATTCAATACGATCTTTAAGTTTTTAGGTTCACCAACGGTAGCTTTATTTTTAGGGGTGGCTGCTGCCTTTTTATTATTACCTGAAATTAGTGAAACGACCTTAACGGGTTGGATTGGAGAGAGTTTAAAAGAAGCCGCTCCCATATTACTTATTACAGGAGCGGGCGGTTCATTTGGGACCGTTATTAAAAATGCTGGTGTTGGAGAAATGCTACAGGAAATGGATTTGGGGATGTTTGCGTCAGGTACTTTATTCCTGCTAGTGCCGTTTCTAGTAGCTGCTGCCTTAAAAACTGCCCAAGGATCTTCAACGACAGCGCTTGTTATTACGTCTACTCTAGTTGCACCAATGCTCGTGACACTCGGCATTGAGGGAGCTGTCCCGTTAGCATTAGTAGTAATGGCCATTGGAGCTGGTGCAATGACGGTTAGTCATGTAAACGACAGTTTCTTCTGGGTAATTACACAGTATAGTGGAATGGAAGTAACTCAAGCCTATAAGGCACAAACAGTTGCCACATTGTTACAAGGCATTGTTACAATTATAATTACAATGGTTTTATGGTGGATATTTGTTTAAAGTACAAGGAGAGCTGCCCATGGTAAGCTCTCTTTTTTGTATAATAGGAAGATAGAAAGGAAGTTAGTCACATGAAAAAATTAATAGTAGTACTCCTTTGTATTTTTTTATTAGCAGGCTGTACAGAAGCAGTTAAGACAGAGCAAGTACCTGTAACGGCTGGCCATGAGATGCGAGTTCATTTTATTGATGTGGGACAAGGGGATTCCATATTAATTGAATCGCCAAATGGGAAAACAATGCTTATAGACGGTGGTGTGAAAGGGGCAGGACAGCAGGTAGTTTCTTATTTAAGGGAACTTGGTGTGAACAAACTTGATCAGGTAGTGGCAACACATCCCGATGCTGACCATATAGGTGGGCTCATTCCAGTGTTACAGACAATCCCTATTGAGCAATTTTATGATTCGGGCAAAGTACATACCTCTCAAACTTTTGAAGAAATGCTGATGGCGATTGATCAAAAAAATATACCTTATTATGTGCCGAAAACAGGGGACCTTATTGAATTTGATAAGGATGTAACGGTGAAGGTTTTAAATGCAAATGAACATGCTACGGATAATAATGATGCTTCGATTGTTTTAAAAGTAGCTTATGGCAACGTATCCTTTTTATTAACGGGGGATGCGGGCATAGCATTAGAAAAAGAAATGATGCAAAATGATGTGACAGCCACTATTCTGAAGGCAGGACATCATGGCTCTAATACAAGTAGCTCAGAAGAATTCATTCGTGCAGTGAAGCCAGAAGTCACTATATTAAGCTATGGTGAAGATAATAAATATGGGCATCCTCATGCAGAAGTAGTGGATCGATTGCAAGCAATGGGCAGTAACATCTATGCTACTGCTGAATCAGGAACGATTATCGTGGCAACGGATGGGGTAAACTACACGGTGAATGGAAAGGAAGCTTCCAGAGTGGTAACTCCAAAAACTCCATCCACTGTTTTACCTACCACAGTTGTTGAGGTCGTCAGCAAAGATTTAGTAACAGAAATTGTAGGCATTAAAAATAATGGTCAACAAGCTGTTTCGTTAAACAATTGGCAGCTTATTTCTCTGGAAGGAAATCAAGTTTTTAATTTTCCTAATCTATCATTACAGCCTGGTAAAATCATTTATGTTACTAGCGGGGCTAATGCTCGTGAAGGGGATAATTATTTAAAATGGACCACTAAACAGATATGGCTAAACGATGGAGATGCTGCGCAATTACGGAATGAGAAAGGGGAACTTGTTAGTGAGCTCGACTAAATATACTTTAGATCGTATGGAAGACGGTTATGCTGTTTTTTTAAAGTATCCTGAGGAAGAAGAACAAATTATTATTTTACAGTCAGCTATGAATAAGCCTGTCGTTGTTGGGGATCGTGTACAGATAGAAGAAATCGATGGCATTTACCATATTGAAATTTTAAGGGAAGAAACAGAACAAAAAAAAGCTGATATCCAGAATTTAATGGACCGTTTACGTCATAAACATCAATAAATAGTAGATGACAAGCTGTGAGGAAGTTATCCGCAGCTTGTTTTTATTTTGAATCAGAAAAGCCCTGTAAACGGATGGAATTTAAGAGGAATTGGACATAATTTGTTATCCTAAATATTTTGAAAATATGCTAAAATAATAGTATTAATCAGAAGCTAGGAGCGGACGGATAAAATGGCGATAAATACTATTATTTTTGATTTAGATGATACATTACTATGGGATAAAAAATCAGTAAAAACTGCTTTTGAAAAAACATGTGACTATGCTGCTACGATACATAATGTGAATTCTACTGAGCTAGAGGAAGCAGTTCGTCAAGAGGCTCGTGCGTTATACGAAGGCTTTGAAACATACGACTATACCGTATTAATTGGCATTAATCCTTTCGAAGGACTATGGGGAACATTTGATGACCCGACTGAATCTTTCCAAACAATGAAGGCACTTGTTCCAGGCTATCGTGCGGCAGCATGGACAAAAGGTTTAGCTGCTCTTGGTATAGAGGATGAAAAATTCGGGGCAGAACTAGGAGAACGCTTTGTAGCTGAGCGTAAAGCCTCCCCATTTCTATATGAAGATACATTTCCTGTGTTAGACGAGTTGAAAGGCAAGTACAAGCTTGTTTTACTTACTAATGGCGCACCTAGTTTGCAAAATTTAAAGTTGGAAATTACGCCAGAAATAGCTCCGTACTTTGATCATATTATTATTTCAGGAGACTTTGGAAAAGGAAAGCCTGACGCTTCTATTTTTGAGCATGTAATGGAGAGCGTAGGTATTACAGCAGATGAGGCAATTATGGTTGGCGATAATCTCAATACTGATATTTTAGGCTCCTCTCGTGTAGGGATGCGAAACGTATGGATTAATCGCGAAAATAATAGGGCCAATGGAGAAGTGACACCTACGTATGAGATAGTCTCTTTGACAGACTTATTACAACTAGTGGAAAAACTTTAAAGAAATGTACTGCTCCTTCACGGATGCAGTACATTTTTTTGATTGGAATACTTTATATTTTAGCGTATGAATGGAAAAGCTATCACCAATATCACGATGCTCACTAGCTTACCCTTTAAAGAATATTCAAAAAAGCAGAGAGTAAAACTCCCTGCTTTTCGTTTTGCTTATTATAAATTAATAGCTTTTACTTCATCAATATTTTCAAGCTGTGCCACAAATGCTAAATCTTCATCTGTTACAACATTATCTATCGTTAACATCATAACCGCTGTCCCACCAACTTGGGCACGACCAACTTGCATAGTGGCGATATTGATCTCCTTTTCTGCAAGTTTAGTGGCTACACGACCAATGGCACCTGGTTTGTCAGTGTTTTTAATATATAGAAGATGACCTTGTGGAATAACGTCTACAACATAGTCCTCTACTTTGACGATACGTGCACCTAAGCCATTTAATAAGGTACCAGCTACGGTATGTGTTTCATTTGCAGTAATAATTTCAATTGTAATTAAACTTGTAAAGCCTTTAGCCGTTGTTGTTTTATGCTCGATAATTTTCATGCCAATACGCTCAGACAGATAGCGAGCATTGACATCATTCACATGATTACCGTGATTTTTAGCTAATAAACCTTTTAATGCATTTGAAGTTAATGGACGGACATCATAGTTTGCTACATCCCCAGCATAAGATAAGTTGATTTCTTTTACAGGCTCTGTTGTTACTTGTGATAAGAATGAACCAAGCTTTTCTGCTAATTCAAAGAAAGGCTCAACTTGTGCAAGAAGCTCTTTCGGAATAGATGGCATATTCACTGGATTTGTTACAGTACCTGTTTTATAAAATTTAATAATGTCATTTGATACATCAACAGCTACAGACTCTTGTGCTTCAATTGTAGATGCACCTAAGTGAGGTGTTGCGATTACTTGAGGTAAAGTAAGCAGCTTATGGTCTGTCGCTGGTTCAGATACGAATACATCTAGTGCAGCACCTGCTACTTTACCAGCTACAATAGCCTCATACAAATCGTCCTCATTAATAATACCGCCACGTGCACAGTTAATGATACGTACGCCATCTTTCATCATCGCAAACTTTTCTTTATTAATAAGATTACGTGTTTCTGGAAGAAGTGGTGTGTGTACAGTAATGAAATCAGCTGCTTCACAAATTTCTTCCACTGTCGCCTTTGTGACACCTAATTCTTTTGCACGCTCATCCGTTAGGAAAGGATCATATGCCATCACATTCATACGTTGACCTTTTGCACGGTAAGCAACTTCAACACCGATTCGGCCAAAGCCTACAACACCTAAAGTTTTGTTTTTTAGCTCTACTCCAACATAAGATTTACGGTCCCATTTCCCATTTTTTAATGTATTAAAAGCTTGTGGAATGTGACGTGCAAGTGATGTCATCATGGCGATTGTATGCTCAGCAGCTGAGTTTGTGTTACCATCTGGAGCATTGACAACGATAATACCATGCTCAGTGGCAGCAGCAAGGTCAATATTATCGACACCTACACCAGCACGACCAATTAATTTTAAGCTTTTTGCCGCTTCAATTACTTCACGTGTCACAGTAGTTTGTGAACGAACAAGTAACACGTCTACATCTGCAATTTTAGCGATTAATTCTTCTGGTGCTAGGCCAGTGTCTACGATAATGTTTAAATCTAAATCTTGTTCCTGGCGTAATGGGAAAATCCCATCCTCACTTAGTGGGTCAGCGATAAATACGTTAATTGTTTTTGTGGCAGTAATCATTATTATTAGCTCCTTTTTAATAAATGTTAATAGTGGTTTTATCTACGATAGTCTGGAATTTGTAAAATTCTAACATCTTACAGCATGCAAACAATCTCCTTTCCGAATCGAAAGCAATATAAAAAGCCTTTCACGCCTTACAAACACAGTTATTGTGTTGTAAGGGGCGAAAGGCTACATAAACTTGGTTCGCGGTACCACCCTTAATCACTGCTAGAAAAACTTATTCTTGCAGTCTTAGCAATATGCGTAACGTGCATGAGACGGATAAGCTTACTTAAATGGTTCAGCTTAACTATTCAGGAGTGGAACTATTATCGTAGAAATCACTGATTTGCACCAACCATCAGCTCTCTTTGGATTTTCTTTCGACTAGTGTGTCTCCGTCGTTATATTTTTTATGATTAAATTTGTTAACATCATAATCCCTATTGTTCACCTTTGTCAATGATATTTCTAAAAAACTAAAAAAAAATTGACTTCAAAAGTCTGAAAAATACTAATATACGAACATTTTTAGTATTATATTTTATTAATGTTCGTCTTTTAGGAGTGTACAATGAAAGCGTTAACGATATTTAAAAAGACTGATTGTATCAAGGTTCCATGAAGTTTATAGCGAAAATATTATATGGCAATTAAATGGGATTAATTAATTGTTCTATGTTAGAACTAGTTTGTTTCATGAAAGAAAACGAACATTTTGCCTTGTCACATTTTAGACAAAACTTTGAGTTTTAGAAGGTAAATAGACTATGAGAGAAGAATTTAAATTAAGGATGATTGATTTGGGGGTGTAGTAATGAAATACGATGTTGCAATAGTTGGTGCCGGACTGGCAGGCTTAGTGGCAGCCTGCGAGTTAGTCGATGCAAAGAAAAAAATACTTTTAGTAGATCAAGAGCCTGAAAATTCATTAGGGGGACAGGCATTTTGGTCTTTTGGTGGCATATTTTTAGTAAATTCTCCTGAACAAAGAAGGCTCGGCATTAAGGATAGTAAGGAGCTGGCATGGCAGGACTGGTTAGGGACAGCAGGCTTTGATCGTTTAGAAGATGAGGATTCCTTGGCATATAAATGGGCGAGGGCCTATGTCGATTTTGCTGCGGGTGAAAAATATGATTGGTTGAAGTCGAAGGGGATTAAATTTTTTCCTGTTGTTGGCTGGGCAGAACGGGGTGGTTCTCTAGCTGGTGGACACGGAAATTCTGTGCCGAGGTTTCATATTGTATGGGGAACAGGTCCAGGCATTGTTAAGCCATTTGTGGATAAAGTCAAAAAGGCCATAAAAGATGGCTATATTGAATTTAAACCACGACATCGTGTAGATGAATTTATTCAGCAAGACGGCAGGATTATGGGGATAAGTGGAACAGTACTAGCAGAAACCTTTATCAGTCGAGGGGAAAAAAGCTCAAGATTAGGAGTCGGAGAATTTTCGTATGAGGCTGCAGCCGTTATTGTGGCAAGTGGGGGTATCGGGGCGAATTTCGATTTAGTGAGAAAAAATTGGCCTGAACGATTAGGGACTCCTCCTAAGAATATGGTATGTGGTGTTCCTGCATATGTAGACGGAAGAATGCTGGAAATTACAGAGCATGCAGGGGGACGTATTGTGAATCGTGATCGTATGTGGCATTACACAGAAGGATTAAAAAATTGGGATCCGATTTGGCCTAATCATGGAATACGAATATTGCCAGGCCCCTCCTCCTTATGGTTTGATGCAGAAGGTAACCGATTTCATGCGCCTAATTTCCCTGGATTCGATACACTCAGTACACTAGAAACCATTCAAAAAACAGGCTATGACTATTCTTGGTTTATTTTAACAGAAAAAATTATTGAAAAAGAATTTGCTCTATCTGGCTCGGAACAAAATCCTGATTTAACAAACAAAAGCATTGGTGATGTTTTAAAAAGGATCATGCCCGGACCACCTGCTCCAATCCAAGCCTTTAAAAATCATGGTGAGGATTTTGTGATTGCAAATGATTTAAGAGAACTAGTAGATGGAATGAATAAACTAGCAGGCAATGATTTACTCGATTTTATGAAAATTAAAGAACAAATTTTAGCAAGGGATCGAGAAATGGATAATAAGTTTACAAAAGATTTACAGGTGAACGCCATTCACGGTGCTAGAAATTATATTGGGGATAAGCTAGTACGTGTTGCTAAGCCACATAAAATTTTAGACACTAAAAATTGGCCTTTAATTGCGGTACGATTAAATATTTTAACAAGAAAAACCTTAGGTGGCTTACAAACAAACTTAAATGGGGCAGTGTTAGGGATGGATGGTCAGCCTATTCCAGGACTATTTGCTGCTGGGGAAGTAAGTGGCTTCGGAGGCGGTGGTGTTCATGGCTACCGCGCTTTAGAAGGAACGTTTGTTGGTGGCTGTATATTTAGTGGTAGGCAGGTAGGACGCTTTTTAGCAGAAGTTTAATGCCAGTACAAAAAGAGCATCGTCATAAACGATGCTCTTTTTGCCGCCAAGTAATAGAGTGGTGTCTATTATGAATTTGCGTTTTGGACATCTAAGATTTTAGCGATTTGGTCTTCGATTTGATTTACTGTCCAGCCATGCTCCTCAACGAAGAAGTTACGTTTGGCACGACGACATTCATCAGAACAGCTACGCATATAAAAGTCTTCATGCTTTTCTTCACATAGCATTAATTTATGGCATTCGGGGTTTGCACAGTTCGTATAACGTTCGGAAGGCTCACCTGTGAAATAATCTTTTCCGATAACGACATGCTCCACTTGATTGATTGGCACACTGCGACGACGATCAAAAACAAACATTTGCCCATCCCAGAGTTGACCTTTTACCTCGGAATCTTTTGCGTATGTGGCAATTCCACCATGTAATTGACCAACACTTTTTCCGTAGCCCTCACGTTTTAACCAACCAGAAAATTTTTCACAACGAATTCCACCTGTGCAGTAAGTCAAAATCTTTTTATCTACAAATTCTTCTTTATGTGTTTCCATCCATGCTGGTAAGTCACGGAAATTTTCAATATCCGGTCGAATAGCGCCTCTAAAATGACCAAGGTCGAATTCATAGTCATTCCGTGCATCGATAATGATCGTATTTTCTTCTTGCATTTGTTCCATAAATTCCTTAGGAGATAAATATTCCCCTGTTAGTTCTAAAGGATTAATATCATTTTCTAAACCTAAGTGAACGATCTCGCGGCGAGGGCGAACGTGCATTTTTTTGAAAGCATGCCCATCAGCTTCGTCAATTTTCCACATAATATCGCTAAATCGAGGATCTTCCTTCATATGATTCATGTAAGCGTCTGTTTGTTCAATAGTCCCTGAAACAGTTCCGTTAATTCCTTCATTACCAACTAAAATGCGGCCAAGAAGTCCGAGGTCTTGACATAAAGCTAAATGCTCTTCAGCAAATGCTATAGGGTCTTCAATCGTAACATATTTATAATAAAGTAATATACGATAGTCTTTATGCGTCAAAATGTGTAACCACCTTTATAACAATATTCGTCCTTTAATATAGCATAACCAAAGTGAATTTGTTTAGCGGAGAAGGAGTTTTATAAAATAACACGAATAGTACATAGTGAATGACTATTCATATTTGGGGGTAATGGAGATGGAATTTTCAACGATTACTTTAGAAATGTTAGATCGTCGTGCAACGTTAACTTTGAACCGTCCTCAGGCGATGAATGCGATGGATGACGTTATGATGCGAGAACTCGCTGAATGCTTTGAGGCTTTGCAACAGGAAAAAGATATACAAGTACTTGTTATTCGTGGAGAAGGGAAGGTTTTTTCTGCTGGAGGCGATATTAAGGCGATGCTTGATTCAAATAAGCCTTTAAATATTGATGAAGCGATGGTATATCTGACACGCATCGTTAAGGCCTATTATCAGCTACCAATGATCGTCATTGCGGCAGTTCATGGTGCATCGGCAGGACTTGGCTTTAGTTTAACACTAGGGGCAGATATTGTTGTGGCATGTGAAAAGAGTAAGCTAGCTATGAATTTCATAGGCATAGGACTCATTCCAGATGGAGGTGGTCACTTCTTTATGAAGGAACGTGTCGGTACGGTGAAAGCGAAACAAATGATTTGGGAAGGTAAGGTCCTTACAGCACAAGAAGCATTAGATGCAGGATTAATCGACTATATAGCCCCAGATGGTACTGTCTTTGCAATGGCAGATCAGCTTGTTGGTAAAATGCTTGCCTCACCTATTTCTTCTATGATTACAACAAAAAAAATTTTACACGCTCAAAATTTAGCACAGCTCGAAAATATCCTTGCAATGGAAGCGGAAGGTCAATCAACTATGCGTAAATCGACAGATCATTTAGAAGGAATTCATGCCTTTGTAGAGAAAAGAACACCTGTCTTTGTAGGGAAATAAAAATAAGAAAAGGCATGTAGATATCCTACATGCCTTTTCTCAATTATTAAACATGGAATAAAATTAATTTACCTGAAGCGTTTACAAGACGATGAGTTTTGTTGGCAACACCTTTTTCTTCAATTTGTTGTTGGCCATTTAATTTAGCAGCATCATCATTTTCAAATGTCCATGTTTCATCAAACAATGTTTCCCCTGTTTTTTCGAAAGCTGTGAAACGGTAATTCTCCATACAAACCCCACCCTTTTATTTAAATATATATCTATTATACATAGAAGATTTATAAACTTCACGGTAAAACTAGTAAACTATTTGATAAATTACGAAAATTGTGGAAAAAGTAAGTCGACACTTTTTTTTAAGCATTACCATTTTTCATAAATAGGGAAGTATGATAAAATAGAACAAATATTCGGTTTTGTAATCATATGACTGCTTTGGTTGGTAGTTTGTAGTAACTAACTGAGGTGGGAATTATCTATAGTTGGGGTGATTGGATGTCAGCAATTCGTTTTTTCCATATGGCAGATTTACATTTAGATAGTCCATTTAAGGGTTTATTTGGCTTACCTGAACACATTTTGAAGGAGATTCGAACAAGTACGTTTGATGCTTTTGAAAAAATTATTCAAAAGGCCATTCAGGAGCAGCCCGACTTTTTATTAATAGTCGGAGATATTTACGATGGTGAAAATCGCAGTTTACAAGCCCAAAGGAAATTTCAAGAGGCAATGGAGAAACTTTTTCAACACAATATTCCTGTAATTATTAGCTATGGTAACCACGATCATTTAAAAGGAACCTGGACACGTTTTTCTTTACCAAGCAATGTCTATGAATTACCGGCTGAGACGAGTGTTGTCCAGTTGAAAATCCGTGGTCAGGAAGTTTGTATATACGGCTTCAGCTATAGTGAACGCCACTTAAAGGAGTCGGTTATTGATACTTATCCAATCGCTCAAGACTCTCATGCAATTCATATTGGCATGTTACATGGCAGTGAGGCTAGCGATACTTCACACGCCTTATATGCTCCATTTACAAAACAGCAGCTACTTGAAAGGAATTATCATTATTGGGCGTTGGGGCATATTCATAAACGACAGCTCTTACATGAAAATCCTCCAATCGTTTATCCAGGCAATATTCAAAGCCGTCATCGTAAAGAACAAGGAATTAAAGGTTGCTATGATGTAACTTTATCGCAAACAGCACGTGAACTTGATTTTATTCCTACCTCCGCCATTGTTTATAACACGATAGAGGTGGATTGTACGAATATCGTCCATGCTAATGAATTACTTAAAAGATGCGAGGAAGCAATTGCTGTCAATAGAACTTCATTGGGAGCGGCGGTAGTGGAGCTTTATTTAAAAAATATTGATGAGCAAACAGAGGCCTTGTTTGAGCATGCGACGGTGGACGCATGGCTGGAGACCATACGAGAGGCAGAAGAAGGGATTGAGCCAATGTGCTGGGTACAAAAAATGGTGTTACAAAAACCTTCGATTCAAGGTGAATATTCTGCTGCTACGCAATCAGTCGTAAGTTTAATGGAGCAATGGGATAGTACTGACTGGAAGGATATACTAAAAGACTTATACCAGTATGCTGGTGGCGCTAGGCTGATCGAGCCTTTATCTGAAAAGGATATAAAGAATTTAACGCACAACGCACAGTCACTATTGGCGGAAGAAATTCAAAGGGCGTGATGCACATGCTAACAATCAAAAAACTACAAATTTATGGCTTTGGTAAGCATGAAAACCTGACAATTCCCTTAAATGAAGGCGTTACAATTTTTTATGGATTAAATGAGGCAGGAAAAACAACGATTCAGCAATTTGTTTTACAGATGCTTTTTGGCTTTCCAACAAGGCAGCAGACACAGCGCAAATATGAACCAAAAGTATCGACGAAGTTTGGTGGTCAACTGACACTATTACACCCTATTTATGGTTCATGCATTATTGAGCGTGTGAAAGGCAAGGCTGCAGGTGATGTTACTGTTTATCTTGAAGATGGTACAACGGGACAGGAGGAGCTGTTAGCTAAGCTTTTATATGGCTATTCTAGAGCATCCTTTGAATCTATTTTTTCCTTTTCATTGCATGAGCTTCAAGGCATTGAAAAAATGTCAGAGGAGGAATTAACACATCTTCTCCTCTCCTCTGGTACAACAGGTATCCAGCACCTGTCTGCTCTTGAGAAAAAAATGGATAAAGAGGCGAACGAGTTATTTAAGAAAACAGGTAAAGTTCCAGTAATTAATCAAAAAATTGAGCAGTTAAAGCAATTGGAGCGAACGATTAGACTCGAGCAAGGTAAGATCCAAACATTTGAGGATAAATTACAACAATTGCAACTCCTTGAGCAAAACCTAGAGAAACTTTATGACACACAAAAAAAGCAACAACAGCAATGGCAATACTTAACGGTTCAAAAGCAGGCCTTGCCTCTTATCAAGCAACAACAGATGTTGCAGCAAGCATTAGGGGATGATCAATATGTTCAATTTCCAGCAGAAGGAGTAAGACGATATGAACAAGCAAAGGACCGTCTTTTACACGAAAGTCAGCAGTTGCTGCAATTAAAAGAACAATATCAATTGCTACAGGACAAAGTGCTAGCTACTGTGAATGAGCAAACCGTAATTGAAATGGGCCGCCTTATGCAAAAGGAGGCAACATGGCATCAGTTGATCGTGAAGGAGAAAAACTTACGAGATGATCTCTTTATGCTGGAGCAAGATATTGATACGCAGTTTCGTTTATTAGGTGTGCAAGAAAAAGAGGCACAGAACATTCTCCTTGGAGAAACAGTATCCTTACAGCAGGAACAGCAATTTCAACAGCAATTAAAAAAGCTGGAGGAGGCGGAGGATGAGCTAAAGTTTCATTTACGTTCGCTAGAGCAAATCCATCAAGAATTAGACGCCATAACGCAACAAAAGCAAAGGCTAAAGCAGGAGTCATTAACAAAGGAAGAAGAACATATTTTAGCACAGTGGCCTCAACAAAAGCGGAGGCTTGAGCAATTGCGTGCTGCCAAATCACAACGGACTAAACAAAGGCAGCCTAATTATTTTTCTTGGATGATTTTATTGATTGGTTTATTGTCATTTGTTTATGGGGTTATTCAAAAAAATGTGGCGGTGGCCATTATTGGTGTAGTTTTGATAATCATAACAATATTGTTGATGAAGGTTGTTAGACAAGCCACAGAGGCGCCCAATAAAGAAAATAGTCACCTCTTACGACAATTAGAGCAAGATGAAATGATTGTACAAACTATACGCCTAAAAAAACAAAGATTGGAAGATCGCTGGTTACATGTCAATGACCAGCAAAGCGAGAAGGAGCAGCAGTATGCCCAATTGGAATATAAAATTCAGCAAGCAGAGTTAGAGAGTGAAGAAACTACGCAGTCATTGCAGCATTTTTTAAAACGCTATCGCTTACAAGGTACGATCGCTAGAACGTTAATGCCAGAATTATTTATGCGCATACGAAATGTGCAAGAACTGGCGGTTAAAAGGGACGGGTCCATTAGCCTTTTGCAAGAAATTCAGGATGAAAAGAACCACCTTTATGAACAGCTTCAACAAGTACTAAATGAAATTTATAATGAACATGAAATATATATGTATTTGCGCACAGCCTACCTGGAAGCGCAGCAACAGCAACAGCAAGTACAGCAAGCACAAGCGCAGCTAACTGACATCAAGATTAAACTACAAAGTGGACAAACACGAATAGATCGTTATACCGCTGATATGACGCAGCTATTGAACGAAGCACAGGTGCAAAACGAACGAGATTATTATGAGAGATATGAGCAATTTGAGCAGCAGAGAAAGATTACGACAGAGCTTCAAACGATTCAGGCTCAACTAGCCTCGTTGAATTTATCTGAATACGATGAGTTAATAGAGGACTCTGTTGTAGAGAATATGCGTGTTTTAGAGCAGGAGCAAACTTCTTTGCAAGTGGATATAGACCGATGTCTTGAACATCGGGCTGCCTTGCAAATTGAAAAGGAACAGTTATTAAATGACGAAAAATATGGCCAAATGCTTCAACAGTTTGAACAGGAAAAATCGGAGTTACAGCAGTTGATTGAGCATTGGGCAACGAAAAAAGCCGTGGCGACTGCTATTCATGAAACATTATTTCGTCTTCGAGAAGAAAAATTACCACATGTTTTATCGAAGGTTAATGCGATATTCCAATTACTTACTGGAGGGCGCTACGATCAACTTACGATTCATGAAGAGGGCTACTTTATTGCGAAAGATGTGGCAGGAATTCGTTATCAAATGGTTGAATTATCACAGGCAACAAAGGAGCAAGCCTACATGGCATTACGTATGGCACTTGCGCAAACGTTGATGACCTCTGCGCCATTCCCGATTATTATGGATGATCCGTTTGTCCATTTTGATCGAAACCGTACAGACAAAATGGTACAATTAATGAAAGAAGTAGGATATGAACGTCAAATTTTATATTTTACTTGCCATGACGAAATGCTCAAACATTGGCCGAAAGAGCAAATTATTGATGTAGGAGCACTAGCAAATGAAAGGGGAGTGGCGTCAACATGAAAGGAATTACAACGCTCCAGGTTGGAGAAGCAGTTGATCAATTTTTATTAATTAAACAAGCGACAAAAGGAGTTACTACTGTTGGGAAGCCATTTATGTCGCTTATATTACAAGATAAAAGTGGAGATATTGAGGCAAAGCTTTGGGATACAAATGAGGATCATGAAAAGATGTATCATGCTGAAGCCATTGTACGTGTCGGTGGAGAAATTCACGACTACAGAGGGAAAAATCAATTGCGCATCAAAGCCATTCGTGTGGCAAAGCCAGAAGAAGGAATTGCCATTCATGATTTAGTACCCTCCTCTGCAACACCGAAGGAACAACTATTTGAAGAGTTGAATCAATTTTTCTTTGATATTAAAAATCCAAATATTTCACGTATGACGAGAGCAGCCATTAAAAAACATCAGGATGCCATATTAGTTTTTCCAGCGGCAACTAAAAATCATCATGATTATGCTTCTGGCCTATTAGATCATATGGTGTCCATGTTAAAACTAGGTAAAGCCATTGCTGATTTATATCCGACTCTTAATCGAGACCTGTTATATGCGGGTATTATTTTGCACGATATTGGAAAAGTTGTGGAGCTGTCAGGACCAGTTGCCACGACATATACAGTGGAGGGCAACCTGTTAGGACATATTACGATAATGGTGAATGAAATTGCTAAGATTGCTAGTGAGCTAGAAATTGAAGGTGAAGAAGTGATGCTTTTACAGCATATGGTATTATCTCACCACGGTAAGGAAGAGTGGGGTAGTCCTAAAAAGCCGATGGTTCAAGAAGCAGAAATTTTACATTATATTGATAACATCGATGCTAAGATGAATATGCTGACTAGAGCCTTAGGTAAAACGGCACCTGGTGAATTTACAGAGCGACTATTCCCTCTGGATAACCGATCGTTTTATAAGCCAACATTTTAATCATACAACACATTATTTGTGAAATTTTTATTTCTAAATAACTGTGTGGGCGAACTTTTATATAAGTCTAATTATATACTGTGGAATTTCAGTACCTATCCATTGTACCAATACTGTATTTATTTTAGAATAGAGGAAGAATTTATAGGAATGGGGAAAAACAATGGATAAAGAGGGACTTGTTTCACGTAAAATAAAGTTTTGGAAAAGTTTGATTTTCAAAATGATACTAGCGATTGGTATCAGTTTATTTATTAGCTCACATATTTCAGAGTTCGTTAGCCAACAAATCGAAAAGGTAGTGGAGTTAAATGGTAGCGCAGGTGTTGCCATTAATACATTTATTTCGCTATTTATCGGGACAGTAATTATTTCTTTATGTACAAGATATATCGTCTTAAAGCGTGTAAAGCGTGTGTTAAAAGCAATGACGCAAGCTGCGGATGGCGATTTAACAGTACGTATAGATGATAAATTGAAAGATGAAATTGGTCAATTATCGACTGAATTTAATCATATGTTAGAGCAAATCGGCTCAGTTATTGAAAAGGCGAATAAAGCATCTACGGATGTCTCTGCTTATACAAATGAATTTACTACGATTACAGAGCAAAGTAGTAACACAGTTGAAACCATCTCTGTTGCAATTCGAGAAATTGCCGCTAGTGCGGAAGGTCAATTGGAGCAAATGGACTTATTATCTGATTCTGCTAACTTAATTTCCAAGGATATGGATTATGCTTCATCCGCAGTACAGGCAGTTGCGGATATAGCGAATGAAACGAACCAAAAGGCTGATTTAGGATTACAGTTAATTGAACAAACGATTGGAAAAATGAATACTATTAATGAATCTGTTCACCAATCAACAGAGGTTGTCAATGCATTAGGGGAAAAATCGAAGGAAATTAGTACAATTGTAGCACTCATTACAAGCATTACGGATCAAACAAATTTACTTGCATTGAATGCTTCCATTGAGGCAGCACGAGCAGGAGAAGCAGGAAAAGGATTTGCGGTTGTCGCCGATGAAGTAAGAAAACTAGCTGAGGAATCTGGGAAGGCTGCTGACGATATTAGAACATTAGTAGATGATATCTTAAGCCAAACATCAAGCGCAGTTTATGCTATTAATAGTGGTACACAATTTGTAGAGGAAGGGCGAGAGGCTGTTGAACAAACAGGCGGTGCCTTTAAAAATATTGTAGAATATCTCCAACAAATTAGCCGTCGTACAAAGGAAGTTACGGATATAGTATTGCGTGTAAATGAGAAGGCGAGCCAGACCGATTATGCAACGAAAGAAATTGTAGGTATTGCAAATAGCACCTCTTCAGGTATACAGCATATCGCGCTCTCTATTGAGCAGCAAACGGCTTCTAACGAGGAAATCGCAAGTGCTGCGAATGTACTTCAGACGATGTCGAATGACTTACAAGCCGAAATAAGCCAATTTAAAGTAAAATAGCAAAAGAGAAAGGGAGCATCTGTATGATAAGATGCTCCCTTTATTTGAGGATATTGCTCCTTTAATGGAAAAGGTCAATCATCCTCATTATTTAGATTCTTTATCTGTATCTTCTGCTTTGTCGCTAGATTCTTCCTTAGAAGCATTTTCTTCTGCTTTTTTAGCTGCTTCTTCAGCTGCCTTAGCTTGTTCTTCACTTGTTGTAGTAAAGAATTCTAGGGAATCTTTTAAATCCTTATCAGAAGTTTTAACTTTTGCATCTTTTGCCATTTTCGCAACGATGTCTTTTAGAATAGTTTGCGCTTCACCAGTTTGGTTCAGTTTGCTTAACATCGATGTACGAATTTTTTCCTCTTCATCTTTAAATGCACCAACATCTTTCACGTCACGCTTGTCCGTAATTTCGATTACGTGATAACCGAAGCTAGACTTTACTGGCTCACTTAAAGTGTTTAATTCAAGTGCATAAGCAGCATCGTTAAACTCATCAACCATTGAACCAACAGAGAACCAACCAAGCTCTCCACCATTTTGTGCAGAAGCTGTATCTGTAGAGTACTCTTTTGCTACATCAGCAAATTTAGCGCCACCTTTAATTTTCTCAATGGCTTCTTTTGCTGTTTTTTCATCTGCTACTAAAATATGACGACCATTTAATTCTGTTTTCATTTGCTCGTAGTATTTTTTTACATCTTCTTCTTTAATAGCTTGATCTTTTAAAGCTTTTTCTTGAAGAAGTTGAACGCGTAAAGAATCTTTAAAGCCTTGTTCTGTTAAGCCACTTTCAGCAAGTGCTTGTGCAAAACCATCACCAAATTGTGAAGCTGTAGTATCATAAGCTTCTTTAAGTTCTTTATCTGTTACTTCATATTTGTCAGACAATACTTTTTCAGTCACCATTTGTTGTAATACATATGAGCCTGTTAAAGATTTGGCTTTTTCATTAAAGTCAGCAACTGAAATATCGCCAACTTTAGAAGTAACGATTGCTTTGCTATCTCCGCCGCTACACGCACCAAGCGCTAAAACAGAAGCAGCTAAAGTTAAAGATAAAACTGTCTTTTTCATAGTGGATATTCTCTCCTAACATGGTTTCGTCCATTTTTTACTATAACATAAACGTTTTAAAAACAAAATGGTTCCCCCTTGAGTATTGCCTATATTTCAATTTTTGAAGCGCATAGGATATAGAAAAGAAAGGGGGTGAAGTTATGGGCAACGGAGGATACGGTGGCGGTGGCTACGGCTCAGGCTTTGCTTTATTAGTTGTGTTATTTATTTTATTAATTATCGTTGGTGCAGCGTTCCTATACTAATTAATAAAACAGTGAAAAGCTAAGAGCTCCATTAACTCTTAGCTTTTCTTAACAGTGTTAGACATTCACGCCGCATGCTAGAGATCCAAGCCATTAGTAATGGATTGAGCAAGTTGTTTTATGGGGACTCAACTTATCTTGTCGTATGCGGATGTGAATGTAATTTACTTTTCAATTGTTATACTGCGTATAAAATTTCAATATAAAATGAGACAAGTAAAATGGTAATAAGTATATTTATAGTTCGGAATATTTTTGGCTGGTTTTCTTCGGGAATTTCACGTCGCATACATAGAGCATATGTCATACGGTTAATTTGAAATAAATAGAATACCGAGAATAGAACTACAATCATTAATAGCAAGTCTATTCCTCCCCTCTTTCAATAGTAATAGCATAACAAAGAACGCCATTAAAAAACAAGTACAAGCAATTTAGTGAACAGTTGGTGGAACTAAAATTTCATAGCCCTTTGGTGTTTCTTCAATTTGTGAGTTTTTTGGTGAATTCAATAAATATTTCACGTAAAGTATATCAATCAAACATAGACTACAATGATACGCTAACAGCAAAGTACCGTAATGTGTGTATGCTGGTAGTAGCCAAGTACCTATTATAATACTAGTATTAAGAACGATAAAAGGCGTAAGAAGTGCTAGTATATAACGGTTTTTGGATAAAGGCTCACGAATACGCATGTGTAATACTGGAATTAGATAAAATTGCGTACGGACTCGCAATTTAAGATGCTGACGTAAATCGTAAAGAGCGAGAAAGTGTAAAAACTTGTGAACCGGATAAAGTGTTAATACAGCTATTACAAAGAGCCAGAATAAACGATCTGTATAATGCTCTTCATTGAATAAATTAAACGTCACATACGATACTGAAAAAACGGATAAGAAAGTAATAACACCCATTATAATAATACGCGTAGTGCCGTAATGATGTTCAAGATTTAAAATTTTCCAACAATGCATGGTTTATTATCAACTCCGAAAATAGGAAGTGTCCTATTTAATGTAAATTGAATTGTCTTAGAATGCAAGAGAAAGGAGGTACTTCAGAAATATTTCTGAAATACCTCCTTTCACATGATTTATTTCTAAATGAACAGCTAGAATTCACAGGAAAATATCTGTACGATAGCCTTATTTTATCCTTTTACAGTTGGACGTTCTTCAAGCGTGTCAAAGGAATCACGGAAATGCTGGAAGGAGCGTTCAAAAATATCGATGAAATCCTCACCATAAATATTTCGTATGACAGCCATTACGTCTAAAAAGTCTGGGAAACGGCCGTATAAGTCTTTTAAGGCCAATGATCCTTCTAATACAGAATGATAAGTATTATGGTAGTTTTTATTCATCTCTACAATAAGCTCTGTACCAGCTTCAGTTAGCTCAACATACGTATTACGCTTATCATCATCTCGCTTCGAAAATTTAAGGAAGCCTCGCTCTTCTAATTTTTTGGAGAAGTTAAATGCTGTTGATACATGCATGACTCCGAACTTTGCTACATCAGAAATAGAGGCTCCCTTTAAATGATAGGAAATCCACAAAATATGGTGTTCATTAATATTTAAATCATATGGTTTAATCCATTGTTGCCAATCTTTTTCAACCGCTTTCCATAGTGCTTTCGATAATTGCGCGATTCTTTGACTATAAAGCATTGCTTCTTTTTGTGTGTATAATTCCTCTGACAAAACCATCACCTACTGCTTTCTTTCACATTTTTAAAAATATTATAGCAGTAAAGGAAAAAAGTTTAAAGTTAGAAAAATTAAAAAATTGAAAAGTGGTTAAAAAATAATATTATAGCAATAGTTTTTGATGAAAAAATAGATTAATTAGCATCTAAAGAGGACTTTAGTCGCTAATTTTTTCCTGCGGTTTTTTCTTGTTTTCTGTGAATTGTGCAATGTTTTTCTCGATTTCGCTTATCGAATTCTGTAAAGCATCTAATTCTTGTTGCAAATTATTTTTATTTGGCTCTATTTCTTCTGTAAAAGTCGTAATTGTTTGTTTTAAATCATTTATTATTTGTGGGATATTATTTTTAACTTCGTTTGTTAATGTATTGACAGAATGTTTCACAGTCCCTACTTGTTGTTTAACATCAAGGAGCATACCTTTTGTTTGGTCTGCATTTTGTTTTAACGTTGAGCGTAACTGCTGGCCTGATTGTGGGGTTGAGAACAGCACAGCAACTGTTCCACCAATAATACCTGTTGCTAGTCCAATTAAGAATGGTTTTGCTTTCATATTATATACCTCATTTCTTGTCATGATTAACTACTATTAAACCATGAATTGCATGAATACAAAAAGAAAAAGAAACTGAGCAAGTGACAGAGCATCACCGTTCAGTTTCTTTCGATTATTTTAAAGTTAGTATTTATGAAATCTGAGAAATGGCAGTCACAAATTTAGAGCGCTTTACTAATTTTGCAACAATAGGATAAATAATAGCAAAAGCAACGACATTAAATGCTACCGCTGGAAGGACAACCCCAATAAAGAGCATCGCAAACGTTGCACCTACATTTGCATTGAAAACAAAAAGTGCCACTGCTAAAAAGACCGTACCTGATAGTATAGTACCTAAACCAACTAAAACTGCAGAGACAGCGAAACTATTTGCTATCTTTTTTAGAACAATTACAGCAGCTAAAAACACAAAGCCTGTTACAGCTTTATCGATAATGTTTGGAACTAGACCGGCAGGAAATGTTGTGAACAAACCTGAAAGTACACCTGTTGCTAGCGAAAGTAAAAACGTTTCTTTCACTGTAGGAAACAATAAAATGCCAATAAACATCATTGTTAACATGAAATCGGGTTTCATGCCGTTAATCATTCCTGGTGTAACGACATATAGTGCCGCACCGATCCCAACTAAAAGGGCCATTAATACTAAATTCTTTGTATTCATTTTTATCTCTCCTCGACTGAGCTAATCTATTAGTTTCCCAACGTGTCCTCTTGACCGTTAGCGAAACTTATTTGTGATTGTACGCTAAAAATTTTATATTTGCAATACAGTATGTGGGTTATTAAAATGTTAATATATGACAAAAAACGTTATAGGTTGGCTTTAATACTTTCTGCTACTTCAGCCAATTGTTCTGGTGAATATTTTTGTGTTTGCCAAACTAAACCTAAGCCTTCTTTTTCGTCATAACGCGGAATAAAATGTAGATGATAGTGGAACACAGTTTGTCCAGCCGCTGCCCCATTATTATTAATCGTATTCAATCCGATTGGCTCAAACGCTGCCTTAATGGCATTCGCAATTTTCGGTGCCGCAGCATATAAGTTGCGTGCAACATCCTCTGGCATTTCGTATAGATCTTGGCAGTGATGCTTTGGAATTAGTAAAGTATGACCTTTTGCAACTGGTGAAATGTCTGTAAATGCATAGACATGATCGTCTTCATAAACTTTTGTACTTGGAATGGATCCATCGATAATTTTGCAAAATAGGCAATCGCTCATGAGAATTTCCCCCTTATCGTATATGTAAATTCATTCTATCATACTCAAACCTGTATCATTTGCTAATTTTTGATAAAATATAAAACAAGAAGAGGAGTGAGGTTATGTCAGTATTAGAGGTACAGCATGTGACAGGTGGATATACAAGAAAACCTGTTATTAAAGATTTATCTTTTACTATTGAAAAAGGAGAGCTTGTTGGCTTAATTGGCTTGAATGGGGCCGGTAAAAGTACAACGATTAAACATATAATAGGAACAATGTTGCCAAAAGAAGGGGATATTTATCTTAATGGGGAAACGTTAAAGGAAGATACGGACAAGTATCGTACAGCCTTTTCTTATATCCCTGAAACCCCTGTGCTTTACGATGAGCTAACATTGAGGGAACATTTAGAATTAACAGCGATGGCTTACGGTATTGATAAGGCAACTCTAGATGCTCGTTCTGAAGTACTTTTAAAGGAATTCCGGATGGAGAAAAGATTAAACTGGTTCCCATCACATTTTTCAAAGGGAATGCGTCAAAAGGTTATGATTATGTGTGCCTTTCTAGTGAATCCTAGTCTGTATATTATAGATGAGCCTTTTGTGGGGTTAGATCCACTCGGAATTCAATCATTATTAGATCAAATGGATGAGAAGAAAAAAGAAGGTGCTTCCATATTAATGTCTACGCATATTCTATCGACTGCCGAAAAGCATTGTGATCGAATTATATTATTGCACGAAGGAAGAGTTCGAGCGCAAGGAACGATGGCAGATTTGCGACAAACATTTGCGATGCCCAATGCAACATTGGACGATCTATATATTGCAATGACAAAGGAGCGGGACCATGAAGAACTTGCGTGATGTATGGTCCTCTCGCTTTATGCATTATATCGGAGAAGTACAAAAATATATGCAATTTATTTTTACAGGGCATATTGCCATTGTACTTGTATTTCTAATTGGAGCAGGAGGCTACCAATATAGTGAATGGTTGAAAGTTGTACAGTCAGATTTCCCAGCTGAAACACTTATTGCTGTTTTTATAGGCGTCTTATTGGCCTTTAGTCGTCCTACTACGCTATTGAGAGAGCCAGATCAAGTGTACCTATTGCCCCTTGAATCAAAAATGTCGCTGTATTTTAGCAAGGCGTTAGCTTGGACATTTTGGTCTCAGGTTTGGATTGTAGCAATCGTCTACATTGTTAGTATTCCGCTATTAAAAGCAGTGACGGATTTAACAACGGGTGACATTTGGTCGATATTCCTACTTGTGATTGTGCTGAAATATATAAGTGTACGAGGAGAATTCAGCTATCGATATAGTGAACGCGGTCAAATGGTTTGGGTGGACAGGCTGATCCGAGCAATAATATTTGCTGCCGCTGTTTTTATGGGGCTGCAAGCTCAGTTGCTCCTATCAATTGTTGCTACAGTCATAAGTGTTATTTATATTATTGTCTTTAGAAAAAAATCTGCAGGAGAACCAGTACCTTACGAACATTTTGTAAAGCTTGAGCAAAATCGAATGATGAGCTTTTACCGTTTCGCAAATTATTTTACAGATGTACCCCATTTACATGGAAGCATCCGACGTCGAGGCTGGATGGACTGGCTCTATAAATTCGTTCCATATGGTAAAAATAACGCTCAAAAGTATTTAGTATTTCGCACCTTTGTCCGTACAGATGATCATTTTTATTTATGGCTTCGTCTTACGGCCATTTCAGCAGTGATTGCAGCATTTGTAGACATTCCAATTGTTACATGGATTGTTGCCGCGGCACTAAGCTTTGCAACGACTATCCAATTAAAACAGGCATTACTTTCAAGTGGGGAATTCCGCATGGACATGCTGTTTCCGTTGCCGGATAATGCTCGTCAACTAGCTGTGAAGCAAATTGTACGTCTAGCTATGATTACACAAGCGATCATCGTAGGATTATGTGCGATTACACAGCCGATGTTTTATATTGTAGTTGTCATTGTTTTAGTAATTAGTGAATTGACTGCGAAGGTATCTAAATAATGAAAAGCTCATTTTCCCAGCCTGTGCTGAGAAGATGAGCTTTTATTTGTTGTAGATCTATTCTGTATCCTCTTTTGGCATAGCACTATAAGTTGTAACGTAGGACGCTGCCGAGAAGATGTTCTGCTGATTTACACCACTAGAATCATCTCTTTTTGCATGTGCGTTTTCAAAGGCTTTAGAGCTTTTCCATGCTTCGAATGAATGTGGTCCATGCCACTGAGTCATAACAATATAAGTGTCATCCTTGATGGGACGAAGTAATCTGTAGGACTCAAAGCCCGGCTCATCCTCAATGGCATGTGAACGTTGTAAAAAGCGATGCTCGAAAACAGGGCGTCCTTCATCTGTTACGGGAATATTATTAAGAACAAAGAATCCATGTTCTTCTAGCTCATTTACCGAATCTAACACTTCAAATTTGCGAGGTGTGGCAAAAACAGATTTCCCTTCTGTTTCATGAATTAACACGGAATTTCCCTCTCCGTGAATTAAGATCATATGCTCATTTGGATACTTATTTTTCAGTTGTTCTAAAAAATCACCAGTACCAGAAGTTAAATAAATATTCATCAATTTATCCTCCTCATGAATCTTACTAATTATAGCGTGATTATACCCTTTTCAGCATAAGTCTAACGCTTTGTCCAAAAAGAATCTATCTAGAATGAACAATTTTATGACATTTCACTAGGAAAACTATACAATAACAGAGGAAGCGTTTACTATTGGAAACGGATATCAATAATAAAGGAATAAATAATACATTTTTTTCTTGACTCAGCAAATGTTTTTTGTACATAAATCGAAGTATAAGATACAGAAAACCTCTTTCCACTATAGAGAGTGGTGAACCCACTGATTCAAGATAAAGCCTCTGGTCGATATTGCAGATTTTGAAGAGAAGAGTAAAGAGCAAGGAATCTGGACACAATTACGCCAGGGCGTATGGATAGTAATGAATTTATCGAGGGGAAGGAATTATTCATGACAACTTTTAACGATACACTTCTGCGTGCTGCTCGTGGAGAAAAAACCACACACACGCCAGTATGGTATATGCGTCAAGCAGGACGTTCTCAGGCAGAATATCGTGCCATCAAAGAAAAATATTCATTAGAGGAAATTACACATCAACCTGAGCTATGTGCATATGTCACTCGTCTACCTGTAGAAAATTACAATGTTGATGCAGCTATACTATACAAAGATATTGTTACACCTCTTCCTGGAATTGGCGTAGATGTAAAAATTAAAGCAGGTATTGGTCCTGTTATTTCTAATCCAATTCGTTCAGTTGCAGATGTTGATAATTTAGGTGAATTCAACGCTAAAGAGCATACACCATTTGTATTAGAGACTATTAAAATCTTGACAGAAGAGCAATTAAATGTCCCGTTGATTGGTTTTGCTGGAGCACCATTTACACTTGCCAGCTATATGATTGAAGGTGGTCCTTCTAAAAACTATAACAAAACAAAGTCATTTATGGTGTCAGAACCGCAAGCTTGGTTTGCATTAATGGATAAACTGGCTGACATGATTATTGCAGATGTCACTGCCCAAATTAAAGCTGGTGCAAAAGCGATCCAAGTATTTGATTCTTGGGTGGGCGCTTTAAATGTGGAAGATTACCGTGTATTTATAAAACCAATTATGACGCGAATTTTTGCGGAATTACAAAAAGAAAATGTACCATTGATTCAATTTGGTGTCGGGGCAAGTCATTTAGCGAAGGAATGGAATGATTTACCGATTGATGTTGTCGGCTTAGACTGGCGCTTACCGATAAAAGAAGCACGCGCGAATGGTATTACAAAACCAGTCCAAGGTAACCTAGATCCATCACTTTTATTGGCTGATTGGTCAGTCATTGAAAAACGAGCTAAAGATATTATCGATCAAGGTTTAGAAATGCCGGGTCATATCTTTAACCTAGGTCATGGTGTTTTCCCAGAGGTTGATCCAGAGGTCTTAAAGCGTTTAACGACACTTATTCATGAATATAGTGCACAACAAATTCAAGCTCGTTCTTAAAAAGCGGATTTAAATGTGAAATATGTCCTTTTCTATGTAAGAAATTTTTATCATAGAAAGGGAGCTGTCCAACATCATAGATTGGACAGCTTCTTTTTATCACATAATGTATAAAAACATAAAACAATTTTAGAGGTGAAAAGGGTAATGAAAGAAGTTAAAGGCTTATTGGTAATGGCATACGGAACACCTTATAAAGAAGAGGATATTGAACCTTACTATACACATATTCGTCATGGTCGCAAACCTTCGGAAGAGCATTTAGAAGATTTACGTAGTCGCTATGAAGCAATCGGAGGCTTATCTCCTTTAGCAGCAGCAACACAGGCACAAGCTGAAGCGTTATGTGCACGTTTAAATGAAATTCAGGATGCTGTAGAATATAAATTGTTTATTGGTTTAAAGCATATTCATCCATTTATTGAAGACGCAATAGAGCAAATGGTCGCAGAGGGCATCAAAGAAGCTGTATCAATTGTTTTAGCTCCTCATTTCTCAACATTCTCTATTAAATCTTATAATGGCCGTGCTGTGGAAGCAGCAGGAGATCGCTTAACGATTACATCCGTAGAATCTTGGTATGATGAACCTAAATTTATTGAGTATTGGAAACAACAAGTTAATGATACATTTAAGTCAATGTCTGAAGAAGAACGTGAAACAGCATGTTTAATCGTTTCAGCTCATTCACTTCCTGAAAAAATTAAAGATTTAGGTGACCCTTATGAGGATCAATTAATTGAAACAGCCCGACTTATTCAAGAGGCAACTGGTTTGAAAAACGTTGAGGTCGGCTGGCAATCAGCAGGACAGACACCCGAACCTTGGATTGGTCCAGATGTTCAAGACTTAACACGTGAGCTTTATGAAGAAAAAGGGTTCCGTTCATTTGTTTATACGCCAGTAGGTTTTGTAACAGAGCATTTAGAAGTGTTATATGATAATGATTTTGAATGTAAAGTTGTTTGTGATGAACTAGGCGCAAAATATTATCGTCCGTCGATGCCAAATACACATCCTTTATTTATTGATGCGATGGTCGATGCGATTTATAAAAAATTAAGCTAAGCGAAAAGAAAGTGATGATGTTGGTGACTCAGAAAAGACGAAAGGTAGTTGTTGTAGGCGGTGGTATTACGGGCCTTACAGCTGCGTTCTATATGCAAAAACAAGCAAGCACAAAAGAATTGCCATTAGATATCGTACTTGTCGAGTCGTCATTACGTCTTGGCGGAAAAATTCAAACACTAAGAAAAGATGGTTTTATTATTGAGCGTGGGCCAGAATCTTTTTTTGACCGTGAAAATTATGTAAATGCTTTAGCAAAGGATCTCGGTATCGAACAAAAAATCATGACGAGTAACGCAGGACCCAACTATGTTGCTGTCGGAAGCCAGTTATACCCAATCCCAAGCCATCTTTTATCAGGAGAAACGCCACATATCTCATCATTTATTACATCAGGCTTGTTTTCACTAAGCGGTAAAGTTCGTGCGGCAGGTGATTTTTTTATCCCCCGCTCAGCACAAGACGATGATCAACCATTGGGGGCATTTTTTAGAAGAAGGTTTGGCGCAGAGGTTGTTGAAAATCTAGTGGAACCTTTACTAGCAGGGACATTTGCAGGGGATATTGAGCAATTAAGTATGAGCTCAACTTTCCCACAGCTTTATCATCTAGAGCAAAAATATCGTAGCTTATTAGTAGGGATGAAAAAGGCTGGAACAAATTTCTTGAGTAATGATTTTATTGATGAAAATAAAGGGATATTTCAAACCTTTAGTAATGGGCTTGAAACATTAATCGAAAGTATTGAGGAATCTCTACTTCCGGGGACAGTGATGAAAGGTGTCAAGGTCGAAGAAATTGAGCATGGAAAAGATGGGTCTGTACATGTAATGCTAAACAATTTCTCACATATTAAAGCGGATGCGGTCATTATTGCTACACCCTTTAATATGGCGGATAAGATGTTCAGTAAGTATAATTTATTAAATGAACTAGGGACAATGAAAGCTGCAACTATCGCAACCGTTACAATGGCATTTAAAAAGGAGCAGCTTGGTGAGTTAGACGCGCTCTCATTTTATGTCTCTCGAAATAGTGATTTTTCAATCACTTCATGTACGTGGATGAATCGAAAATGGCCGGGTACCTCACCTGATGATAATGTGTTATTACGTAGTTATATTGGTCGAGTGGGTGACGAGGCGATTGTAGCATTATCAGATACTGAGATTGAAAAAACAGTGCTACAGGATTTAAATAAAACTATCGGTATAAATGGAGAACCGATAACGACTGTAGTTACACGCTGGAAAAATGCGATGCCACAATACACCGTTGGACATGAGGCGAAGGTCCAACGCATAAAGCAGGAATTACGAGAACATTTTCCAACTGTAAAATTGGCAGGCAGCTCATTCGAAGGAATATCCATCCCAGAATGTGTGCAACAAGGTAAACATGTTGCCGATGAAGTGTTGGCGGAAATTTTTTGTTAGTAGAAGCACGATAGTACAAACATTATGTTTGTACTATTTTTTTATTGACGTAAGTTCAAAAGAAGACAAAAAAGAAATAGCAAACTAACTATTTCATAGTTTGCTATTTCTACATCTATACATCCAAATTTTCTAGATAACCTAGTTCTAAGAAATTCGATGACATGACCAAACGATACCACCAGAGTTAGCTCCACCTAGTGTAAGAGAGATAGTCAATCCATTGGCTTCATAGAACAAATCAATCGTATCTCCAGCATTTAAATTCACTTCTCCTGCCAAAGTGATTGTGCCATTTCCAAGAACTGCTCGTAAAGTTAATACAAGTGCCACATTGACGTTTAGTACAGGGAACAAGCCACTAATTAAATTTGTTGTAGCATTTTGTCTAATTGCAAATGATGGGTTAATTCCCCCTCCTAAAGTAACACTAATGGCCGCAGTAGTGGAGTAGTTAATAGTTGCTTCAAAGGAATATCTACCTGTAGTTGGTACAGTGAATATACCAGTTGTTGGATTGAATGCAGGTGTTGTAAAGTATGGTGACGCGACACTCCAGTTAGTGATTGAGGTAGATCCACTAACAACCAACGTGTTTTTAAAGGCAGAGAATCCTTCAGTAAACGCAGGTCCAGTAGCCCCAGTCACAC
>NZ_JSZM01000020.1:0-159844 GCF_000801965.1 Lysinibacillus sp. A1
GGACCACAAGGGATAACAGGATCAACAGGAGCAACAGGATTACAAGGAATTACTGGCCAAACAGGAGCCATAGGCATTCAGGGAGTGACAGGACCTCAAGGGGCAGTAGGGAATACAGGGGCGACAGGCCTCCAAGGACTAGTAGGAAATACCGGAGCAACTGGGCAACAAGGTACAACCGGTGTCACAGGAGTGACAGGGAATACTGGGGTAACAGGAATCACAGGAGCAACGGGCCTCCAAGGACTAGTAGGAAATACGGGAGCCACTGGGCAACAAGGTACAACCGGTGTCACAGGAGTGACAGGGAATACTGGGGTAACAGGAATCACAGGAGCAACGGGCCTCCAAGGACTAGTAGGAAATACCGGAGCAACTGGGCAACAAGGTACAACCGGTGTCACAGGAGTGACAGGGAATACTGGGGTAACTGGGATTACAGGAGCAACGGGCCTCCAAGGACTAGTAGGAAATACGGGAGCCACTGGGCAACAAGGTACAACCGGTGTCACAGGAGTGACAGGGAATACGGGGGTAACTGGGATTACAGGAGCAACGGGTCTCCAAGGACTAGTAGGAAATACCGGAGCGACAGGCCTGCAAGGAGCCACAGGTATTACTGGAATCACAGGGGTTACGGGGGCAACTGGAGCAAGGGGGACTACGGGTGTTACTGGTATAACAGGCACGACTGGCTCTACGGGTCCGAGTGGTTCTGGACTCATGGAAGTATACTTATCTACAGATCAATCAGTTGGTAATAATGATTTTCTAGGAACAGGCAATTCATCAGCTTCTTTTGTGAGGAGTTCAATCGTTATTCCGGAAAATGCTATTATTCGAAGTTTAACGTTGAATATACGAGATCATTCACTTAGCGCAGGACAAATCGCTTCGGCACAAGTATTTATAAGCACGAATGGTGGTTTCACTGCCCCAACTGCAACAGGGATTATTGCGACAGTGACAGGACCAAGTTCAATAACTACTCCAAATAGTTGTGCGAAGGCAAATGCGAACTATTCAATTAATAGTTGTACACTTCTTTCTGTGCAAGTGACTACAACTGGTGGAGCTTTTTCAAATGGCGTTTCTGCAACTATCATTTTGACCACTATTTAGTGTCATTCAATGAGACTCATTTAATATAGGAAAATCTGCAAATTGTCATGTTGATCGATGGTTGCTAAGAGTATATTTTTTATATTTACTTTATGAGTTGTCGTTAGTTGTTCATGTAACCAGTCTTCCGTATGTTTAGTTTTTTGTAGTTCATGATAATCAATTTTTCCTTCTTTACTAAGAATAATTGGTAGAAAAAAGGGCTGAGGTTTTAGGTTCAAATCTGTACGTGTAGTTGTTTGGAGTTGTGTGTGCAAAAAACTAGAGCTTGATCCGTCTGGTTCCCATAAAGCAAGCGCAACATTTTGAACCTCTTCTATTTTTTCCTTTCTTAGTTCAGTCAATAAAAAATCTACCGATATTCGAGCTCTACGTAAATTTTTAGATATGATTTTCCCATTTTTAATAAGGGGGATTGGGGGAGCGTCGATAAAATGTCGAAATGTTATCCATTTCAGACTCAAAAAAACACCAATCAGATATAAAAAAACTAAAACCGTTATGGTAATCATGGAACCCTTCATTCCTAAACCTTCATCAGATAAGGGATGGGCGATAATATTACCAAGAGTAATGGCCATAGCAAAGTCCAATAATCTTAGTTGTGAAATAGAACGCTGCCCCATTATTTTTGTTGCAAAGAGTAAGAAGAAAAAGGCTACAATTGCTCTAAGTACCCATTGAATGGCAGTAAGTGATTCTTGACTTTGAAAGAAATCCACAATGATAGGTCCTCTTTTTTCTTATTTTCTCCGTACCTCATTTGAATATTCATGAAAAATTGCAAGGCTAGAGACTAAAAAAAACTTGTGAAAATACTGGCTAATCTATATTGTTAAATAGAGAGAGTCATTATTTAGAAAATTTAATAAAATTAGGGGAGTCTGTATGAATACAAAATTACATACAATCATAATGGATATTCAACAGAAGGTTGATTTTTCAGGGACAGTGCTTGTGGAGAATCGAGAGAAGGGTGTCTTAGTCAATCAAAGCTTTGGGTATGCTAATCGTTCTGAGCAAATCAAAAACCATGCAAAAACTCGATTTGGAATTGCTTCTGGTTGTAAGATTTTTACGGCAATAGCTATTGGTCAGCTAATAGAACAAGAGAAACTTTCGTTTGACACGAAATTATATGAATGTCTTAACCATCATTTTGACCATTTGGATCGGAATATAACGATTCATCATTTACTGACGCATACTTCTGGCATACCAGATTATTTTGATGAGGAAGAAATGGAAGATTTTGAAGAGTTATGGGTCGAAAATCCAATGTATCATCTTCGAACATTGAGTGATTTTTTACCGTTATTTCAAAATCGCCCTATGAAATATAAAGTAGGCGATAGATTTCATTACAACAATGCCGGCTATATTTTATTAGGATTAATTGTAGAACAAACATCGGGATTGGTTTTTTCAGATTACATTCAACAAAATATTTTTGATCGAGTGAAAATGACGGAATCAGGCTATTTCTCGTTGGATGCTCTGCCGTCAAACACGGCCTTAGGTTACATCGACAATCCAGATGGTACATGGAAAACAAATATTTACTCATTACCCGTAAAAGGTGGTTCTGATGGGGGAGCATTTGTCACAGTAGGTGATATGGCGAAGTTATGGCAAGCCCTGATGAATTTTGAACTTTTAAATGAAGATTTAACACAGCAGCTTCTAACAGTACATGTAGAAACGAGTGGAAATAATGGCTATGGACATGGTGTATGGATTAAAAAAAATAGCAAATCATCTATTCTGAAATACCATGTTATGGGGTACGATCCTGGGGTTTGCTTCCACTCAGCATATTATCCAGAGTCCTCTTTCAAGGTTGTGATCTGTTCCAATAAATCAAGTGGAGCCATTGATATTATGAAAGGAATAGAAGAGGCGTTAATTTCAATTTAAGAGACTTGAACTGTGCGTATTTTATACAAAAATTAAGTGGAAAAACGATTTTGTCTTTTTAATTTCTTTTGCTTATAGGTTTTCAACGAAGCATAACTACCAATGGCCGCATAGCCATAAAACCAGCCCATAAATAGGCCCGCTAACAAATTGTGGCGATGGCTGATGAAGACGGAAATGAGTAAGCCGATAACTAAAGCGATGGAGGGTACCCAAAAAGATTTAATATGGCATAGCCTCTTCATCAATTGTGTTAGAATCATCACCAATGGGACGGCAATGATGGCATCCCAAAAATTCGTATGTATGAGTGGGAAATGTTCCATACTTTTCACCTCGATTAGAATGATTTACAACTATTGGTTAGCCGTAAACATAATTTTATACTTAAAATGACAGAGAGCATTTCCTAGGAGGTAACGAATGAAATTTGTTCTTATATTTGGTCCTCAAGCTGTTGGAAAAATGACAGTCGGGCAGGAATTAGCTAAAATAACAGGCTTAAAGCTATTTCATAATCATATGACGATTGATTTGGTTAGTCATTTTTTTGACTATGGTACGAAAGAGGGGAAAAGGCTAGTCAATTTGTTTCGACAGGAGATATTCGAAGAAGTTTCAGCTAGTCATTTAGATGGATTGATTTTTACATATGTTTGGGCGTTTGATTGTCAAGAGGATTGGGACTATGTGAAGCAAGTTGCTGAGCTTTTCGAATCCAAAGGTGGCATGGTGTACTATGTAGAACTTGAGGCTGCTCTAAAGGAGAGACTTCAGCGCAATAAAGGATCTAATAGACTTGAGCATAAACCTTCAAAAAGGGATCTTGCTTGGTCTGAACAGGACTTGTTAACCTCTATAGAAGAATACAGATTAAATTCAGTCGATGGCGAAATCCAATTTCCCAATTATATAAAGATAGAGAGCACAAATTTAAGTGCGGAAGATGTTGCAAAAATGGTCCAAGACAAATTCCGTTTATAAGAAAAAACGCTTGGCTCCCAAGCGTTTTTTTATTCAGAGGGATCTGGTCTTTTAATTTTGATGATTTCAGAAAACGTTTTGCGCCCTGGATTTATTTGCGAAACGTCAATGGAAATTTTACGAATAGAATTCTCTTGTAAAGGGATTTTTCCATCTGTCTCTAACCTTTTCCATGCTTTGACGTTGTCTCGATAAAGTACCTCTGATAATCGGAAAATATCTACATCTAATTTTAATCCCTCATTATAGGTTTGGCGGATTTCCTTTTTCACTTCTTTGATAATTTGCTTCTTCAGTTCTTTTTCGCTAACTTTTCCTTTAAAGCCATTAACGGTTGCACGAAGTTGTAATTCGACATCAAAATAAACTTCCTCTTTGTTCACTACAGGTATTTTTTTGACTTGTAATTTATCAATACTGACGGTTAACTCTTCTTTACCATCTGTTCTTAATTTAAAGGTGATTTCTCCTCGGTTTGTGTAATTATGCATCCATTGATTACCTCGGGCAGCCTCATCTTTCACAAACCCTTTAAAGCCGTCTTTCGATAAAATGCCGACACCTGAAAAATAGGTTTCCTCTACATTTTCCTCGTCCGTTTGCCAATCTTTCCTAATGGATACATAAGGTACTGTCACTTCGTGGTTAGGCTCATTTAATCCAATAACGATTTCTCGTAAATTTTTTGGTTCAACAAATGTTTCCTGTTCTGTTGGGTTAATCGGATTACTTAGCTTTGAGGAAGACAGTGAATTTTTTAATATTGGTGAGACAAGGAGGACATCGTGCACTGGATCCTTTGTACAATACATCCAAATGTGATACCTTGTATCTCGAAAACGAATAAACGTATCAATAACGGGGATAAATCGCTCATTTTCCAAGGCGCTCTCCGAGAAAATGATATATCTCATATGCCCCCAAAAAATTTGTTGGTCAGATGATCGATACAATTTATAGATAGCCTCTTCTACGGTTCTCCCTTTTGCACGGCCAATTTCAGCAGGTTCAGCATTTGAACTAGGCTGAACCGATTTTGCGACATCAGCAAAATTGATAATTTGTAAATAGACCTCATATTCATCATCAACGTAATCAACACCGACTGCATTGATATAGTACATTCTTTGTGGCTCTGTAATATCCCAGCAACCTGCGAGCAGGGTTGTTAGAAAAATCATCACTATAAATTTGAAGGTTGTTTTCATCGTTTCTCCACTCTCAAGTAGCTATTTTATAATAGTAGCTTGGACAAAAGCTGGTGTTTTTATAAAAAAATGTAGGGTATTTTAATACGTTTTGATTGTTTATACACCTAGGGGAAAATGAATTGAAGAAAATGAAAAAATTTATTATTTTACGTGTAACTTTTTTGAGCGGAATACGACTAATCCATTAGTAGAATACAAAAAACTGAAGCAAAGTAGTAAAATTCACTTTTCACAAAATGACCAGGGCTCACTGTCGAGTACCTGGTCATTTTGTATTTATTGAAAAAAGGACATGCTTTATTTGCATGTCCTCAGTCCATTAATCGTTAAGCATAGCTTTTAATGTTCGTTTTTGCCAGCCTAGCTTGAAGTAGGCATATTGCATAATGAAATGCACACAGAAGGTAATTGGATAGGCTAACCATACACCATTTAAGTCTAGTGAAGTGTGGTGAGATAGTAGGAACGCTAATGGTACCTCAACTACCCAAATCGTAATGACTAAGAAAATTGTCGGCCATAAAACGACACCTGTTGCACGCATCGTAGCTGAAACCGTTTGTGTATGACCGAAAATTAAATAACTCCAAAAGGCGATATATAAATAATTTTTGGCAATGAGCACAGTATCATGTGAATCAATAAAGAAGGCCAAAATTGGCTCGGCAAATAGATACATGATCAGTATAATGGCGCCTCCTAAAAGATAATTGATACGGACACCCATTTGGCGAATTTTTTTAATCATCTCTGTAGAATTTGCGCCTAATGCCTGTGCGACAAATACAGATGTAGCAATGGCAATACTCATCGCAGGTACCTGTGCATAGCTAGCGACCTGATTAACAACGCCGTAAGCTGCTGTTGCATTGGAGCCATAGACGTTGACAAAGCCAATGACTGCAATTTCTGCGACAGAGATAGCGACCATACTAATACTAGATGGAATCGCTAGCTTTAACAAAGAAGCTAAAATATCTTTCTTCAATTTAAAATGCTGTAAAATAGATTTGTCTAAACGCAGTAAATGCTTTGTTTTATGCAAATATGCCAATAACAAGATCATTGTGACTAGGTTTGATAAAACGGATGCATAAGCGGCACCATTTAAGCCAAATGCCGGCAGGCCAAACCAACCGAACAGTAATGGGGGAAGGAAGGCGATATTTAACACAACACTAATAACTAAAAATAGAAATGGTGTTTTTGAATCGCCAACTCCACGCATAAAGGTAGTATATACCATATACCAGAACATAATTGGTAGTGTGAAGAATAAAATTTGGGCATAGCTAATACTCATGTCTAATATATTTGCTGGTGTTTGCATAAAACGTAAAATCCACTCAATAAAAAAGCCGCCAAAGATCGCCACAACAATGGATAAAATCGTTGTGAAGGCGAGCGTTACTCCAACAACTTCCTTCATTTTAGCATGATTACCAGCCCCGTATGTTTGCCCGACTAAAATGGAGCTACCTGATCCAATGCCAATGGCAAATGCCATTAAAAAGAAGAAAAATGGGAAAAAGGCTGAAATCGCTGCTAATGCTTCGACACCTAAATTACGCCCCACTAAAAACATGGCAAAAACCTGGCCAACGGATTGCAGGACATTTGCCAACATAACAGGAATTAAAAAATTAAAAAAGGCTTTCTTAAGTTGTTGATCATCTTGTAACATTTGTGCATTCATCAATAGGTTCCTCTTGAGTTTTAATAACCCATTTCTTTTAAGATTCGTGACAATGTGCGCAGTCGTTCACCAATTAGCTCACCATCATTATTTAACGCTTGTTGAAAAAGTTGAATATCTTCATGGATTTGTTCATTTTCTGTGCAAACTTCCACAGTCATGGCATCTCCCTGTAAGCCTACACGCTTAATCACAGGGTTTTCTTCATCATATAAATGCTCGAAGCGATAGGCCTCTTTAAAATGAAGTTGCGCCTCACATACTAAAATAGCAAGGTCGAGCACACGATGTAGGGGAAGTTCTTCTGATTGACGAGACCATTTGCCACCCGTATGGCGCCAAACTTTCGCAGAAATATCCACTTTTCCTCTGTCATTCCACTGTGCTAAACCAAGAGAAAGACCTTGAGCATCAGTTTGATATGCTGTACGCCCATCAATATTGGCATAGTTTTCGGCAACAATTACAGGTTTATGTTTTAAATGTGTTGGGATGTTCATGTTAAAAAAACTCCTTATCATTTGGATTTAGTAATTTACTAAATTACTGCTTTAGTAAATTTAGCATTAGCGACTTCATAAGTCAATCCAAAAATTAGTGGAGTTAACCTGTATGATATTGGCCAAGCAATATTACGCAAGACAAATGGAAGGTTTTAGTGCATGTTTTGTGAGCCTAGGTTTACCCTGCTTTTCTGGATGAATCGTATCGTTGTATGGAGCCGCATTATGTATATTGAATATGCAAATGAAGGATCATGAAATATGCATGTACGGGGGAGGAGTATGTACAAGCAGCATGTAGGAATCTACATATTCTAAAAGTATGCTGGATGCTCTGGACTATGTCTTGTGATTTATTCTTATCGCTTGCCTTGGAGGAATCATTTAAAGGGGTTATCCAAAAGATTTAAAAAATTTTATAAATAAGCTGTAACTTTTTCATCGTGAACACGACTACTGTACTAGTAGGATACAAAAACTAAAGCAAACTAGTAAGTTTCACTTTTCACAAAAAGACCAGGGCTCCCAGTAAGGTGAGCACCCTGGTCTTTTTGTGTTTAGAGAGAAGATAGCCTGTAATTTGATCGATTTTCATGATAGTATGGAATAAGTATTTAGAAATTTCTTACAATAATATCCGGAGGAAGTAGATAGTCCGTATGATTTGTGTCATTAAACAAAGAGGTGAATAGGGATGGAAGTAGTATATTTTGCAGGTGGTTGTTTATGGGGAGTACAAGCTTTTATAAAAACCTTACCAGGCATTGAGTTTACAGAGGCAGGAAGGGCCAATGGAACAAGTCAAACACTTGAGGGGGATTACGATGGGTATGCTGAATGTGTCAAAACAGGATTTAATCCGTCCGTTGTAACCATCCAGGAATTAATGGGGTATTTTTTTGAAATTATTGATCCTTACAGTTTGAATAAACAAGGACAGGATGTTGGTGAGAAATACAGAACGGGCGTTTATAGTGAAAATCCGGAACACTTACTAGAGGCGAAGGCGTTTCTTGGAGAGAGAAATGATTACGATTTGATCGTTGTTGAAGTATTACCTCTTACGAATTATGTGAGAAGTGCAGAAGAGCATCAAGACAGGCTAGCAAAATGTCCAAATGATTATTGTCATATTCCAGAAGAACTATTAAATAAATATAAGTAAGAGAGATGATTATTTTCGGAGGAAAAAAATGACTACTACTTATGTAAATTGGGGACAATCAAAAGTTAAATTAACTTGGGAAAAAAATAACTTACTGCCCCCCTATCATTTAATAACAAGTGTACATGGCTTTTGTTTTCACGGGGATCAATTATTATTGGTAGATGTCAATCAAAGAGGATGGGATTTTCCAGGAGGACATATTGAATCTGGTGAAAGACCAGAAGATTGCTTTAAAAGGGAAGCGCTGGAAGAGGGTTATGTGGAAGGAGAATGTGAGTTGTTAGGACACATCATCGTTGACCATCATGAAAATCCATTATGGACAGAAAGCAGTCCCTATCCTAAAATTGGTTATCAACTATTCTACAAAATGTCTATAACAAATTTGCTCCCTTTTGAAGGCAAATTTGAATCTGCTCAACGGATGTTTGTCAATCCCAATGATATAGCCTCTTATTATCACAAATGGAACATTCTTTATAAGGAAATAGTAGACTGTGCAATACAATAACAGCCTCGAATATATACATTGGCCCTATAAGCGCTCAAACATAAATGTATATATCTTTTATTCCTTAGTCTTTTAATGTATATACTCTTTTTATTATTTTTTTCTGTCTTTCACATCCGAACAAGTCGATAAACGAAGAAAGAACAATTCAGGTTTGAGTTAATCTCGCCAAACGATAGTAATATCATTATATTGGATAAGCAAAGCGGGGAGTATTGCCGAAAGTATATAGAACCTAATGAGGGACCCACTGATTGGGAAAAGCAAAGTTCGCCAATTACTAATAATGTAATTTCAAATGCAGGTACATAAAAATCAACCACTTGCTGATGTAACGCATCTTTAGGCATGTCCTCTTCATGCACGTTTGGCAAGCCACTTAAATGAGGAAGGCATTGTATATGGATGCTCATAACACTCATCGCCCTAATCTTGCTTATCATCTGCGAATGTAAATGGAGATGTAAATATACAGTATTTTTAGAAAAATGAAACTTTTACCAAATGGATGCGTACATAAAGAAAGAAGGGGGTTTTAAAATGAACCGAAAACATTATATGATGATGGTTATTGCATTTATTGTAGAATTTGCCCTAACTTATTGGATTGCCTCCGTATTTTCTGTCAGGTTTATAGAAGTCATGTTTTTCACAGGGGCTGCCTTTACATTAGGAACGCTCTACTTTACAAGTAGTGGTGGAGCTATGTCAAGATTCTTTGCAGCTCAATCTGGAGCCGTAACAGGCATTATCCAGGAACGAGACCGATTTCAGTTTAAAGCGGGTCCTGTGTTTATAGCATCACTTATATTCGTACTAATAGGTTTGGTATTCTTTATCTTACTTGTTACAGGCATCATTCCACCGCAGAAATGATAATAGGTAAGGGAAATCAAGATAGTCACTAGACTGTCTTGTTTTTTTGGGGGAAACTAGATTGTTCAGATTCTGTTTAAGTAGACTTGGTAGAATAGGAGGTTATGGGATTACTTTTAGAAGGAGGAGGTGTTATGATCATTCACTATGAAACATAGAAAAATCGCTATCATCATTATATTGTTTATAGTCTGTTTAACAGGTACTCGTATTTTATGGCTTCAATCATTTACGCAGCCCGATCAACCATATGCAATGAAAGGGCAGATGGATGTCCGGAATTTTGATTTTCAACAAAGTGCAATAACTCTTGATGGCGAATGGTCCTTCTATCCATCGCAATGGTTGATGGATAGTCATTCTTCCAACCAGACCTACATACAAGTCCCGGATGGGTGGGACAAAGTTTTTCAGGAAGGGGAGCAAAGCCCATTTGGATATGGCTCTTATCGACTAAAAATTCTGGTTCATCCAGATGAGACAAAAACCTTTAGTATAAGGGTGCCAAGTATTCGCAGTGCCGCAGAAATATATGTGAACGATCGCTTAATTGCGAAATCAGGTGAGCTAGGTGAAAATCGAGCACAAACGGTGGCTAAAAATGTACCGTTTACAGCCTCATTCGAGACAAATGGTGAAAGTGAAATCGAACTGATTATTCAAGTAGCCAACTTTCAGGATCCTCGTAATGGGGGAATTGTCCGTTCTATTAAATTTGGACAAGAAGATGTGATCAATCGGGAGACACAATTGTCCGTCACAATGCAACTATTAGTGGCAGTTGTTTTAGTCTTGCATGCCATCTACTCTGTTATTCTCTATTTAGTTGGAAATAAAGATAAACGCTTACTATTCTTTTCGATCTTAACCGTAAGTATTATGTTTTATTATTTATTAGGAAGTGATGATAAACTTCTTTCATTTTGGTTTCCCATAAATTATGATTGGGGTTTTATATTAGTCCATCTTTCTATGGTGGGCATTGGCTATTCATTACTGCAATGTATAGAACACTGGCTACCGCCAAATTTACAGCTCTATAGACGTATGTACACTTTTTTCAGCATGGTAGCGATCCTATTAGCCTTTACGTTACCTATACGTTATCTTGTTTCCATGCAAGCTTTTTATATTGTTATTCTAGGAGCTCCAATCGTTATTACTTTAATCTTAATGATTGGAAAATCCATAAAGGATATTCGCAGAAATGTTTTTATTTTATTAGGATTAGTGGCCTTTGTGAATAGTATCATTTGGGATGTTATGCTGCTGATTACAGGAATAAAAATCATTTCTTATCCTTTTGATTTGATTGTGACAATTGCCTGTTTAGCCACATTGTGGTTTAAAGATTATGCAAAGGTACATACCGATACGAAGGAGCTTGCTCATAAACTGCAAGAGACTGATAAAATCAAGGATGAATTTTTGGCAAGTACCTCTCATGAATTACGTAATCCACTTCATAGCATTATCAATATGTCTAAAGCAGTACTTGATCGTGAAGCCAAGACGTTAACTACAAAAAGTGTGAATGATTTAGAAACTCTCCTGTCCGTTGGGAATCGAATGTCTTTGTTGTTAAATGATTTGCTGGATGTCATGCGCTTGAAAGACAATACACAAAAATTACAAATAAGTATGGTTTCCGTCCATTCTATTGTAGTAGGTGTATTTGATATGCTGCGCTTTATGATTGAAGGGAAGCCTGTTCAGTTCGTCCTGAAAATACCAGAGGATTTTCAAAGAGTACTCGCTGATGAAAATCGTGTGATCCAAATAGTCTTTAATTTAGTGCATAATGCTGTGAAATTTACGAATGAAGGGTCGATTACGATTTCGAGTTTTACGCGCAATGGGATGGCAAATATCGTCATTACAGATACAGGTATCGGGGTGGACGATGAAACCATGCGTCGAATATTTGAACCATATGAGCAAGGTACGATCAGTAAAACGATGGTAGAAGGAGGGTTTGGGTTAGGGCTTAACATCTGTAAGCGGCTCATTGAATTGCATGGTGGGACATTGGAAGTGAAATCCGTTGTAGGACAAGGCTCTACCTTTAGCTTTACATTGCCCTTAGCGGATGAATCAAACGTCCAAGTACCACTTGAAATGGTACGACAGGACGTTAGCAGTAGTTCAGAGCGCACAACAAGTTTACAAGCAGAATTGGAGGACAATCGAAGTGCGGAGTGGAATCATCCGCGTATTTTAGTAGTAGATGATGAGCCTATTAATTTGCGAGTAGTGGAGACAATTTTAGCAAATGAACAATATGACATTGTTACGGTGACAAGTGGTATAGAAGCGCTAGAATGTATTCAGTCACACGACTGGGATTTAGTTATTTCAGATGTGATGATGCCCAAAATGTCAGGGTATGAATTAGTGCGTCTCATTCGGAAGCAATTCGCCATCACCGATTTACCTGTATTATTGCTGACAGCGCGTAGTCAACCCCAGGATCTTGAAAAAGGTTTTTTAGCAGGTGCGAATGATTATGTGACTAAGCCTGTCGATGCACTAGAGCTACGATCACGAGTAGCGGCATTAATAAAGGTGAAGCGATCCATTCAAGAGCGTCATCGTATGGAGGCTGCCTGGCTGCAGGCACAAATTGAGCCTCATTTTCTTTTTAACACGTTAAATGCCATTTTAACATTGAGTGAAATGGATAGTGAACGAACAAGTAGATCAGTAGAGGCACTCAGTGATTTTTTAAGAGAATCCTATAATTTTCAAAATGTTGAAGCACTTGTGCCATTAGAAAATGAACTTACGTTAATTCAAGCTTATCTCTATATTCAGCAGGAGCGCTTCGGCGATCGTATTCACGTTAAATGGGATTTAGAGGCATCTACCGATGTGCTCATCCCTTCATTAACTATTCAGCCCTTAGTTGAAAATGCCCTACAGCATGGTATTTTAAAACGGACAGAAGGGGGAACGATCCATATTCGGATTTTTGAAAGTGAATCACAACTTGAAATTACAGTTTCGGACAATGGTGTTGGCATGGATGAACTACGTTTGTCCCAGTTACTTCAAACAAACCAACAGCCGCACAAAAGCATTGGTTTAATGAATACCCATCTTCGCCTTCAACAGCATTATGGGCAAGGATTGACTATTACGAGTAAGCTACATGAAGGAACATCTGTTTCTTTTGTAGTTCTTGTGAAGAAGCCCGTAAAACAAGAAGCATGACACGTCTGTGTGCCATGCTTCTTTTCTTTATAGTATAGCCTGCGGAGCTTTTGTTTTAAAATGGGTAAATAGATAGCAACCCATAATGACGATAAGTCCACCAATTCCCTGGAGCCAAGACATATTTTCCCCAATAAATAAATAGGCGAGAAGGGCAGTGAAAATGGGATTGAAGTTTAAAAAAATCCCCGATGTTGTCGCCCCTAATTTCTGTACACCTATATTCCAAAATACCATGCAAACAACCGTGGAAATAATACCAGTATATAGCATGGAAAGAATGAAAGATGTATTGACATTCGTGAAGGTAAAGTCTGTGCTCGTGAATGGTAGGAGTAGTAGCACACCAAATATCCCGGCATACAAAGTAGCCATTAATGGGGAGGCTGTTTGCATAGCCCATTTACTACATACGGAATACAGACCCCAAACGCACACAGCTGCCAGCATCCATAAATCGCCTGTATTCAATTGAAAATCCAGCAACAGCTGCCAATTTCCTTTTGAAAGAACGAGAACTACCCCGAACAATGATAAAACCATTGCCGATAACTGCCATTTCGTTATTTTTTCCTTCAGCAAGACAAACGAAAAAAGGGCAATGGATATTGTATTCATCGTAGAAATAAGCCCAGCATTAGTAGAGGTCGTACGCTCTAATGCTAGAAACTGAAAAATATTAAAGAGAGCAACCCCTGTAACACCCATTAAAAGTAACGGGACAATCGCTTGTTTAGGGGGAACTAATTTTTTTTCTTTCCACCAAACCAAAGGGACAAGGACAATGATGGCAATGAACCATCTGACTGTAGTCAATGTCATAGGAGAAGCATGGGCAACAAGCGTCTTGGCTACAACAAAATTCCCTCCCCACAGGAAACTTGTGACAAGCATTAGACCCATATACAATTTAACCAAAGCTCGTAACACCCCTCTTAACTTTATGTATATTAAGAATCATAGCATTAACAGTGATTTGGCTGTATAATATTTTGTGAAATTGATTAAATTTGAAATAAAATAAAGTATATAGGATTTTTTTAGAATAATCTTCGTAATATAGACTCTGTAGATACGTCATAAAAAATAATCAAAAGGGGAGATATCAATGGAGGATAGCAAAAATAAAGAACTAGACAGGACGGATCTTCAAATTTTAGATATTTTGCAGCGAGAGGTTCATATTAGTAATGCTGAATTGGCGAGACGTGTCAACTTATCGCCACCAGCGACTCATACAAGAGTTAAACGAATGGAAAGCGAAGGCTATATCGATCAGCAAGTCGCTATTTTAAATCAGGAAAAACTAGGATTTGATTTACTGTGTTATGTTTTTATGAGTACGGATATCCATCAAGCGAAGGAAATAGAGGAATTGGAAACAAGCCTACAAACGATGACAGAAATATTGGAATGTCATTGTTTAACAGGTGCCTATGATTATTTATTAAAAATCGTTATCCGAGATCGTCAAGAATTAAATCAATTTATTCGGAAATTAAATAAGTTAGGCATCTCTAGAATTCAAACAAATTTATCCTTACGAGAAATCAAATATTCCACGGTGTTACCCTTATAAAAAACACAGCAAGTGTGAGTGTCCTACTCAAGCTTGCTGTGTTTTTTATTATTATATATTTACAGAAATATATTTATTTAAAACTGCTTTGTTTTTACTTATAGGCAACTGATAGGTTGCTTATACTTGACACGCAACCGAAAAGTTGCCTATAATCGGTTTATGAAATGGGACAAAGACGCTATATTTAAAGCACTTGCAGACTCGACTCGGAGACTTATAATAGACGAGCTATGTGAACAAAATGAGATGACTTTATATGAGTTAACGGTTCGTCTACTGATGAAGTACGAGCTTTCCATAACGAGACAAGCAATTGCTAAACATCTTGCTGTTTTGGAGGGGGCAGGGCTTGTCACATCCAAGCGGAAAGGGAAATATCGAGTTGTTATGTTTAACAATGAACCACTTAAAGATTTATTGAAGGGGTGGGTAGAGTAGTTTTTTGAACATCATACAGTAGGGCGTGCAAGCATTTTGTGCAACTAACAGAGGAGGCTATTCAAATGAACATTATCGTGAACAGTATATTTGTAACAGACCAAGCAAAGGCATTGTCATTTTATACAGAAAAGCTTGGATTTGTTAAAAAGGAAGATGTACCATTAGGAAAGCATAGATGGCTGACGCTTGTATCGCCAGATGAGCAAGGTGGAACTGAGCTTTTACTAGAGCCGGATGAGCACCCTGCCGCAAAGGATTATCAAAAGAGAATATTCGCTGAAGGTATTCCTGCAACAATGTTTGGTGTTGCAAATATTCATGAGGAGTACAAGCAATTATTAGAAAAAGGCGTAGAATTTACGATGACGCCAACAAAAATGGGGGCCGTCACAATAGCTGTCTTGGATGATACTTGTGGCAACCTTATTCAGATTATCCAAAAATAATTCATGATGAAAGCGTGTTTTGAGTCTATTCAAAACACGCTTTTCTATTTATTCATGTATGGCTAAACCTCGGTCATTCTCTAATAAATCAAGGGTTTCTTTTGGTTGTGCATTTACGGTTTGTTCTTTAGCTTCAGCTTCTTCGCTTGGCGGCGCTTCTTCCGATGAACAGGCTGCTAAAACAAATAGTAATATTAATACCAAACTAAATGACAGTAACTTCTGCATGAGGCAAACCTCCATCCATAAAACGTTGATATGAATATTTTGCACATTTTCATACAGAATATGTTTAGTTTACTGTTATTTTTTAAAGAACGGTATTGCTAATAATTTTGTTAAAACCGTTGTTAGTTGCGGCATTCATAAGCTGTTGAATAGACTGCATTTTATTATCTGAGAATATATACCAGCTATCATGATAAACATCATGGAGAAGAAGCGTAGGATAACCTTTTAATAGTTCATCAGGGAATGCTTGGTTTAATGAATACGTATCGAACTGCTGAACACTTTTATTGTCAGCGTTTAAGAAATCATATTGTCCAAGCTTATAATAGGAACCAGGTATGTCCAGATTTAATTGCCAAGAATAGTCTTTAGGCGCTTCTACTTTATCTCCTTTTTGCAGAAAAATTTTGTACATAGCGTGGTGATAGCTATGTCCCTTAACTTCTTGAATAACTCCACCCATCGTCATGTGATATTCGTAGTGAAGAGTCTTTATTTTTTGATTGTTAATGAATAGGGGCTTTGTCGCAATATTAACCGTACTTTGTTTGTAATCGACTTGACTGCCGAAAGTTTCAGCAATAAAACGGATTGGAACGTAGGTACGATTATTTTTAAGATATGGTGTTGTATCCAATTGTTCAGCTTGGCCGTTTTGAATAACAGTCTGACTGTTTAAAGTTAAAATAACGGTTGATTGGTTCGTTGAAAGGGTAATTTGTGAATCCTTCCATTGTACTTGCGCACCTAAATTTTCACTAATTACACGCAAAGGTACCATTGTTCGATTGTTTTTGACCTCAGGCGCTGCATCGGTTTTCACGACAACCTCGTCAATCTTCAGTTGAGGTGTTGCTGCGTCAGCGGGGGAAGCTGTCCATAATACAGATGTTAATAATAAGCCTGCGAAGATTTTTTTCATGGTTGTTACCCTCCTTTATTTTTACGACCTTATTTTACCATAAAATTCTAATAGGATTATAATAGATTACTATTTATTATTTTTTTACAGTGTATAAACCGGTTTTGAAATCGAATACTAACCATGAAAGGAGGTTTTTTTGTGAAATATTTAACATGGGGCATAGTTGGTGCAGCATTGTTTGCTGCGATGAAAGGCTACGGGAAATCCAATCAAGGACAGAAGGATAGCTACCAACAAACGACAACACCTGTTCAATTAGTAGCTAATGCAAATCCTTTAACAGCGAATACACCGAAACAGTAAAAGGCGTCACAGCTTATAGATTACTTTGATCTATAAGCTTGTTATATTTTACATAAAAATCCCCTGGTTTTTAGCTGAAAGGTGGATAGAATATTGGTTTTATTCATGATCAATTTAAAAAGCTATTGACTAAGACTCGTTAAGTATCCGATGAATCGTTAAGATTGCCTGCACATGCATGCCCTCATGGAAAATAGTTCGCAGTAGTACTTGTTCTATAGTTTGCATGCCCATCTCAATGGGAGGGAATTCTTCCATTAAACGATGACCATATTGTTCCTTTAGCTGCTCAGGCTGCTGGGCCAATAATATTTTTAATGCGTCAAAAGATGGGGTTTTTTCATCAAAATGATCAGGTGAGGTACCGAATCCAAACCAGTTGGTGAAATGGTCTAGTTCTTTATGTTTGTCTTTTGTTAGAGCCTCTATCCATAAATATTGATCGAGATATAAATGGCCCATATTCCAGCGGATATTATTATGGAAGCCAGTCGGAATGATATTGGCCTTTTCCTCTGTTAGTTGATCTAGTATTTGTAGTAACTCGCTTCGATAATGCTGTAGTTGTTGAAATAAATTTTCTTGACGATGATTCATTGTAAAACCTCCTTTTAGTATGTATTAGCTATTGCCACCAATTTTCCTCCAAAAAAAAGAAGAACTCCAATTTGGGTTCTTCTCGTCATTTATTTGCTTTGTGTTTGGAGGGCTAATCTGACACCTAGACCGATATAGACAAAGCCAACCGTTTTCTCAAGCCAAAAGGAGCTTCCACTTGTTTTCGTAAACATTTTTTCTCCGATAAAGCTTGTTACAACAGCAAGTAAAATAGTATACAACGCACTCATGACAACAAATGTAATGCCAAGTGTCAGCAGTTGAACTGTCACAGATGTCTCATTATGCTGGATAAATTGCGGTAAAAAGGCAAGGAAAAATAATGCCGTCTTCGGATTTAATATTTCGGCTAAAAAGCCTTGGCGGAATGAAGTACTCGCTGGGCTTTGTTCCACAGTAGGCTGTTCAATTTTCTTCGGCTTTGTTACGAGCATTTGTATTCCTAAATATACAAGATAAGCTACACCTATATATTTCACTACTTCAAAGGCTGTGGCAGATTTCATTAAAATAGCAGATAGCCCTAAAACAGCTGCCAGAGTATGGACTAAGTCGCCTAGACCGATACCTAATGCTGTATAAATGCCATTCTTTTTACCACTTTTTAACGTTTGTGTAATGGTGATAATGACTGCAGGTCCTGGAATTAAAAATAATAAAAGAACTATTGCGATAAAAGATAACATGCTTACCATCCTATTCTAATAAACTAATCATTCTAGGGTGAATGCATGACATATTATATTCTAGCTACTATAGAGCTGTCGATAAAGAAATATTGAAAAAAGAATGAAAAAATATTCAGAAAATAATAAACGGATAATATAGAAGATTTGAATGGATGATTCGCTGTATAGTTTAGGGTATTTTTTAGTACCAACTAATAGTATTTAATGATAGAATGAGATCATTAAAAATTTGGAGGTATCCGCATGTTAACTAGTCAACAAATACAAGAAATTTTACCACATCGTTATCCATTCCTTTTGGTGGATCGGATTGAAGAATTGGAGGAAGGAAAACGTGCAGTAGGTCTTAAAAATGTGACGATCAATGAGGAGTTTTTTAACGGTCATTTTCCCCAATATCCTGTGATGCCAGGTGTGCTGATAGTGGAAGCATTAGCACAAGTTAGCGCGGTCATCATGCTAACGAAGGAAGGCAATGAGGGAAGACTGGGATTGCTAGCAGGCATAGATCAATGTCGTTTTAAAAAACAAGTGAAGCCTGGAGATCAATTACGTCTTGAAGTAGAAATTACACGTGTAAAAGGCTCAATCGGTAAAGGGAAGGGAATTGCGACGGTTGATGGAGAAATGGTGTGTGAAATGGAGCTTGTGTTCGCGTTTGGCAATTAAGAAATTTGCTCAATAGACGGTGTTAACGCCATTTTAGCGTAAAAATAGATAAAGACTTGCTTTAAGGCGTACTACACCCCTAATTTTCTTTCATATAATAGTAATCATTATGACCGAAGGAGGGGGATTGAGGGTCGCTATAGTAGAATGTAATGAAAAGCGGTTACGGCCGGAGGAAGCATTAGATAATGATTTTTGTGATCGATTTGTACAAAAAATGCATAAACAAATTCTCCATAAGAAGCTTCACCAAGATATTTATCAGTCCTATTTTGTTATTTTTCAGCAACAATATACAACACAGGAGCTACGCTTTATCATCCGTATGTTAAGGCAGCAGGCGGAGGAAATTATGCGTTTAAAGCCTATTTTCATCACTTTAAGTGGGGTCATTTTGTCCGTGTTTACGTTGATTGCTGCCGCTGTGAATAGCCAATTGATGATGGGACATTCTCTTGTCCAAATTGTGGCATTGGCGATATTGAGTTTGAATGTCACGATTCTCTTTATTTCCTATAAAATTGAAAAAGAACATAAACGAGTGCAGGCTGTGATAGCGTTAGTAGATTATTACGTGACCATTTATCAAACAGGAGATGATCATTATGCCGAACATCATTGAATCATTACGTTATTGGTTGCTGAAAATCCCCGAAATGTTTCACATTATGACTGAAACAGAAATGACAGAACGCACTGCTCAAAATAAATGGTCTAAAAAAGAATGCTTAGGTCATTTATGCGATTCGGCCCTCATCAACCTTGAACGATTTATAAAGATTCAATACGACGTTTCACCATATGTAGTGTCTACATACGACCAAGTTCAATGGGTCGAGCTACAGGGTTATCAAAAAATGCCTATAGAAGAAATCTTATTATTATGGACGAGCTTAAACAAAAAAATAGTGGTGGTATTGGAAAATCTCTCAGAACAGGCATTATCTCGTCCATGTGAAATGGGTCAACAGCAAGAGGTGACACTCAAATGGCTCGTTCAGGATTATCTCGATCACCTAGAGTATCATGTGAAAAAGCACTTATAATATTTATCGAAACATAAGCATTTTTTTGCGAAATCCTCAAATAATAAAGTACGAAAAAATATTTGGGGACGTGAAGATTTGAAAAAATTATTACTGTTTCTACTGCCTCTTTGTTTGATCACAGTGTCATTTTTCTATGTCAAGGCGAGCTCTTATGACAATAAAGGCAGAAAGTATTATGAAGAGGCTGGACAAATACTTTGGGAAATCAAAACGGAGGAGAAAATCATCGCACTCACCTTTGATGATGGCCCACATCGCACGTACACAGCGGATGTTCTCGATGTTTTGGATAAATATCAAGCAAAAGCCACATTCTTCATTGTTGGACAAAATGCAGAAAAAAATCCTGAGCTTATTTCGAGAATGTACGATGAAGGGCATGAATTGGCCAACCATACGTATACCCATCCTTTAAAAACAAATGTAACGAATTTGATGAAGGAAATTGATCAAACGAATGAGACCCTTTATAGTATTACCGGCTTTAAACCGACTTTATTCCGTCCGGTAGAAGGGCAGTTCTCAGATGCGATGATCGATGCGATCGCGAAAGAGGGCTATAAAGTGGTGATGTGGTCATGGCATTTGGATACGCTTGACTGGAAGAGCCCAGGCGTTCATCGAATTGTGAATACTGTCTTAAAAGGTGTAAAGGCAGGTAATATTGTGTTATTTCATGATGGTGGAGGGAACCGAGCACAAACTGTAAAGGCGCTAGAGCAAATTTTACCGGAGCTTGAAAAACAGGGCTATCGCTTTGTGACCGTTTCAGAATTGCTTGAAGTACAGATGGCCCACAAAAAAATGGAAAAAAACAGTAGTGTTGAGAGCCTTCTTTCAACACGACTGTTTATTACGCTTTCTCTTTATGTAAAGGTTATTTCAGCATTTTTTTGATGTGCTTCAGCTCACCAATTAAATAATCAATTTGCTTCTGCATAGTATCAATTTGCACGTTTGATTGGCTGTCACCATTATTATTTTGAGAAGAATCCTTATTCGCGTTGACAAGTGCCTCTAGCGCAAGACCTGCTGCAATGGTTTGGAGGCCATCTCCCAGTGTTGAGATAGCTGTGCCGATATAAGATAACTTAGCTGCATAAATTTCCAAGGAATCATTGTTTTGATCGGGCTTATTATTTCTCCCCATTATCCTTCCTCCTTATGTTTGTCATTACTTGCATCATATGCGGGAGGAAGAGAAAAGGAGAACGATTTAAATGATTCATAAGAAATGATAAAATTAGCAGAACAACTAAATATTGAAGGGGCGGCCATTGACACATATAGAGATTGTTGAAATGGATGGACAATTGTTGGAGGGGATAGGCAGTTTTTGTTTAAGGAGCAAGAAAAAAAGTGGAGGCAGTGGAGGCTATAAAGGTAAAAATAACTGGCTACATCAATAATTTGAAAAGGGCTTACGTTATGTGCAGTTAGTAGAAGATCATCAACAAGTGGGCTTTATAGAATATACTGACGCAGAATATTCCTCTAGGGTTGTACATGCAGAAGGCTATATAATGATTCATTGTTTATGGGTTAGCGCTGTTGGAAAGGGATACGGTACACAATTATTGCAAAAGTGCATAGATGATGCAAAACAACGGGGTAAAAAAGGAGTCGCGGTGCTAACTAATGATCAGACATCGTGGACCCCAAGCAAGGCTTTATTTTTACAGCACCAATTCCAACTAGTCGCCACTGCACCTTTTGATTTCGAATTATTGGTTTACCCATTTAGTGAAGATGTAGAGTTACCTTATTTTCCTGAAAATTGGCATGAACGTTTAACAGGCTATCACAACTTGACGATTCTTCGATCTTTTCAATGTCCATATGTAGAAGTCGCAACGGAGAACATTTTAGCCGCTGCCAGCAAGCTAGATATTTCAGTAGATTTAGTCGAAATCCAAAGCCGTGACGAGTTAATGGAGAAATCACCGACACCCTATGGTATCTTCTCTGTCATCTATAAAGGACAACTTATTTCCTTTCACCGATTAACGGTTCATTCTGTTTATAAAAAGCTTCAAACCCTATTAGAAGAACCTGTGTAAAAAAATTACCATGATTTGAAACTTTTTCAGTCACTGGCACGTTATATTTTTATAGTATTTCTATGATTCAATTGAATTTTTAGTTGACTGCTACTAGGAAATGAGTAAAATTAGAAGGCAGTACCATTATATACCTTAAGCTTCTATAGGGAATGATGGGTCCATAAGCATTTGGATGCGAGATGCTAGGAAGCAGGATCAGACAAGGTCTGTCATAAAATTTCGACAGTCTTTTTCTTTTCGTCTTCTGTATAACCTGTTAAGATGGTAATAGTGTGACAACAAGTTAGTGTATATGAGAGTGGTGACAATCAAGATGGATGAACAGAAAAATGAAAGTACGGAACAGCAGCAAGAGCCAACACCTGCTGAAATTAAGCCGGCAGGACAATTTATACAATTAAAACCGTTTAAATTCATCATGCTAATGTTCTTTACAATTCTTATTACTGCCGGTTTAACGATTTTTGCGTTAACATTTGGTGATAAGAAAGTAGTAGAAGTAAAAGTTCCTGTAGAACGTGAGGAATTTACGAAATTATATGAAGCATTTGATTTACTAAAAAATAACTATTACAAAGATATTGAAGATGAAAAGGTTGTCGATGGTGCTATTAATGGCATGTTCGACGCTTTAGGAGACCCGTACTCTGATTTTATGGTGAAGGAAGAAGCAGACCAATTTAACTCTGGTTTATCTTCAAGCTTCCAAGGAATTGGTGCAGAAATTCAAGAGCGTAATGGTTATATTACAGTTGTGTCACCGATTAAAAATTCCCCTGCTGAGAAGGCAGGCTTATTACCAAAAGATATCATCTTAACAGTTGATGGGAAAAGCATTCAAGGTTTCAGTGCTACAGAAGCAGTAGCGTTAATTCGCGGCGAAAAGGGAACGCCTGTGAAATTATCAGTGAAACGTGGCGACAATACGGAGCCTATTCAAATGACAATTGTTCGTGATGAAATTCCAGTAGAAACTGTTTATGGTGAAATGCTTGATGGCAATATTGCTCATATTCAAATTACATCGTTTAGTGAACAAACTGCCCAAGAGCTTGAAAAAATCCTCGTGGAGTACGAAGGCAAAGGCATGAAGGGGATTGTTTTAGATTTACGTCAAAATCCAGGTGGCTACTTAAAGGCTGCAGTGGATATTTCTAATCTATTCGTTCCAGAAGGCAAGGCCATTGTACAGGTACAAGAAAAGGATGCAGAACCAGAAGTCACAAATGCGATTGCTGGTAAAAAATATAACCTACCAATTACAGTTCTAGTTGATGGTGGTAGTGCTTCTGCCTCCGAAATTTTAGCTGGTGCTTTAAAAGAATCTGTTGGTGCAAAGGTTGTTGGTGAAACATCCTTCGGTAAAGGCACAGTCCAAAATGTGACTCCGTTAAAAGACGGCTCTAATCTGAAGTTTACTACTGGTAAATGGTTAACGCCGAAAGGTAACTGGATTAATGAAAAAGGGATTACTCCTGATGTCAAGGTCGCTTACCCAACATATGCGTCATTACCATACTTGAATGCTTCTATAGAAATGAAGGCAGGTATGCAATCAGACTCTGTGAAGGCTGCAGAAGAAATGCTCCAAGTATTAGGGTACGAGCCTGGTGAAATAGATGGTCTTTTCGATGACAATACAGCGCATGCAGTAGAACAATTGCAGGCTGCGAATAATCTTGAAGAGACAGGTGTTTTAACAGGAAACACAACGTATGCATTAATGGATGCTTTACGTGCAAAAATGAAAGCTGATGATCCTCAGTTGTTAAAAGCGAAAGAGCTTCTTTTAGGTACAGCTGATAAGACTGAGGAAACTACAAACTAACATTACAGCTGTCGCAACAGTCGTTTTCACGGCATCTGCGACAGCTTTTTTTATAGGAGGAAGAAAAGAATGAAGGATGTATACCTATTTAGTGGCTTTTTAGGAAGTGGTAAAACATCGATGCTGACAGATGTGATTCGCCAACTAAAGGAGAAAAATTTAAAGCCCGCTGTTATTATGAATGAACTGGGGAAGCTACCATTTGACTCACAGGCCGTGGAAAAGGATATTCCGCTCAAAGAGATGCTAGAAGGCTGTATTTGCTGTTCAGGTGCTGAAAAAACAGAGGCACAAATTCAATCTCTTCTATTAGATAGTGATTTTGATGTATTAATTATTGAAACAACGGGTGCTGCCCATCCGGTCGAGGCTTTAGATGCGGTATATTCACCATTGTTTGCTGATAAGCTAAATGTCAAAGGCATAGTAACAGTGGCTGATTCAAAGCTATGGCTTCACCGTGATACGCTGACACCACAAGTACGCTCTCTATTTATGGAACAAATTCGCCATGCTCACTTATTATTAGCAAATAAAACGGATCTTTTAACAGAGGCAGAGCAAGCACAAGTAGTCTATGAGCTACAAGGCTTAAATCCCCATGCCTTTATTTTGCAAACGACCAATGGACGAGTACCACTGTCATTATTAGAGAACTTAAAGGCAACGGCACAAATGGATAAAGCTGATATTGTGAAAGCGCCGATAGCCTCTATGCAACTAGGCTCACGCTTAGTAGAATTCACTGATATGGAATTTACCCAGGAGCAATTTGAAGAATGGGTGCGTGCATTACCTGAAACAATTTATCGAATGAAAGGGTATGTGCCGATAGACGGCATTAAAAATCCAATGCTGTTCCAATATGCATATGGCATGGTTCAATGGCTACCAGAATATATAAAAATGCCAGCGAAACTTGTTATTATCGGTGAAAACGTTGGGTCTCTTCCTGTCATTGGCATTCAATAAAGAAAATGTAAACCTGTGGATTATTGCACAATTTAGACAATGTGTAGATTACACAGGTTTTTTTATTTTTATGTAAAGAGAATGTAACGTTTTTGTAATGTGTTTGTAATATAAATAGTGAGAAGAGCCACTAGAACTAGTGATATCACAATTCTGGCGGCTTTCAATAAGGATCTTTAGACTAACTGAATCATTGAATAGCGCATACATTTTGGATTCACTTTTATGGTGAATTTACGATAATATTTGCTAGATTTATAGGGGTGTCAACCCACTTTCAAACGTAAGTATTTCATAGATTGGTTAATCCTACTAAGAAATATAGCAAAAAAACCCCGATTTTTCGCGTATTTATTTCCGTGTTGGCGTAGTTAGCAGATGCTGGTAAGAATTTAACGAAAATTATCCTTTACGATTAATGGCATAGAAGGAGGAATTGCAAACATGAAAAAAACACTAACTGCAATTTGTGCAACATTTCTTTTAGCAGCTCCAATTCAAATAGCTTCTGCTGCTACAAATACAACAGAGGGGAATTCAGTAAAGCAAACAACAAACTGTAAAGTTTATTATAAATGGTCTAACAATCATAAATGGAATATTCAATTCCCGCAGGCATCTACACCATCTAAAGAGACGCCTACAACAAATAATAATACGGCAACTACGCCAAACAATAATCAATCATCACAAAACGAAAAACCGGCAACACCACCAACTAGCTCTACACCTTCAACAACAACTTCGGATGTGAACGCATTTGAACAAGAGGTAGTAAAATTAACGAACGCTGAACGTACAAAAGCTGGTTTATCACCATTACAAACGGATGATAAATTAATGGCGGCAGCTCGTGAAAAATCACAAGATATGCAATCTAATAACTATTTCTCACATACAAGTCCAACATTCGGTTCACCATTTGATCGTATGAAAGCTTTAGGAATCGCTTATAAAAGTGCAGGGGAAAACATTGCACAAGGTCAACGTTCACCACAAGAAGTAGTACAAGCATGGATGGACTCACCTGGTCACCGTGCTAACATTTTAAACGGGAAATTTACGCATATTGGTGTAGGTTACGTGAAATCAGGTAATTACTGGACACAACAATTTATTACAAAATAAGATATGTGTTAACGAAAATGTCTTATAAGTCTACTAGGCTTATAGGGCATTTTTTTATTGTATAAATGTCAAAGAGGGATGACAGGTAAAGCTAAAATAATTATTTGTAAAATGCCTAGGTAAAATCGTCGGGGCATCTTTTTTATGCCGGTGAATCCTGTTATCAACTTGTTTGAAATAAGAGAAAAATGCTTATACTCTCAAGTAGAGGAGGCGTTTTATGGATAGAGTGGAATATATGATGAAAAGCCTGCAAAAAGCATTCTACCATTCCTCTGATTTGACAGTCAGACAGGTAGATTGGCATGAAGGCAATACAGCTATTTTATGCTTTTACGCTTCTCTTGTAGATGCTAAGGAAGTTCAAAAAGTTTTAGATACAATTTATGCACGTTTAGATACAGCAAAGCCTTTTTGGAGTGAAACATTAATTACGACATTAGAAAATTTTTCATTACCCCTTGCGATTGAGCGAGTTTGTCAGGGAGAAACCATCGTTATCTTGCCTGATACAGGAAAAATGCTGGTGCTTACTATAGTGAATGAAGTTCGACGTAACCTCGAAGAACCGAGTAGCGAAAGTATTTTACGCGGTTCACATGAAGGTCTAATTGAGCGTGTGGATACCAATTTAGCGTTAATACGTAGACGTGTCAATAATCCTGCATTGGTCGTGAAATCATTTTCGATTGGCCAACAAACGAAATCAAAGGCGTATTATCTTTATATGGATGGGGTTATAAAGCCAGAGACATTACAAGAGATAGAGAAGCGGATTGCTGCTCTGCAAATTGATTATTTTTATAGCTCTGGTCAATTAAGTGATGCGCTGGAGGATTCTGTGTTATCTCCTTTTCCGCAATTGTTAAATACGGAGCATCCAGATCGGGTAGTAGCCAATTTAGTGGAGGGTAAGGTTGTGGTCATGACGGATATTTCACCGACCGCATTTATTGCTCCTGTCACTTTTTTTTCATTCTATCAGACGCCAGATGATTATAATGGTCGCGTTGTTGTCGGTTCTTTTTATAAAATTGTTCGACTTCTGTCGTTTTTAACCGCCGTTTTTTTACCAGCCTTTTATATTGCCATTATAAGCTTTCATTTTGAAGTGCTACCATTGGAATTAAGTAATCAAGTGAAAAATGACGTGAATGACATTCCTTATCGACCGCTAATTGAAGCATTGATTCTAGAGATTATTATGGAATTAATTCGAGAGTCCAGCATTCGATTACCACAATCGGTAGGGCAAACAATTGGAATCGTAGGGGGATTAGTCATAGGGGATGCTATCGTCAGTGCAGGATTAGTTTCTAATTTAATGGTCATTGTTGTGGCATTAACCGCTATTTCTAGTTATGTTGTCCCGTCAGTCGAGTTAAATAGTACTATTCGCATGATCCGTTTTCCATTTATGGTACTTGCCTCTTTGTTTGGTTTTTTAGGGATTGTCGTAGGAGTTGTCATTTTACTTATTCATTTAATTAATTTAACGTCTTTAAAACAGCCTTATTTTTCACCTATCATTCCTTTTCAACCGAAGGCAGTGCTTAAAATTTTTCTACGCTGGCCGTTTATTAAACCGACCGTGCAAGTGACATCGTTTCAACCACCAAAAGATGAGCAAACGAAAAACGAGGATACACCATGAATGTTTCCCTGACTAAGGCTCAGTTCTTTTTACTATTATTTATTTTTCAAACAGGAGTTGTCTACATCGCCTTTCAAACTCCGTTAATGATTTCCAGTAGAAATAGCTCATGGTTCATTTTTATTATAGCGAGTGCCATACATTATGGCCTACTCCTATTTTTTGAACGGTATTACTCGTATTTCTATTTAAATGCTTTCTTTCGTTGGGTATATCAAATCTATTGGCTACTAGTGACCGTTGTCTTTATTGCCTATATGAGCTTTGTTTTGGCATCGTGGGTGCTACCACAAACGCCCGAGTGGATTGTTGTTGTCATTATAGTAGCGCTTTCGTTATATGCCAACTTAAGTAGACCAGAAACGGTTATCAATATTGGTGTATTACTCATTCCTCTTATTTTTCTATTTGTGATTTTTCTCATGCTAGCCATACCAGATTTAACGTGGAGTAATCTTTTTCCGATTGAATGGAATCATACAAAACAAATAGTAGCTGGCCTGATTCATAGTATCTATGCCTATTTTGGCATTGAAATGTACCTTATTTATCGCCCATTTTTACAAAAAGAGTTACAAGTAAAGGGAAGACCCTTATTGACCTATCAGCTAGTCATATTCGTCTTTTACTTTATTTCGGTACTTTTTACGCAAATGTTTTTCTCTTTGGATGAAATTAATCTCATACCAGAACCCATTATGTATATTTTAAAATCACAGGAAGTCACATTTGTGAAACGACTTGATATTTTTTTCGTTTATATTTGGCTTTCCTGGTCGATAGTTACTATTATGATTTATGGGCTATCCTTCCGAGTGCTTCATTTTATGAAACAACAGAAACATCCGAAAAGAAGTGTTATTGTGTATCATCTTTTCCTAGCCATTCTACCGCTTTTTGTTCTGCATTTTCGAAGCATAGAGTTTATCAAAAATTCTTTACACTACGTATTCATCTTCTTTACTATTTTATTGCCTATCGTCATAATTGGTTGGAATAAATGGAGGGGAAAAAGTGTTTCGTAAAGGAATCATAATGGTCCTGTCGATGTTATTGCTAGCTGGCTGCTGGGATGAAAGACTATATAAAAATTCTTCCGTTGTAACGCTTGTTGGGATAGAAGGTTATGTTGGAGCGTATAAAGGATATTATGCCTACCCAACTTCAATGACTCAAGAAACGGAAATTATCGAGGCTGAAGGATTATCACCTCGTGAAGTGCGGACAAATGCTAATTTAAAAGTGGAGCAAACACTTGATTTATCGGAGCTATCAACAATTCTGATTTCTGATCGTACGGCGAGGGAGTCCATCTATGAACTGTTGGATATATATTTTCGGGACCCTCAAAATCCTATATCAATCAAAATCGCGCTTACTGAAGGTGATGTTAAACCGTTTATAGATTTGACAAAAGATCTTGCTGGTAGCGCGGGGAGCTATTATCAGCGATTTATCGAAAGTTCAGAGGATAATACCTATTTTCCAAAGATCGATTTGCAAGTAGTGGGTTCTATGCTTTTGGATCAGACCATTGATATTGCTCTGCCTTATTTTCAACTTAGTGAAGATAAAAAGCATGCGGTGGCAGGGGGCTTAGCTATATTTTCTGGACGAAGCTTTACCGGCACTGTCTTAACACCATCCCAATCCTTAACGATGCTGCTATTAATGAATCAAAAAAGTAAAGCAGCACGAATGAGCTATCTGTGGCAAAATGATGGGAAGGTCAATCCAATTACAGTTGATGTGTTAAAGGTGAAGCGTAAATGGACTGTTAATGAGGAATTACGAACAATAGATATGAGTTATACCATTGATGTGGAGGTTGAAGAATTTCCGCACGATCATTTATATAAGGATGAAATCTTTCAGGACGTACAACAAATGATAGAGGAAAAAATGCAAGCTGAGTTTGAGGAAGTGTTGCGGATTCTTCAAAATCAAAAGTCTGATACATTAGGGGTTGGTCGTCATATTCGGGCGTATCATCCAAACATGTTTAAAGAAGATTGGCATACCGAATTCTCCTCTTTATTACTGAAACCGAAAGTGGAGGTAAAAATCATTCGAACAGGAGTTTTACGTTAAAAAAATCGCCTTTCCTAGAACAAAGGAAAGGCGATTTTTATTAGGCAACAGTCACTCTTTTTTGAACCAGTAGCAAGCGAATCAATAGTGTAGCAGCGCCAGTAGTCAATCCTGCAACGAGTCCAATCCAATAGCCAAAAGGCCCTAAATCTGTGTGGGTCGCAAGCAAATAACCAACTGGTAAACCAATTACCCAGTAAGAAATAATGGCCATAATAAATGTTATCATCACATCTTTATAGCCTCTTAAAGCTCCTTGCACAGGGGCTTGGATAGAATCGGATAGCTGAAAAATAGCGGCAAATACTAAAAATTGCACAGCATATTCAATTACGTTGCTATCTGTCGTATACATATGCGCAACAGGTTCACGCAAAATAAAGAGTATACAAGCAGAAATAAAGCTAAAGACGATGGCAGTACCAACACAAAGATAACTATATGTACGTGCATCCCGCATGCGACCGGCACCAATCTCAAAGCCTACTAATATCGTGACACCCATTGAAATGCTTAGGGGGACCATATAAAGGAGGGAGGTGAAATTAATCGCAATCTGATGGGCTGCGATGATGGTTGTGCTAAAATTACTCATCATCATTGTGACGGCCGAAAAGATACTTGTTTCTGCGAAGAGTGAAATGCCAATCGGTACACCAATTAGCAAAATTTCCTTCCATTGCAGCCATGAAGGCTTGCGCCAATTGTGAAACATCCGGAAGCGTTCGAAAGGCACTCGTTTTGCGATAATCCAAGCAGTAATTAAGAAAATCAGCCAGTAAGTAATGGCTGTGGCTACACCTGCTCCAATCCCACCAAGCTCGGGTGATCCGAATTTTCCGAAAATAAAGATGTAATTTAATACGATATTTATCGGTGTTGTCATTAAGGTAATGATCATCGTGACACGTGTTTGTCCGAGTGCATCAATGAAGCAACGCATAACAAAAAATAAAAATAGTGGTAAAAGGCCCGCGCACATCGCATAGATGTAGCCCTTTGCTATAGTATGTACAGATGTTTCTAAGCTCATCTTGCTAAGTATCCAATCGATGCCAAAGAAAAGTCCAATGAAAATAATGATGGACAGTGTAATGGCTACATAAATGCCTTGCTGAACAGCCTTTTTAGCATCCATTTCCTTTTTTGCCCCTACAAGCTGGGAGACAATCGGTGTAATGGCTAGGAGAATGCCAGATAGTCCAGTATAAATCGGCATCCAGATGGAGGAACCAATCGATACACCAGCTAAATCCGCCGTCCCATAGCGACTTGACATTAACACATCAAAAAAAGAAACGAGGTAGATAGCTACTTGGGTTACTAAAATAGGGATGATCATTTTTAAAAGTAGTGCGTATTTTTCTTTCAAAGTGGATGTTTGATACATGTATGATACTTCCTTCATTAACATAATGAACAAGTATAGCATATGTAAAGAGAGAAAAGCTGAAAATTTATTGCTTCATCTATATCTTTTCGTCGGCATATAGTAAAATAGAACACTGTACACAAAAAGTAGTCTACCTACAATGTTTTTTAAGGAATAGGAGAATTCATGTGAAACAACAAACAATCATTTTAACCGGTGGTGGGACAGCTGGCCATGTATCGTTAAACCAAGCGATACTCCCGTCTTTACTTGAACTAGGTTATGATGTCCACTATATTGGCTCAGAACAAGGTATTGAAAAAGAATTGATTGGCGAGGCGTTCCCTAACGTGCCGTTTTATGGCATTGCAAGTGGTAAGTTGCGTCGTTACTTTTCGATGAAAAATTTTACAGATCCATTTAAGGTGCTTGCTGGAATGATGCAGGCTTTTCGTATTATCAAAAAAGTAAAGCCGCAAGTTGTATTTTCAAAAGGGGGCTTTGTGTCTGTCCCTGTTGTCATGGCAGCCAAGCTGGCGGGTGTTCCAGTCGTAATCCATGAATCAGATGTGACACCTGGGCTTGCCAATAAAATAGCTTTACCTTTTGCTTCTCATGTGTTTACCATTTTTGAAGAAACACTGAAGCATTTACCAAGTGACAAAGCAACTTGTACAGGTTCCATCATTCGCCCTGAGTTGTTGAGAGGGGAAAGAGCAAAAGGATTAGCATACTGTGGCTTTACAACATTAAAGCCTGTTTTACTTGTCATGGGTGGTAGCTTAGGCTCAGTTGTTCTGAATGATGCCCTTCGAAAAAATTTACCAGAGCTGTTAAAACAGTTTTACGTGATTCATTTATGTGGAAAAGGAAACTATGATGAGTCGTTAGAATCATTGTCCGGCTACAAACAATTTGAATATGTGACGACGGAGCTGCCTGATTTAATGCATGCAGCAGACTTTATTGTGTCTCGAGCGGGATCAAACTCTATTTTTGAGTTTTTAGCACTTCATAAACCAATGCTTTTGGTGCCTTTATCTGCCCAAAAAAGTCGAGGGGACCAAATATTAAATGCCAATTTATTTAAAAAGCAGGGCTATGCAGAAGTGTTACAGGAAGAAGCTTTAACAAAGGAATCCTTTATGAAGTCTGTTTATACACTAACAGGGCGTAAAGAGGAAATGGTTGAAACGATGTCCAAAACTCAAAAACCAAAAACGCCTGACGAGATGGCGTCATTAATTTTGAACTATCAAAAATAAAAGTCATTAAAAAAGCTATGAGGGATGTCGATGATGACAACACCTCATAGCTTCTTCTTATATTAATAGGCTTACATTGCTTGCTCTTCGCCTTCTTGCATTTGATAAGCAGTTGTTAAGTAGAATAAATCCTTTGGAATTTTAAATAAATCAAATTGTGCCATACCACTATTTACTTGAGCTAACAAAGTTGGATGACTTTCATTAGCGCTCACAACATAGGGTAATTTTAACGCAGCACGCTGTGATTTTATATTTTCAACACGAATACGGAGGAATACCGTATGGAAATTATAATCAAAAAATAACTCATTCAAAAAAAGCATTTTTGCCTTTTGATTGTAACCTTTTCCTTGGTAAGGGAGTCCAATCCACGTTCCTAAAAAACCTGCACCGTCCTCAACATCGTGTATACTAATGGTGCCGATTGGTTGACCCCAGTCATCAGTGATGGTCCTCGAGATAGCGAGTCCTCTCGCTTCCTCTTCGATCAGTTGCTTTGTCATAAACCAGTATTCATCAGCGGATGTGGCTTTCTGACGGACAAAAGGGAATACAGAAGGGTGTGATAATAGTTCATAAAGCTCTGTACATTCATGCAGGTCTCGATGTTTAAGCATACGAAACGCCTCCTTTACTAGGGTAGTTAAAACAATTCCGTTGAAGCATAAAGAAGAAAACTAAAATTCGTACTGGAATTAAAACCCAAAGAACTAGACGTTATAACTATGATATTCCATAATCTCCCGCTGTCTTACTGATTTCGACCATACCGAAAAAAGACTAGTTTTTTAAATATAATATAACATGCTAGCTGTTTCATGCAATCATTTTGCACATAAAAAACAAAATTTTAAGTTTAATAGTCAGTAAATTCTGATAAATTAATGGAAATATTCAATTTATTTTCCATATTTAAAATTAAGTAAATTCTATCACTTTTATCTATAATTAATCAATTTTGTGAATCTTTAGTAGTATATTTTTATGTTTAAATAGCTAAATTATCAAAAATATCCTTAAAAGGATATAATTTATCTAATTCTAGAAAGGTAATTTTTTATTTTTATGTTATAATAGTAGAATTAGTTTTTGCGTATAATTAAGCATATACATAGTTTTTTATTATGATGGCAATGGCCTTTTCTGGAGGTGACAGTATGGAGTATCTTTTAAGCGAAGATTTTTTTAATGAATTATTTATTGGTAATGATTTTGTTTTTCTTATGAAAAAAGTAGAGGAAGATTTTCAATATATTCGCTTAAACAATGCAGCTCGAGAACTGTTATCGATCGATGTAATTGGAAAAATGCTTTCCTCCGTTACCTCGAATCGAAATTTTTCGATCATTCAGAAAAACTATCATCATGCAATTGCAGAACATATACAGGTTGACTATGTAGATTATGCGTATGTGCAGTCGGAGGTTCGTAAATATGAAACAACTGTACGCCCATTGCACTATAACCAGGAAGACTATGTTTTAGCAATTACCAAGGAAATTCACTATGATCGTAGTATTGAAGATAAATTTTTGTTTATGCGGTCCATGTTCGACCATGCCTTTTTTTCGACCGTTGTGCTATCAGCTGAAGGTATGATTTATGAAGTGAATTCAAGCTTTATGGAAGATTTTCAATTAGATAATGAAGCCGTCAAACAAAAAATGTTTAGTGATTTACCGATTGTTCCACAAGAAGAAGTGCAGCAAATTAAATTGTATTTACAACAAGCGGCTAGAGGAGAAAACGTTGATGGAAAGTTTGTAAAATTGCTGACGTTGGACCAGCAAGAACGCATGTATTTACTGTCACTATCACCTGTCATGCAAGAGGATAATTCCTTTGCAATCTTTCTTATTATGCAGGATTTCACACAGTTCACCTTGCAAAAGGCAGAACTACGGTCGAAATCTCATGGCTTTGAAGTGTTTAAGTCGGCATTAAATTCAGCTACGGCCATCGCTATTTTAGATAGTGCGGGCCATATTTCAGAAGTGAGCGAGATGTTTTTACAAGCTTCAGGTTACACGGAAGAGGAATTAGTTGGGCAGTCTTATGCGTTACTTAAGCCTCGGTACCAAACACAAAATTTTTTACAATTACTCAATGACAAACTTGCTAGTGGAGAGATCTGGCGGGGAGAGCTGTGCTATCGCACAAAATACCATGCTGATTATTGGGTGGAGGCAACCATTGTTCCATTAAAAAATGAATTTGGTCAGATTGAACAAATTTTAACCATTAACTATGATATTACAGACAAGAAAAGAATGTTCACAGAATTAAAAAATATTGAACGTACCTTCCGTCTCATTACGGAAAATACGAATGATTTAATTGTTATTACAAATGAGGATGGAATCATTATTTATACGTCACCATCCTATGAAATATATTTAGGCTATGAAAATGCGGAGCTACAAGGTCAGTTTTACAGTGCCATTATTGATACAGAAAGCCAGCATGAATGGCAAACATTTTTAAATAACTTTACTGGTCAAACAGATACCCAGTTCGAACTTTTACTGAAAGCAAAGAACGGCACACCTATTTGGACAGAAGGGAATGTCACGGTGGTCCATGATCCTGATCGAGAAAAAGTTTCTCAAATTATGATGGTGTCCCGTGAAATTACCCATCGTAAAGAGAGGGAAAATGATTTGCTTTATCTGGCCTATCATGATTCTTTAACACAGCTCCCTAATCGCCGTTATTTACAAAATGAGTTTCCTACAATATTGGCTGAGGCCGACGAAAACAATGCAAGTGTAGCGATGCTTTATTTGGATGGGGATGATTTTAAAGCTGTCAATGATCGCTTTGGCCATGATACAGGGGATGCGTTTATTCAGAGCTTTGGTCACGCTTTAAGCAAAACCGTCCGAAGTCATGATATCGTTATCCGCATAGGAGGCGACGAATTTCTTGTCATCCTAACAGGTTTAACGAGAGAAATGGATAAAAGGCATAGTCAAATTATGCATATTATTCGTCGCATTCGTGATGAATTAGCAGCGGGCTGGATGATTGAGGATCATCAGTTCACACCAACAGCTTCAATAGGAATTTCATACTATCCAGATCATGCCCAAACGTTGGATGAATTAATGGATTTGGCTGATCAAGCTTTATATAAATCAAAAGAAGCTGGGAAAAATAATCTCTTTATTTCGGAAGCTCATTAAAAAAGTCTGTCCACAAGTTAATCCTTGTGAGACAGACTTTTTATTTGATGTTATGCTATAACAGTATAGGGATAAAAATCCTGCATCGTTATTTCGGAATAGAAGGTGATTATGTGCCTAAGAAAATATTAGTAGTGGAAGATGAAAAGCATATTGCACGTTTTGTCGAGCTAGAGCTACAGCATGAAGGCTATGACGTGACAGTTGCCTTTGAAGGGCGTGAGGGGCTATCTTTGGCAACAACAGAGGCATTTGATGTGCTATTGCTTGACGTGATGCTACCGGGCATCAATGGTATTGAAATTTGTCGGCGGGTTAGGACACAATCTCAAGTGCCTATTATTTTAATAACGGCAAGAGACGCTGTTATGGATCGTGTAGCTGGCCTAGATGCTGGAGCAGATGACTACATCGTCAAGCCATTTGCGATCGAAGAACTATTAGCAAGAATTCGAACGATTTTACGTCGTGCAACAACGCAAGAGCCAGCAAATAGTGAATTTTTAAGTTTACGTGATATTGAGATAGATATCGCAGCCTACGAAGTTTTCGTGCAAGGGAATAAACTTGACCTCACAAAGACAGAATATGATTTACTGAAACTACTAATCGAACACAAAAATAGAGTTTGTACACGCGAGCATATACTAACATCTGTATGGGGCTACGATACAGATATAGAGACCAATGTGGTAGATGTGTATATACGTCATTTACGGACGAAGCTCCCAGGTGATACGAATGCCTATATTGAAACGGTTCGAGGGGTTGGGTATGTGATGCGGGAATGAACAAGTTACTGATGTATCTCCGTCGTCAATCTCTGCAGAAAAAATGGATGCTCACATCGAGTAGTGTAATTTTTATAAGCTATACGATTATTTGCGTGGTTGTTTATATTTCTCTCCATACATGGCTTTTAAATGATGAGGAAAGCAAGGTTGAACGGACTAGTAGGGATATTATTTCATTTTTACAATCACAGGGACCGGATATTACGATTCAACAAATCCAACAAAATACTGGTTTGCTCAAATCGATTGTCGATCGAGATGAAACTGTTAGAATGTTTAATGCGGACGGTGTGGATATTTTGCGTATCAATAATACTTCAGATGCTGCACCTCTTAGCTCCATGCAGGAGATTTTTGAGACGACCATTAATAAGCAGGACGTACTGGTCATGAATGAACCAATACGACTAGGTTTTTTTCAAGGGTATGTTCAAGTTGTCCATCCGCTCAACGGTTTTCAATCGCTCATGCATTATTTATTAACAGCTATGCTCATCGCTGGTCTTGGGGCATTAGTGTTATCAGGCACTATTGGGTATTATCTAGCCAATTATTTAATGAAGCCATTGCGTGAATTACGTGCTTCCATGAAAATGGTGATGGATCAAGGCTTTAATGAGCCTATACAGCTAACCTACACATCACACGATGAAATTGGTGATTTGTTGAAAATGTACAATGCCATGATGAATGAACTGCAAATTTCATTTACTCAGCAGCAACAATTTGTCGCAGATGCTTCTCATGAGCTTCGTACGCCAATCCAAGCTATCGAAGGCCATCTTTCTCTGCTAAAAAGATGGGGCAAAAATGATCCAGCTATTTTAGATGAGTCGATCGATACTTCCTTAACAGAAATTGCTCGCATGCGTAAAATGATTGAGGAGTTATTAGAGCTTGCAAGACGTGAGGAAAAAGATGAGATGAGTGAGGCAAATGCACTATCGGTGATTGAGGCTGTTATCGATGAAATGAGGCTTGTACACCCCAAAGCGCGAATTTTGCTGTCGAAAAATGATGAAATGGGTCTTTTATTTATAACTGAAAATGCACTAAGTCAAATCATTCGTAATATAATAGAAAATGCAATTCGTTATTGTGAAAAAATTCCTGAGATACAAATTTCTATTTCAGTTGCTGGAAATTATGCATGTTTAGAAATTGCTGATAATGGTATAGGAATAGCAAAAGACAATATTCCTTTTATCTTTGATCGTTTTTATCGAGTGGATGAGGCAAGAAACCGTCAAATTGGTGGAACTGGCTTAGGATTAAGTATTTCGAAGATGTTGCTTGAAAAATATAATGCGACGGTAGAAGTCAAGAGTGAGGTTAATATTGGAACCGTTTTCTCATTAAAGATCCCGCTAAAATATTAAGAAAAATGCACGCTTTATTTCATTATTCTATCCTTTGCGAAAAAAATTGCTTAATTTGCTAAAAAGAGTTGTATTTTTTGTGAAGAGTAGTAAGATTGAGATGGAAAAAACGTTCTTTAAAATATGGAAAAGTAGTGTAAAACATTCTTTTAAAGAACGGCTAAATATTATATAATTAATTGCAATTTAATTAATGGAACTGCCGAAAGGCAAAATTTGGAGGTCATTTTTCATGTCGAACAACGTTACAACTGTAAGTTCTCCATGGTCAGCTTTCTCTGGTCCTAACCTAGGATATGTGATGGAGCAATACGACTTATTCTTACAGTCTCCTGAAGAAGTAGAACCGGAGTTAGTTTCTTTATTCCAACAATTTGGTGCACCAGTAGTAGTAGAAGGTGAAGTAGCTGTAGCTAGTCATACAGCAGCGGCTCCTGCTGGCGATTACAAAAAAGTGTTAGCCGCTGTGAAATTAGCCGATGCAATCCGTTCACGCGGTCATTTAGCAGCAGATATTTATCCTCTGAAAAACCGTGAACTACAAACAGCTCAAATTGAAGAAAGCGCGTTCAACTTAAGCGCTGCAGATTTAGCTGAAATTCCTGCAGCAATCTTCTTCAAAGATGTGCCAGCAAACGTGAAAAATGGTAAGGATGCAATTGACTATTTAAAAGCTATTTATACAAATAAAGTAGCGTTTGAATATGAACATGTAGTAGCTACAGAAGAACGTAATTGGATTCAAGCACAAATTGAATCTGGCTCTTTCCAACAAGCACTTTCTTCTGATGAAAAGAAAGCCTTATTAGATCGTTTAACGCGTGTTGAAAATTTCGAGAAATTTATCCATAAAACATTTGTAGGACAAAAGCGTTTCTCTGGTGAGGGCTTAGATACGCAAATTGTACTATTTGATGAAATCATTAAAACTGCAGAAGCGCTAAGTGTTGAAAAAGTACGTATTGGTATGGCACACCGTGGTCGCTTAAATGTTTTAACACATATTTTAAATAAACCTTATGACATGATGTTCTCTGACTTTGCACATGTATCAAATGATTTATTTATTCCAGAAAATGGTCGCCTTGAAATTACAAAAGGGTGGACAGGTGATGTGAAATACCATATGGGTGCTTCTTATAACCGTGATTCAGGTATGAATGTAAAGCTTGCATACAACCCATCACACTTAGAAGTAGGCAATCCAGTAGTTCTAGGTGCTACACGTGCAACGCAAGATGACACTTCAAAACCAGGTCAAGCGATTCATGATCGCACAAAAGGCTTAGGAATTCTTGTGCATGGTGATGCAGCATTCCCAGGTCAAGGTATCGTAACTGAAGTATTAAACTTCGCTAAAACTGAAGGATTTACAACAGGTGGTACTATTCACATTATCGCGAACAATATGATCGGCTTCACGACTGAACAATATGATTCTCGTTCTTCTGTTTACTCTTCTGACCCAGCAAAAGGGTATGAAGTACCAGTAGTACATGTGAATGCAGATAGCCCTGAAGCAGTGGCACAAGTTGGTCGTTTTGCAGCTAATTACCGCCAAAAATTCGGTAAAGATATTGTCGTTGATTTAGTTGGTTACCGTCGTCATGGTCATAACGAAACGGATGATCCAACGGTTACAAACCCAGAAACTTATAAATTAGTATCTAAACACGAAACTGTACGTTCATTATATGGTGCTGCACTTGTAACTGAAGGTCTTGTATCAACTGAAGATGTAGCTGCATTAGATACAGCTATTTATGCAGAAATGCAAGCGGCTTATGATCATGTAAAAGAAATGGCTTCAAAAGATGAGCATCATCAATTAGAAATGCCAGAAGAGTTAAAAATTGAATTCCCACAAATTGATACAGCAGTTGGAGCAGAACGTTTAGGTAAAATTAACGAAGAGCTTCTAGTGTTTGAAGAAAACTTCGAGCCACAGAAAAAGCTTGGCAAAATTTTAGAAAAACGTCGTGACGCATTTGCATCTGCGAAAATCGACTGGGGTCATGCGGAAACTTTAGCTTATGCAACAATTATCCAAGATGGCACACCAGTACGTTTCACAGGTCAAGATGCACAACGTGGTACTTTCTCACAACGTCACTTAGTGCTTCACGATAAAAACAATGGTAATGTCTTTACACCACTTCATCATATTTCTGGTGCAAGTGCATCCTTTTCAGTGCACAACTCACCACTGACTGAAGCAGGGGTAGTTGGCTTTGAATATGGTTACAACCTAGAAAACGGCCATGTATTAACAGTTTGGGAAGCACAATTTGGTGACTTCGCGAATATGGCACAGGTAATGTTTGATAACTTCATTTCAGGGGCACGCTCTAAATGGGGTCAAAAATCTGGCATGGTGATTCTATTACCACATGGTTATGAAGGCCAAGGTCCAGAGCACTCTTCAAGCCGTATGGAACGTTATTTACAAATGTCAGCAGAAAATAACTGGTTTGTAGCAAACTGTTCAAATGCAGGTAACTACTACCACTTATTACGCCGTCAAGCAGCGTTATTAGGCACTGAAGGTGTACGTCCACTTGTGGTTGTATCACCAAAATCATTATTGCGTCACCCATTAGCAGCAGCTAATGCTGAGCAATTAGCAGATGGTTCATTCCAAGAAGTGATTGAACAACCTGGTTTAGGTACAAAAACAGAAGCTGTAGAGCGTATTGTATTAGGTACTGGTAAAGTGATGATCGATTTAGCAGATCGCGTGAAAGATGGAGAAGGTTTCGATCACGTACACATTGTTCGTGTAGAACAACTTTACCCATTCCCAAAAGAGCAAGTTGCTGGTATTATTGCTAAGTATCCTAATGCAAAAGAAATCGTATGGGTACAAGAAGAACCTAAAAACCAAGGCTCATGGAATTATGCACTAGAAACATTATATGAACTTGCAGAAGGTAAAAAGCTTCGCTATGTAGGTCGTCCTGCAATGAGCTCAACTTCTGAAGGGGATGCAGATTCTCATAAAGCAGCTCAATCATCACTTATTGAAGAAGCTGTTGCTGAGCCAGTAAAGGTTAAATAATAACATATAAATATTGATAGCTGGGCTACTTGCCCATAAGCAGTAGCCCTTTTATGTGCGTCATGCACGTTAATCAAAGGAGGAAATGAAAGTGGCTGAAATTAAAGTCCCTGAATTAGCAGAATCGATTACAGAAGGTAGTATCGCACAGTGGGTTAAAAAAGTGGGCGATCGCGTTGAAAAAGGTGAATTCATCGTTGAACTTGAAACAGATAAAGTAAACGCTGAAATCATTTCTGAAGAAGCAGGTGTATTAACACAAATTTTAGCTGAAGAAGGCGATACTGTACTAGTTGGTCAAGTTATTGCTATCGTAGAAGCAGGCGAAGGCGCAGCTGCTGCACCAGCAGCGGCGGCACCAGCTGAAGCAGCTCCAGCTCCAGCAGCGCCACAAGCGGCTCCTACAGCACCAGTTGCAGCAGCTCCTGTAGTAGAAGAAACTTCTGGTGAGCGTGTGATCGCATCTCCAGCGGCACGTCGACTTGCACGTGAAAAAGGCATCGATCTTGCAGCGGTATCTCCAGTAGATCCACAAGGCCGTGTTCGTGTACAAGATGTATCAGCACATGGTACAGCACCAGCAGTAGCAGCACCTACACCAGTAGCAACTACAGGTGGCCCAGTTGTATTCACACCAGCAGCTAATTCTGACCGTGTAACAATTGAAAAAATGAGCCGTCGTCGTCAAACAATTGCCAAACGTTTATTAGAAGTTAAACAATCAACAGCAATGTTAACAACATTCAACGAAATTGACATGACAAACATCATGGCACTTCGTAAACGTAAACAAGAAGAATTTGTTAAAGCAAACGACATCAAACTTGGTTTCATGTCATTCTTCACAAAAGCTGTTGTTGCAGCACTGAAAAAATACCCATATGTAAACGCTCAAATCGTTGGCGATGAATTACATTTAAATAACTTCTTTGATATCGGTATTGCAGTATCAACTGAAGAAGGTTTAGTAGTACCAGTTGTACGCGATGCAAACAGCAAAAACTTCGCAGAAATCGAAAAAGATATCGCTAGCTTAGCGACTAAAGCTCGTGAGAAAAAACTAGGCTTAAATGACATGGCTGGTGGATCATTCACAATCACAAACGGTGGTGTATTCGGTTCATTAATGTCAACACCAATTATGAACGGTACTCAAGCTGGTATTTTAGGTATGCACTCAATTGTTAACCGCCCAGTTGCGGTAAATGGTGAAGTTCAAATCCGTCCAATGATGTATGTAGCACTTTCTTACGATCACCGTATCATCGATGGAAAAGATTCTGTAGGATTCTTAAAAACAGTTAAAGAATTAATCGAAAACCCTGAAGATTTATTATTAAATTCATAATTCCTTTAAACCCTGTAAACTTTGTTTTACAGGGTTTTTTTCTTGGTTTTCTGTATCACTAAAGTCTTTAGTGATTTTGAAAATACGAAACTATTTACTTAGAATAAAAACCATTGATCGTAAAAATTTGTGGTTTTCCGGCGGATATATTGACAAAAATACATAGATTATCAATGGATAGGTCAAGCATAATACCCTAATATTGGCATTAGTCAGAAAAATGATAAAACTCTCTTGACGTACATACTAGTTTTATAGTAGTATCTAAATATCAATTAAATAAACAAACCTCACTAACATATAACAGTGAGGTAGAGGCGCGGTATTTATTAGTTCATTGTTGAGTACAAGCAAACAAAGACGCAATGAAGAAGGAAATATCGCCGAAGTATAAAAGGAGCTCGTACTTTTATGCTGGGTCTGCAGTGAATAAGTGCAGGACTGTCCTAGTAAATTCAATTCCAAGTTTACTAGGTTGTGCTATCTCGGAAACATGGAATACTAGTGAGGATTTGGGCAACTGTCATAAAAGGTAAGACCTAAGTTCACAAAACTTAGGTCTTTTTTCGTACAGTTGTCTTATTTTTTTACAGAAAAGGGGAGTTTTACATGAAAAGAAAATGGCTGTTAGTAATGATCTCTATCATGACGGCAATTGTGCTAGCTGCATGTGGCACAAGCGACAAAAAAGAAGGCAGTTCAGGAGAAGCTGGCGCAGATAAGGAAGAAGGCGGCGGTGAATTCCGAATTGGAATGGAGGCTGGCTACCCACCATTCAACTGGACACAGCAAAATGATGCAAATGGCGCGGTGAAAATTGCAGATAATGCAGAGTATGCAGGCGGTTATGATGTACAAATGGCGAAAAAAATTGCTGAAGGCTTAGGCAAAGAATTAGTGATCGTTAAAATGGAATGGGACGGCTTAGTACCAGCGCTACAATCAAATAAAATTGATGCAATTATCGCGGGCATGTCGCCAACAGAAGAACGTAAGAAAACAATTGATTTTACTGAAAACTACTATACTTCTGATTTTGTCATGGTTATTAAAAAGGGCAGCAAATACGAAGGGGTCAAATCGATTCAAGATTTTTCTGGCGCAAAAATTACATCACAACTTAATACATCCAATTACAATGTGATTGATCAAATCAAAGATGTTAATAAACAAACGGCAATGGAAAGCTTCCCAGCTATGCGTGTAGCTTTAGAGGCAGGCAAAATTGACGGCTATGTTGCAGAACGTCCAGAAGGTATTTCCGCAGCTGCTGCCAACGATAAATTCACATATGTAGCATTTGAAGAGGGCTTCGATACGGATCTTTCAAATACGTCAATTGCTGTAGGCTTACGTAAAGAAGATGCGAATCTTGATAAAATCAATGAAATTCTAAAAGGAATTTCTGAAGATGATCGTCAAGCGATTATGGAAGAAGCTATTTCTCAGCAACCAGCAGCACAATAAAAAAATGGCACGGACTAGTGGCTAGTCCGTGCACTATCATTTCATCATTATTAAAATGAGGACCTCTCTACATAATGATAATGTCCTAGCGAAATAAAACATAGACTAGTAGAAAGAGCTAGGGCACGAAAAAGATAGCAAGCAACATGACATTGTTAGGAGGAACATCATGAGTCTTGAATGGATACTTTCAATTATTGAAAACAACTGGCAAATGTTTTTACGAGGTGCGTATTATACGTTACTAATTTCGACTATCAGTACAATTATTGGTGCATTTATCGGATTTTTCATCGGAATTATGCATACGATTCCAGTTCGTAAAAAAGGTGTGAAATTTTATGGCTTAAAGCTTATTAATTTTATACTCACATGCTATGTTGAATTTTTCCGTGGTACACCAATGATTGTACAGGCTATGGTTGTCTACTATGGATTAGATATTGCATTTGGCATAGACATGCACTTTATTACAGCGGGGATTTTAGTCGTTTCGCTTAATACAGGTGCCTATATGGCAGAAATTGTTCGCGGTGGTATTGTATCAATTGATAATGGTCAATATGAGGCAGCATCAGCTATCGGTATGAATCACTTCCAGATCATGCTTCACGTAGTTTTACCACAAGTAGCGCGTAACGTACTACCTGCGACAGGCAACCAATTAATTATGAATATTAAAGATACAGCCGTATTAAACGTTATCGGAGTAACAGAATTATTCTTCCAAACAAAATCAATCTCCGGTAACAACTTCCGTTATTTTGAATCATTCTTTGTAGCTTGTATTCTTTACTTCATCATGACATTTACAGCATCACGTATTCTGCTATATGTTGAAAAACGATTAGATGGACCAGATGCTTATCAAAAAGAACAAAAAGAAGCAATTTAGGGGGACGCACAAATGGCAGTCATTAAAATCGAGCATTTAAGTAAATCATTTGGACGTAACCAAGTGTTAAAGGATGTTAATTTTCAAGTGGAAAAAGGGGAAGTCGTTTGTTTAATTGGTTCCTCTGGTTCTGGTAAATCCACTTTACTTCGTTGTATTAATTTATTAGAAACACCAAGTGGTGGGCAAATTATTTATCAAGGGGAGGACATCCTAGACGCAAAACACAATATTCAAGAATATCGAACACATCTAGGAATGGTATTCCAGCAATTCAATTTATTTAACAACCACAATGTTTTAAATAATTGTACAGTGGGGCAAATAAAAGTTTTAAAACGTTCCAAAAAGGAAGCAGAGGAAACGGCGCTTAAATATTTAAAAATCGTCGGGATGGATCAATATGTAAACGCAAAGCCTCGACAGCTTTCAGGGGGGCAAAAACAACGCGTAGCCATTGCCCGAGCATTATCCATGAATCCAGAAGTGATGCTTTTTGATGAACCTACATCAGCACTAGACCCTGAGATGGTAGGGGAGGTACTCAAAGTCATGCGACAATTGGCCGATGCAGGCAATACGATGCTAATTGTGACGCATGAGATGGAATTTGCCAAAGAGGTAGCAGATCGTGTAGTCTTTATGGATAAAGGTGTAATTGTCGAAGAGGGCCCACCATCACAAGTGTTAATAAACCCTCAACATGATCGAACGAAAGAGTTTTTAAAACGAACATTAAAGTAGTAGCAACAAATGAAAAAGTGAGTCCTAATAGAGGGACTCACTTACTTTCTAGAATTCCACTCTGCATAAAGGACAAAGCAGATTACAAATGCTATTGCAATAATAAAAAACCATTGCGGTACACCGCCAAAGCTCATCATAACACCTCAAATGTAAAATTATTTTTGGATAGATTAGGTATTGTATTTCTTTTTTCTCCACAAAAGCCTAAAAATATTATAAAATAAGCATTAGACATTAGCTTTATGCTAGTAAAGAGAGGTAGAGAGAATATGTTACATTTAAAATGGAAAGATGCGCCAACATTACGAACAGTGACTTGCAAACATACCAATGCATCAAAATACTTAGTATCAAACGTATTAACAGTTGGAAAAGAATATGAAGTGAAAAATGAAACAGAAGAGTTCATTTTTATCATCGATAACACTGGCAATGTCGGTGGCTACTATAAAGATTATTTTGCATAAAAAGAAGACAGGGTGGTTCAGATCATTTACTGAGCCACCCTTTTTTTCATTAGTCTCTCTGATAGCCTCTTATATCCGTCGCATCTTGCAACTGTTGTTTTTCCTGTTCAGTCGCCGTATGTAGGGCGAAGACATCTTTTATAGCTGTTTGTAGCTCATGCTGTGTTTCCTTGAATTTCGATACTTGCTGCTCAAATGAAGGCCTTGCAAAACGATCCTGTGTCTGTGATAATCGTTCCTCAAGCTGTGCATAGTGATGATCCATATGCATGGAAAGCATCATCGCCAATTGATTTTTCCATAAAGGAATTAGTGTGACAATGGAAAATTCAATTTTTTCAGCTAATGTTTGATTCGCTTGCTGTATCATACGAATTTGTGGTGCTGTTTGAAGGGCTACTTGTTGAGATACCTGTAAATCATAAATGCGTTGATCCAGCCTCTCAATTTGCGCAGCGAAATCATTTAGCTGTTGTATGGCAAGTGGCTGTTTACTTGCTTGGACACTTGTTATTTTTGTAGGAAGCTCCACTTCAATCGCTTGCTGTTTTTTCATTTGACCAGCTGCAATGGCAGTAGCTAGTTCCTCGAAAAAACCTCGATTATGTGTATAAAGCGCTTCTAAATTTTCTACATCTCGAATGAGTTGGAGCTGAGCACGTTCCAATTGGACCCCAATACGTTCCACCTGAATACTAATGCGTTCAAATTCTGTTAGCGTTTGTTTCACAGTAGGCTCTGTTTTACTACCAAATATCTTATTAAAAAAGGTTTGCTTTTTCGGCTCTAAAGCTGTCGGGTCTACACGATCTAAAGTATGCATTAAGGAATCGAGCATTTGGCCGATTTTGGTCACGTCTTTTTGCTTCACCTGCGCTAACATCCGATCTGCAAACTGGGATAGGGAACGCTGTGATTCTTGCCCTAAGGACAGCAAAGATTCAAAATCAGTTAAATCAATTTGGCTAGCATATAGTAAAGCTCGACTTTGCGCAAGAGGCGATAGCGTTTCGTACGTCGCCATCGCCTCAGTTTGTGGAGTTGTGTCTAAATAAGATTGTACTAATGGAGAAAGACCAGGAATGGTATTTAATTGAAAAGCATGTTCATTTGCTGTCATTTATCATCGCCTCGCCAGTCCAATTGTTCTCTACGTCTAAGATTAGAACGATTTGCGAATTCAATCTCCATTTGCAGGTGGTCAATATCATTAGCTAGCGCATCCTTTAAATCAATTTGAATCGTATCATTTAAATCCGTAAGTGTTTCACGCGTTTTGGATAACGTCAATTGAATTTCTTTATCCTTCACCGGCTGCCTAGAAAGCATTGTATACTTATCCGTTAATTCCACTGCTGAAGGTAAATGCGCATAGAAAAAGGGTTCAACATTATAAAACTTACGTGGATCTGTCTTTACAATTTTGACGATATTTTTTGAAATGCGCGTCATCTCAAGTAGTTGTTTAAAAGCCGATACAGAACGTACACGTAAATAGTTTTGACTTAATGTTTGAATTTGCTTATTAGCGGTTGATAATTGTGTTTCAATGTGTTTGAATTCTTCTTTTGTGATACCTGCTATTTGCATAACTTTCTTTTTTTGTCTATGTTTCAGCAACGCTGTACTCGTCGCATATGAACCAGCAAACAGTAAACCACCAAGGAAGAATCCAGGATTTGCTGCAATTGCTGCGATAGAAACAGTTGTTAGCGAAATAACGAAGCTAGCAGTATGTCTAGAAAAAAACTGTCCAACACTAAGCATTGTTTCTTCCTCCTTGCATTTCAATATGTCTATCTTCTTATACGAAATAATCGACATAAAGTTTCAATGTAAAATGAAACCTTACATAAATTTTACTGCGAATCGCAAATTTTCTCAATGATATTACCTAGAATACCTAGGAATAAGTCGTTCATTATTTATGTCCATTTATTTTTAAGAGATTTGGGAACATTATAGCGTATAGATTTTAATTTCTCATGATTAGGTTGATGTGCTGTTTGATTTGAAAATAAACGTAGAAGGCTTGTTTTTTGAAAAACCTATATTTACGGATATTTTTTATTTCCTGTGCCGATTGCCAATAAATGTTTAATTATGCAAAATAAGAAAAATACAGTATAATACAGCTTGTTTGAAATTAGTATCTTGTCAAAAAAGAAAGTGGTGGAATGATGAAGAATAAAAAAGGAATAATTATTGCTAGCATCATACTTTTATACTGTGTGATTGACGTTACCTATACATGTGTATTATATGGAAAAATCAATTGGTCTATATTATTTTTAGCCACATGTATGATTGGTTTAATAGAAGTCGCAATAGCCAATAATAAATTACTTAAACAAAACATAAATCATTAACTAGTAAGGCATGTTGTAATGTCCTACGATGGCCTGACTACTTTGTAAAAAGAAGAGCCAGACTAAACAATGTCTGACTCCATTCGTACATATCCTTTTAAATCATCATACAGCTCTAAAGAAAATGAGTTGGAATCGGCTTGGGGACTAACACCTTTTTGGACGAAAAGAAGGAATTCATTCAGCGCTTTTTCAGCTCCTTCTACTTCAACCTCAATTTGCTCAGCAGCATTCAATCTGCAATACCCTTTTAGCCCTAATTCAATGGCCTTTTGTTTAATAAAGAATCGGTAGCCTGTCCCGTAGACGTCACCAAAAAATTTAATACTTGCTCGTTTATTCAAGGAAATACCTCCTACCAGTAGAGAGAGGGGACGAGCCACTCTCTTTATTGCAGTACTCTTTCTTTTTCTAAATAGGCGATTAGGTTATTAATATAATATAGAACTTGAGTAGACGCTTCATCCACTTCTTTTAGATGGCTATCTGCTTGTGCGATATTGCCAGCTTTAAAGGCTGTCGCCGCGCGCTTCGCGGATTCGTGGACAAGTAAATGATAATTGTCTAAATCATGATAATCCTGTAAATGGCCGAAGCGTTCCACCGTGCGAGAAGCTGTGTACCATTTGCCAAGTCGACATTCTCTATGTGAAGAGACATCGTTTGGCTCAACATGTTCTAGGCCAAGGAACATATTATAAATGCGCCACTTCCATAAAATATGATCAGCTTTAGATAGCTGTAAAAGGGCAATGGATGAAAGCTGGACATTATTATTGGCAATAATATCATTACGGAAACGATTGATTTCTTTCCCTAAAAGGTGAATATCACTTGATGTATTATGACTATAGTCTCGAATATCTTCTTGCAAGCTAGAAATTTCAATCATTCTAGAGGAGACTTCATCAATCGCCGCTGCCTGTTGCTGGGAAATCGCTGCCGTATTGGTCACATCCAAGTTAATACCTTCAATCGCATGGACAATAGCATTCAATAATGGTAACGATTCTTTCGCCTCAACGGTTGCTTCTTTAATGATGGCTGTTGTTTCTGTTATCGAGTCGGAAACGTCATTGGAATAGCTCTTTAAATGGTGAACATTTGTAGAGACCTCGCTTAAAGCCGAGACCGTGCTTTCCGCAAGCTTTCGTACTTCCTGTGCTACGACCGCAAAGCCTTTACCATGTTCACCCGCGCGTGCGGCTTCAATGGAGGCATTTAGTGCTAGTAAATTAGTTTGGTCCGCAATTTGGTTAATCAATGTCACAACTTGTTCAATATCATTTACCCGTTTTTGCAGTTCTGTAAAAGATTCTACAATCGAAGTAAACGTTTCTTCCGTTTTGAAAATTTCTGTTAATGCATGCTCAATTGCATTTTTACCCTGTGTCGCATGGTCAACAGATTCAGTTGTTTTTTCTGATATATGAGAGGACATACGGGCTACTTCATTTATAGAAGCGGCAATTTCTTCAGTCGCAGCTGTAGAGGACTGGATTTCCTCATTTTGCTTATCTAAACTAAATACTAAATCTTTCATATACATGATTTTGGCATTGACATCCATCAAGGATGATACTTCACCTACAACATTCTCAATGATGCGCTCCGTCAAAACTTCCACCAATAGCTCCTGATCGACATTGACAGCAGACTGGAATGATTTCATAAATTGGAAGGCTTTATTGGGCTTCATCCCAAAGTTATGTAAAATATAAGTAGTAATATAGAAGGCAAATTGATTGAAAACGACAATTAATTTACCAGGCTCATATTGATGCTTGCGAAATAAATTGAAAAACTTGACGGTTTCATCCACATACTCGTCATCACGTGTTGCTAGGAAAAATTGCGTTAAATATTGATTTATATTTTCTTCACTAATGGTTAATTGAGAGGTAGGGGATATCTCACTTAAATAATGGTGAAAAATGGCATTCATAGAAGGGGTAATATCTTTAAGCTTTTCATAGAGCGTCTTTAAATGCTCTTCATCTTGCGAATTGAAATGATTAAATGCCAATGTTTGATGAAATCGGCCTGTTGCACGTAAATCAGTACCACGCTTTAGTAGTTCTTCTAGCTCAGCTTTAGGTCGAATGCTTGAAAACATATAAAAACCTCCAAAAATTATGTATAATAAGGTAATAATAGCATAATTCAGGTGGTTTTAATAGACATTTCAGGTGTGTTTGCTAAAATGAAAATATCTTATGACAGCAAGGAATGGGCAAATATGTATACAATTATTTACATGAAAGCGGACTATGAGCCTTGGTGGAAATTTGAGGGCTGGGAAGCTTTTATTCAAACACACGATACATTTGAAGCAAAGGAGCAGTTTGAGCTGGCTTTACAGCATAAACTAGCACACTTTCGCTCAACATATGATAATGAAGTAGTAAAAGAAGGGCAATATTGGGCTTTTTGGTCAGAGGATGAAAGCTTCTTCTGTGAGGCATGTGATGATGACGCACAAGTATATCATGGAATTATTGCATGTAAAATGGAAGAAAAGTAAAATAATTTTGAAATAAAGTAAAAAAACAATTTTCTTTATTTGACAAAATTATGAATGCTGGTTATACTTAGGTTAACAATTTAATTGCTTCACCGGAAACATGAATTCACATATTACAAAAAGTGATCGCGTTAGTACGGTACTCTTTGTAATATGTGAATTTTTTTCAATCGCTGAAGAAATTACATATTGTTCACTTTTATTTTTTGGAGGTTTTCTTAAATGAAACAAGGTACAGTAAAATGGTTTAACTCAGAAAAAGGTTTTGGATTCATCGAAGTTGAAGGTGAAAACGACGTATTCGTACACTTCTCAGCTATCCAAGGCGAAGGTTTCAAAACACTTGACGAAGGTCAAAAAGTGGAATTCGAAGTTGTAGATGGCAACCGCGGACCACAAGCTGCTAACGTAACTAAACTTTAATTCTCAGAAATTAAAATTACTTTCGTTAAACCCAGACATCCTATGCAAATAGGATGTCTTTTTTTATATCATCGCAATGTTCAATGATTATAAATCTTAAAATAGGATAAATATAAAGTAGTGCTGTTGGCAAAGTTAATAGCGCGGTGGAAGTGCTGTCTAGAAGCGCAAGGGTGACGAAGTGACGGATAACGCGCTAAGATTCGAATAGGATTTGAAGAGTGGCAAATAGCCCGCAAAATGTGCTAAAAAGCACCTCAAAAGGTAACTAAATAGCGCCACAAAAATAGCACACAAAGTACTTACTATTGGAGGTTGATTGATTGATGGAAGATTTAATGAAATTACCGAATGATCAGGAACAGCAGGATTTTTATCAGAAGTTACGTACAAAATTAGTTGGTTTTCTTGGGTCGAAGAAGGGCAAGAGTAGTAAATTTACACCGTATTTAATGTTTGTGCCTGATTTATTTCATTTATTAGTTAAAACGTTAACAGATGCAGGGGTGGATAAGAAAAGTCGGGCGTTGATTGGTGCGTCGATTGCGTATTTTGTGTTTCCGTTGGATTTGATGCCTGAGGGGATATTAGGGTTTGGTGGTTATTTGGATGATATCGTGTTGGCGACGTTTGTGGTGAATACGATTATTAATAAAGTAGGACCGGAAGTGGTGGAAAAGCATTGGACAGGGGATGATAATCTTTTGCATGCGCTCCAAAAGGTTGCGGAGGTTAGTGATGAGGTCGTTAGTAAAATACCTGTGAAATCGGCCATTGCTCAGTTTGTGAAACAGGAAAGTAAGGATAAATAATATTATTATGTAAACACAAAATAACTTCAACACCAATAAAAATGAACCTGCACTTTACAGGTTCATTTTTTGTTGGATTGTTCTAAAATATGGTGTAGTTGTTGGACGGGGACAAATAGGCCAACTCGTCCTATAGGTTCATATTTCATCGTGGCAAAGATGATTCCGATGACTTCACCCTGTTGATCAATGACGGGGCTGCCACTATTGCCACGGTAAACTGGGGCTTTCAGCATCATTACAGGTACTTGCCAATCATCTAATTGAATGGATTCCAGCAAAGTTCCCTCATTAGCTATTCCAGTAAAGGCAAGGGGGTTACCAATAAAATGGATATGCTCATTTTCAGGGAAGGTTGGATCAGCTGCTAGTGGAAGATAGGGAAGCTGATCTGCTTGAACTTGCAATAAGGCTAAATCAACATTCGGATAGCTCTCAATTAATGTTGCTTCCATTACTCCCTCATCAGGAAATACAACGGATAATGTCTGTGCTTGCTCTACCACATGGGCATTGGTGACAATGAGACCGTCCGGTGAGATGGCGAAACCTGTTCCTTTACTGGAACCTGTCGAAATTTCTACGATAGCTTTTTTATAAGTTTGTATATCCTCTTGTGCTGATAGCTTAGTTGATACTTTGATAAATTCGATAGCCGGAATAGAATAAATTTGAAAAATAATCGCGAATGTATTAAAAAACAATACGAATGCCATACTCCATACAATCCAGCGTACGAATGGCTTGGGCTTTTTTGCTTTTTTGCCATAAAGACGTTCTTCTTGCTCTTGAGCTAATGCTTTTTGTTGCTCAGTTAACACCAGCTCAATAAATTCTTCTTCTGTTAATTCTTCCTGCTCATTAGCAGACTTATGTAGGTCACTCATAGGATGCCTCCTTTTGCTACATAATAGGCGCCCAAGCAGGACGCCTATCATCATCATACTACTCTATTTTTTGTAAGGTGGAAGTCACGACAAATGGCTGCTCTTGATCAGACTCCATCGTATCTTCGATTTTGATGAGGCCAACCCCTTGTGCAAAATACTTGGTCGTTATGAATTGATCTTCAGTGCGTGTAAGTTGGATGGCATTCGTATAGACTTTTGTTCCTGTATCGACTTGAGCAGTTGTTGATTGAATGGTCCAGCCTTCAAAGCTTGTTCCTACTTGTATCGGTTGCTGCAGTATCGTTTCTAGCACAGGGTAGGCTGCAACCTCAGATATACTAGGCAAGCTTGGATTACTGTCAACGGGTTCACGATAGACAAGCTCAATCTTTGAATCTGTCATGCGATAAATTTTTAATAGGGTCACACCACCATTATCTTCCACTTGAGCGATATGTTGCGTATCGATATAGGTAGTTTGTAGAGTAAAGCTGGCAAATTCATTTCCCTCTCCTTGAAAATATGCGACAGAGCCATCAGGTGGGAAATAGGTGAGTAATGACACTTGATCTTGAACAGCTGGGTGCACAGGTTCTTTTTTCATTTCTTCTTGGCACCCTGCCAATAAAAATACAAGAGCAAGAACGATAATAGAATGCTTCATTGGCACACTCCCTTGCTACTTTTTATTAATTATACGTGAATGTTGGGCATTATACGAATCATAGCTAAAATACCAATAATATTATTATGTAAACTAAAAGCGCAAAACTTGTAACTATGAAAAAAATTAACTAAGATAGAATTGTAGTTAAAAATTGGGGGGCATGGTTATGTATAGACAAGCGGATGATTTTTTACAGGAATGGACGATGGCTGCAGAGGGAACGCTGAAAGTATTACAGGCAGTAACGGACGATAAGTTAGATCAAAGTATTGTAGAGGGACATAGTACACTTGGCTGGCTTGGTTGGCATTTAGTTGGAGCGGCTGGATATTTTAGTTATTTAGCAGGCTTAAAGGTTCCGATGATTCGTCAAGAAGACCCTGTACCAACGACAGCTATAGAAATCGTACAAGCATATGAGAAAGTTGTAAATGGTATAAAAGAGGAAGCGGCAAAGCTTTCAAATGAAGATTTACTAGAAGTTGTAAATGGCTTTACAGGGCCAATACCAAAGGGCGCTTTATTACGTGCATTAATCGATCATCAAACGCATCATCGCGGTCAAATGACAGTTCTACTTCGTCAAGCTGGTTTACCAGTACCAGGTGTTATGGGACCAACACAAGAAATGAAATAGACTTTAATTACAGCAGATAAATAACCTATCTGCTGTATTTTAATTTGACACTTACCTACTAGTAAGTTAGTATATAGCCATGACAAATAGAAAATCACAAATCATTGAATTAACATTGAAGAATATTCAAGAAAAAGGTTTCACATCATTTAGTTATGACCATTTAGCGAAAGAGCTTGGTGTAACAAAAGCGAGCATTCATTATCATTTTGAAAAGAAGGAAGACTTAGGAGTCGCTGTTTGCGAAAGAATTCAAAAAGGATTAGGGGAGGCTTATACAGTAATTAAGGAATCTACAGTAGCAGCTGAGGAAAAACCTTTCGCCTTTATTTTAAGACGGATTACATTTCTAGAACAAGATGGTGTTTGCCCGATTTCTGCATTACAGGCGGACTATCAAGAATTGTCACCTGCGATGCAAGAAAAAGTTCAACAGCTTAGCCAAATGGAAGTAGATGTTTTAGTGGATTTACTACAAGATGCTAAGAAACATGGTTCACTTCAGTCGACAATGGATTTAGAGGCATTAGCCATCCTGCTTATTTCGAGTACGAAGGGTGCTTTGCAATACAAACGGGTTTTAGGGGAAGATTTCTTTCACAAAATGTTGGAGCAATTAAAGGAACTGTTAAAGTAAACGAAAAAGGAGAGGAATATATGGTACGTAGAGTAGTTGTCACAGGATATGGTGTTATCTCACCACTAGGTCAAACAGTATCAGCCTTGTGGGAGAACATTAAAGAAGGAAAATCAGGTATTACAAAGTTAGAAGCGGAGGAATTCGGCGGCATTCAAACACAAATTGCTGGTTCTATCACTGACTTTGATGCTACTCAATATATGGATAAAAAGGAATTAAGTAAATACGATCTTTTTATTCAATATGCACTGGCTGCATCTCAGCAGGCTTTGGAGCAAGCAAACATAAATATGGAGCAAGTTAATAAGGAACGACTAGGTGTTTATATTGGCTCAGGTATTGGGGGAATTGAGACGATTTTAGCGAATCATCAAGCCATGCTCGATAATGGACCAAGGAAGGTGTCACCGTTTATGGTGCCGATGATGATTAGCAATATGGCCGCAGGGATTATCGCGATTAAAACAGGCTTCAAAGGGCCAAGCTTCTCACCAGTTTCCGCTTGTGCAACGGGTAACCAAGCAATTGGTGAAGCGTTTTTAAACATTCGCCATGGCTATGCAGATGGAATTTTAGCTGGAGGGGCTGAGGCACCGATAAATCCGCTGAGCTTTGCTGGATTTTCCCGTATGAAGGCGATGTCTACTAGGAACGATGCGCCAGAACAAGCTAGCCGACCATTCGATAGCCATCGCGACGGCTTCGTCATGTCAGAGGGGGCAGGGGTTGTGTTCCTAGAGGAATATGAACATGCTAAGCAAAGGGGCGCTACGATTCTTGGAGAAATCGTAGGCTATGGGGTGACGACTGATGCTTTCCATATTACAGCTCCTGATTTTACTGGGGCAGCTAATGCGATGAAACTAGCCTTAAGCATGGGTGACATTGATGTGACGGCTGTCGATTATATCAATGCGCATGGTACTAGTACACCAGAGGGAGACAAGTCGGAAACAAAGGCGATTAAAAGCGTATTTGGTGAGCATGCCTATCAATTAAAAGTGAGCTCCACGAAGTCGATGACAGGCCATCTTTTTGGCGCAGCTGGCGGAATCGAGGCCATCATTACTTTAAAAAGTATTATGGAAGGTATCATTCCACCAACGATCAATTACGAAACGCCAGATCCAGAGTGTGATTTGAATTATGTTCCTAACGAGGCGCTTCATCAAACCGTCAACATTGCTTTGTCTAACGGTTTTGGCTTTGGTGGTCATAATGCTGTGTTGGCTTTTAAAAAGTTTGAGGAATAATAGTACACAATGGTATGAAATGAATGTTTCATACCATTTTTTATTGTCTTTATTAAATGACCTATACATCTATGATAAGTTCTACTTATGAGATTGCGCAGATAATCAATATTTTCGCTTATGTGCTTTCTATGATATGTTAATAAAGAAGGGGGATGGATAATGAGAATTTTTGATGCACATTTTCATATTATTGATTTTGATTTTCCGATTATAGAAAATCAAGGATACACACCACCGAGCTATATAGTAGAGGACTATCAAAAGGAAACAGCTCTTTTCAATATAGAGGGGGGCGCCATTGTTTCTGGTTCCTTTCAAGGATTTGATCAAAATTATTTACTGAAGGCTTTGAAACAACTAGGTCCCGCTTTTTGTGGGGTGACGCAATTACCGTATACAGTGACAGATGATGAAATCCTTCATTTACATAAAAATGGAGTAAGGGCATTGCGCTTCAATATTCAACGAGGCGGTTCAGAGGATTTGTCAAAACTCGATAGCTTTGCAAGAAGAGTGTATGAGTTGGCGGGGTGGCATAGTGAACTTTATATAGATGCCAAATATTTACCTGAGATTGCTTCCACAATTGAAGCATTACCAGCCATTTCAGTTGACCATCTAGGCTTATCGGAGGAAGGTTTACCACATTTGCTAAAGCTTGTAGAGAAAGGTGTACGTGTGAAAGCGACTGGTTTTGGTCGGGTAGAATTGAATGTGAAAAATGCTTTGCAAACCATCTATAGCATTCATCCAGATGCGTTAATGTTTGGGACAGATTTGCCATCGACACGAGCAAAACGACCTTTTGAATTTGAGGATGTTGAATTGATTCAAGAGCTTTTTGATGAACAGGCTGCGGATAAAATTCTCTATCAAAATGCTAGAAAATGGTATGACAAGTAAATGCAAAAAATCCTCTACCCAAACATTCGGTAGAGGATTTTTATTGGAATTAGTTTAAACCTTCGCGATCTTTCCACTCTAAGAATTCATCATATGTTAATTGCTTATCTAAAATTGAACCGTCTTCACGGATTTCAATTACACGGTTAGCAATTGTTTGAATGAACTGGTGGTCATGAGATGTGAAAATCATAGCCCCTTTGAAACGAATTAAGCCTTCGTTCAATGCTTGAATAGATTCAAGGTCAAGGTGGTTTGTTGGTTCATCTAGTAAAATCACGTTCGCTGTGGCAAGCATCATTTTTGATAACATACAACGAACTTTTTCGCCTCCTGATAGTACAGAAGGTGATTTTTTCACTTCTTCACCAGAGAACAACATGCGTCCTAGGAAACCACGTAGGAAGCTTTCTGTTTCATCATCAGGAGAATATTGGCGTAACCATTCTACTAATGACTTTTCTGTTCCTTCAAAGTACTTGTCATGATCGTTTTCGAAGTAGCTTTGTGAAGTGGTTACACCCCATTTAAATGTACCTGCATCTGCTTCTTTATCTTCCATTAAGATATCAAGAAGCGCTGTTTTAGCAAGTGGGCTACCAAGTAAAACGATTTTATCATCTTTGTTCATCGAGAAACGAATATCTTTAAACAGTGAATCGCCTTCATGAGTGGCAGTTAGACCTTCAACTGTTAATACATCATTCCCGATATCACGACCAATTTGGAAGTTGATGAAAGGATATTTACGGCTTGATGGCTTAATGTCATCTAACTCGATTTTATCCAGCATTTTTTTACGAGATGTCGCTTGCTTCGATTTAGAAGCATTCGCAGAGAATCGTGCGATAAACGCTTGTAATTCTTTAATTTTTTCTTCTTTTTTAGAATTTTGGTCTTGAGCCATTTTTTGAGCTAATTGAGAAGATTCATACCAGAAATCATAGTTACCCACATATAATTGGATTTTAGAGAAGTCCAAATCAGCAATATGTGTACATACTTTGTTTAAGAAGTGACGGTCATGGGACACAACGATGACTGTGTTTTCAAAGTTAATTAAGAACTCTTCTAACCATTGGATAGCTTTTAAGTCAAGGTGGTTGGTAGGCTCATCGAGTAACAGTACATCAGGCTGACCAAATAGGGCCTGCGAAAGTAATACTTTTACTTTATCTGAACCTTCAAGATCACCCATTAGCATGTAGTGAAGGTCATCTGAGATACCTAAACCGTTTAATAATGTCGCTGCCTCTGACTCAGCTTCCCAACCGTTTAGCTCTGCAAATTCACCTTCTAGCTCAGCGGCACGCATACCATCCTCATCTGAGAAATCTTCCTTTGCATAGATAGCATCTTTTTCTGTTTTTACGTCATAGAGGCGTTTATTCCCCATAATAACAGTGTCAAGCACTGTATAATCATCGTATTCAAAATGGTTTTGTTTGAGGACAGATAAACGTTCGTCCTTGCCCATTGATACGTTACCTTCTTGTGCTTCAATTTCACCAGAAAGAATTTTTAAGAATGTTGATTTACCAGCACCGTTTGCCCCAATTAAACCATAGCAGTTACCTGGTGTGAATTTTATATTTACGTCTTCAAATAGTTTACGATCGCCATAGCGAAGACCTACATTACTAACTTGAATCATGCAAGTTCCTCCTTTTTTCACAATGGCACTAGTATATCATGAAATATGTTCCATAGTCTATAAACATTATGACAGCAAGGTTTATTGGCACTTGTTTTATTGAATAGCCCCAGTTCTTGCCCCAGCTTGCTGTAAGCTGTTACTGAATAAAGCTACGGATTCCGTTTCCATTTCTTTTAAAACATGTCCGTATACTTTATAAATCATATCAGGTGTATTTCCCAGTCTTTCAGAAATTACTTTCACATTCATTCCTTGAAGTAATAAGATGGTGCAATGTGTGTGACGTAATCCGTGCAAAGTAATTTTGGGAATAAGAGTTCTTTTTGTAATTCTATCAACTATTTTTTTTGTTCGTTCAGCGGATAACGGTTCAAATGAGTTAGCGGAGAGAAAGACAAATGTACTTTCAGTTAATTTTTTGCCACAGGAAAACAATAAACCTTTACACCATTTTTGGTAGACTTCTAATTGCTTCATCACTATATTATCAACTAGAATGGTTCTATAACTGTTATTTGTTTTAGGTGAGCGTACTCCTTTATCGTCTCGGGTACGCTCAATAGTAATTGTATTATTCGTAAAGTTGATATTTTGCCATTGTAGTCCCAATGCTTCACCTCTACGAATGCCCGTATAGGCAACTGTCAGTAGAAGGCTATAATTTGTAATATTCTCGTGCTTTTTTGCATCCTCGAGAAATGTAACCAATTGTTCTGGAGAAAGGAAATTTATATTTTCAGTATTGTATTTGTCAGGTTCAGTTATTTTAACTTTTGTAAAGCGATTTCGGGCAATTAGTTCATTTTCCACAGCTGCATTAATAGCTATTTTGAAAATACTATGTCGTAAACGTACAGTATTTGAACTGTATCGGCCTTCAAGTTTTGCAATGTATTCACGCTCGTATGTCAATTTATCTAATTGTTGTAATTTGTAATGACCTAAAAGCGGTTTTATATCCATTCGAATAATCATTTCTCTTTGTGTACTTGTACTAATCTTCCATTTTCTATGGTTTATTTCGTACCAAGTATCTAGCCATTCACCAACAGTCAGTCTATCATTTTCTATCTGTTTAGTTTCTCCACGTAACGTTGCAGTTTTTACTTCCATTAAGGCTTTCAATGCTGTTTTTTCAGTTGTAAAACCACTTTTTTTCTTCTCGCGGCGTTTTCCAGAAGCATCGTAATACTTATGTCGAAACATCCATAGTTTTTCTTTATTTGCATTGAAATAGTGATATATTTCGGGTTCTTTTAATGATTTATATAACTTCATACTTGTATCATTCCTTTCATGCGGCAGCGTAAATGGGAATCAAAAATAAAGTAATGAAGTTATGTAGCACCTAATTATGGGCTACTCAAATAATTATAGTTGAAAAAGAGAACTTAAGAAATGATTTTGGCTATCCTTTTCATAAATTTTGTGTTGAAATCAATATATTTTTTTATTTTGAAAAGTGGAGCATTGATGTTCCACAATTTGTTTTTGGAATTGGATTCATAGTCAATATTCTTGTGTATTGGTGAATCATTCCTTTCCAAATTTGAAAAGATACAATTTTTAAAAAAATATTGGACTATAAAAAATTCTGAAATCAACTCTTGCGAAAAGGTTATGATCGATGAATTAGGATATCAACTATATCCAAACAATGAGAAAAGCTGGCTGCAAAAATATATGTTGGAGAATATGACATAGCCTATACCTCTATCATTGTAATTGTAAGTTTGAAATAAAGTCGTACCGTTTAAAATAAAGTTATACCGTTTTACCCCTTTGGATAATTTTAATCTAAAGGGGTGTTTTTATGTCTAAACGAACTATAACATCTAAAGTAGAAAAGTGGATTAAAGAAGGTCGTGATTCTTAAGTTGGACCATGCTTAAACATTCAAGATGTTTCTTTGAAAGATTAATCTACATGTTTAAAAGGAATTAAAACAAATAGACAGCATGAATTTTTATCAGATTTGGAACAGAATTACTTTCATTTAACTAAATATTCGGATTCCGTTGTTGATATTCGATAACAATTTCCTTTATTGCCGTTGGAAGAAACAATTGTCATTGTAGAAGAATTAGGTCTTAAATATCCTACAGACCCAAAAACAAATGAGCCAGATGCGTTGACAACAGATTTTATATTAAAAGTAGACAAAATGATTGGGTAAGTATATGCATGACAACTATTTAATAAGTAAAAAATACCAACTATATATTTCCTTGTACCTAGATATATAAATAGTGATAATATTTATTGGATGTCTTTGGAGAGATATCAAAAGTATATATGTTTAGGAGTGGAATGTAATTGAGGGGTCTTTTTGGAAAAATATTAATTTGCACCATAGCACTTACGCTGTTTATAGGGTTTATTCCTTTTGAGAATTTTGCAAGTGCTGCTGAAGTACAGTCAGACAAAAATGTACAGAAAGAAAAAGAAAAAATTGAAGTAGCAGGGGAGCGTACTGAAACCTCTAAAACGTATGACAATTTAGACGGCACCTATTCAACAGAAATTTATGAGTCACCTATTCATTTTAAAGATGATAAAGATAACTGGAAAGATATTGATAACGAGCTTCAAAAACACAAGAACGATGGCAAAGGTCAATATAAAAATAAAGCCAATAGCTTTGCTGTAATTTTTGATGAAAAAATTGAAGATGAAACGAATAACGTACAAGTGAAAGAAGATCATTATAATCTGGATATTGGTCTAAAGGAAATTGAACAAACAGGTGAAATAACCTCTGCAAAAGAGGTGGTTGGGGTTGCTACAGATAATCAAATTCAGTATGAGAATGTATTTGATAATATTTCAACCATTTATTCTGTTGGAGAAAACTTTGTAAAAGAAGATATTACGATTAACCAAAAACCTGAAAAGGGGTTACCGCAAACTTTTTCATATCAGCTATCTCTCGAAAATTTATCTTATGAACAGATTGATAATCAAATTTATTTGAAGGATGCTTCTACTGGTGAAATGAAATATGTTATAGAAGCTCCATTGATGTACGATGCTTTTAAACCTGTAGGCTATCAATCTATTGATAGTGTTAATTCCATTCCAGAGGAAGCAAAGTCCTATGATATAACCCTCAAGACACGTAAGAAAAACAATACATTATGGATTGATCTAATACCTGATGCAACATGGTTACAGGATAAAGAGCGCCAATATCCAATTGTTATTGATCCTACAATTGTGCGTATCCAAGGAAATTCTAAAATGGAAGATACAACAATTCGCAAAAAATTCCCAACGCAAACTGGAGGGAATGACACAGAATTAGGTGTAGGTACAGCGACAGACGGAAATGTTGTACGAAGTTTATTGAAATTTGATGTGACACCTATTCCTGAAAAAAGTATCATTATGTCTGCTGATGTAAGTCTATATCTATCTTCAACAAATGATCCAAGTCCTATTAATCTAAGTATGCACGCCATGAAACGTTCGTGGGATGAAAATACGGCAACATGGAATAACTACGGAACAGCAGGTGGTTGGACAACAGCTGGAGGGGATTTTAATACGACGTCTCTTTCGACTGTCACAGGTGTTTCTTCTGTACCAAGTAATGTAGAAGATGGAATTCAACGATGGTCTATTCCAACGACTATGGTGAGTGGTTGGCTTACTAATCCAAATACAAATCTAGGTTTATTATTAAAAAGTACAACAGAAGGAACATTGATTTATAAAAAATTCATTAGTAGTGAAAGCACAACCAACCCACTCGCGTATAAACCAAAACTTGTGGTTACTTATAAAACACCTAACCGTTTAGGTTTAGAAGATTATTGGGATTATGCCACACATGATATTTCAAATGGATCTAACTATGTAAATTTAGGGACAAATAATAATGTTGTTCAATACACAGATTTTAGCTTATTCAACTATGCAGGCTTTGGTCTAGATTTCACTCGAACGTATAATAGTAAGGATTTTGAAAAATCTCCATTTGGCTATGGTTGGAGTTTTACAGGTTCAGAGAAATTATTTTATAATGATAAATATTTTAATGTCGAATATAAAGATGCAGATGGTACGGTCCATGTTTACTCATGGGATGGAGATAAGTATATTGCACCAGCAGGTAATTATGATAGTTTAGTTATGGCGGATAAGTACACTTTTAAACTGACTAGCAAAACTGGTATCACAACAACATTTAAAGTTAGAGAAAGCACTAGTGATACAGATATTGAAGTAGCCTATATTACAGAGCAAAAAGATTTAAATAGCAATACAATCACTTATAATTATGATACATCAAATCAGCTTACTTCTATTAGTACTAATCTAGGCACAAAATTGCTGTTTTCGTATACGAATGGGCTTATTACGAATGCAAAATATAATGATCAGGATATAAAGTATACGTATACAGATGGTTACTTAACAAGAGTAGTGGTTAAGAAAGATAAGAACGATGACGATGATAAAACATCAACACCTACTTCGTTCTACTACACGACTAATGGACAGTTAACGAAAATCATCGATAGTAGACAAAAAATAATGCTTTATGGGTATAATAGTGAGCTGGATTTAGTTTCTGTAACAGAGCCATCTTTAGATGGACAAGTAGCTTCTATCACCGAATACTCTTTAGACCGAACAAACAATATTGTAACGGTTACGAGCCCAGAAGGTACAGTTTCACGCTATGGATTAAATAACAATTTTAGTGTGAAGAAAATATTCGATCCTTCAGGGGATACAACAACCTATGAATTAGATGAAAACTTTAATGTTTTATCTCAAAAAGTAGCCTATACAGATGGAACTTCGTACACTAAAGATTATAACTATGATACAAAAGGGAATGTTTTAAGCACTACTGATTCAAAAGGTGTGACAGAATCCTACACATATGATGCAAATAGTAATCTCTTAACACAAACAGACGCTAATCAGCAAACTACTATTAACACGTATAAGAAAGGTAATCTGAATACATCGACCACTCCAAAAGGTGAAACAACAACCTATACGTATAATGACTATGGGGATATGACAAAAGTAGAGTATCCAGATGGAAAAAACGAAACGTATAACACCAACTACGATAATAACCAAAACGTAACAACTAATCGAGATGATCAGCTAGATATAACGACTATAATTACAAAAGATTTTAATGGTAATATTCTTTCATATGAAGATGGGAAAAAGCAAATTACAGGGTATCGCTACAATTTAAAAAATGAATTAGTAGAAGTACAGGATGCAGCAAATAAAACTACTACTTATACGTATGATGGCAACAGTAATTTAACATCTGTGACAAACGCTGCTGGTAAACAAATGTCTCTCATCTATAATGCACAAAATGCCGTAAAAGAAGAAACAAATGCAGAAGGAAAAACAACAAAATATATTCATAATGCAGATGGCGAATTAATTGGGATTGTAAAACCAACAAATGATATAATTTCCTATACAACTTCTACAGATACTAATTCAAAAGTAGTGAAAATCAATGGAGTTAATCAGTATACAACTCAAACAGACGGCTTAACAACAACTGTGACAAATCATACATTGAACAATCAAAAAGTTACGTATACACAATCTGAAAACGAACTTTTACAAAGGATAGACATTAGCGCACCTGTGAATCGTTCGATAAGCTATAATTATAAAAATGAAAAAGACTTAGCAAGTATTCAATACGGTACAGATACTATTGAGTATGATATAGATGAGAACGGCCAAACAACTAAACTCACACTTAATGGACAACCAGCTGCGAACTTCACATGGAATAAAAATAGCTTATTAGAGAGCAAGACTTTTAAAAATGGTGCAGCTATCCTAAATACGTATAATTTTAATCAGTTACAAAAAGAAACTTTGAAAACAAATAGTGCAACCACTTGGCGTACAAATGAGTATGAATACGATAAAAATCAGCAAATAACCAAAATAAAGAATGAAGATGGTACAGTCACTTACACGTACGATGCTTTAAACCAACTAGTCAATGAACAATACAATAATGGTTTATCCATTTCATACACATACGATTTAGTTGGAAATCGTACTTCTAAAACGACTTTACAAAACGGTATTACAACTACAACTAACTATAGTTATAATGATGCTAATCAAATGAAGTCTGCTGGTGGGAAAACTTACACTGTAAGTCCAAATGGAAATGTGACAAATGATGGTGTTTTCCAATATGTTTGGAATGCATTTGATCAATTAACAGAAGTAAAGCTCCTAACACTAACAATTGCATCTTATCGTTATGATGAAAATGGACGTCGTGTATATAGTAAAGACAGTAATGGTGTAACATATTATCGATATAATGGATTGTCTAACCAAGTGTTGTTTGAGGAAACTGCAAGTGGTGTCATTACAAAAGCCTACACGTATGACGATAATGGACATCCGTTAACAATGACATATCAAGATTCAACGTATTACTATTTAACGAACTATCGTGGAGACGTACTAGCCCTAACGAATTCAAATGGTGACATCGTGGCGGAATACACATACGATGCGTGGGGTAATATTATGAGTCAAAGCGGTACAATGGCAACTATCAATCCATATCGCTATGCAGGAAATCGTTACGATGAGAGTACAAAGCTTTACTATTTAATGGCACGTTATTATAATCCGGATACAGGTGTGTTCTTATCATTAGATCCAGTACGTGGTGATACAATGAATCCTTTATCGTTGAATGGTTATAATTATGCGAATAATAATCCAGTGATGAATGTGGATCCAGATGGAACATTTTCAATTGCAAATAGTTTAAAATCATTGTTAAGATTTTTTATTAAGGCGATTTTCGCTGATTTTCGTGCTAATACATTAACCAATTTTGCGTTAATTGTAGGGGGTGGTGGTGTAGGCGCATTTGTTGCAAGAAAATTGGCATTAAAGGGGTTTACTATGTTGAATAGGGCACCTAATAAAGCAGCAATTAAAGGTTTTATCACAGGTGGATTTGGTGCATATATTTCTGGTGGATTTCTTAAAGGAGCTGCAAGTTCAGCAGCGAATTTAGGAGGTAAACTTTTTAAATATGAAGCATGGTTTGATAGAACGTGGCTTGGAAAAACTATTGATAGAGCTCTATCTAATGCAGAACGATATCTATTAAGAAAAATTAAATAGTTGGAGGTTGTTAGAATTAGTATTTCTCAAAATAAATCATCTAAATTATATAATAGTATTGTAAAAAGAGCGAACCTATTTGATATTTTTTTTATGAAAAACAAAGCTATTGACACAATGATTTCTGGCTTAAAGGAACCTTTAACAGATTTAGAAAAATCAAGTGCGTTTATTTATATCGGACTATTATATGTAGATTTAAAAGAATATAATAAGGCTTCTGAGTATTTCCATAAAGGCTTGAAAATTGTGGAACATCAAGAATTTTATTTCAGCCCTAATTTTAGTAAAATTATTAAAATTTTTATAAAGAACGAGGAATTGGAAAAAGCTACCTACTGGTTGGAAAACTTTAATAGTAGAATACCCTTTGATAAAAAATTTAGTAAACTGGGTAATATTAATACTTATATAAAAGTGGGGAAATAAAAAGAAAGTTCGAATACTATATACATTAAAACGAAAACAGCCTCCTTGAAATATATGATTTGTTTGAAAAAGGGGAAACGTTTTTACTAACCTTCTCCACTGAAAATGGAGAAAGAAAGTATAAAGCTCAATGGTGCTACCCATTAAACTGCTGTTAAACAAACTTCTTTCAAATATAATGCACAAAATGCTATAGAATCAGAAACAAACTCCAAAGAAAAAGTAACAAACTATAAATATAATGCAGATGGTGAATTAAATGAGATCATAAAAGCAACCGGTGATAGAATTGAATATACAAGCTCTAATGAACTAATTCAGAATTGGTGAAAATTAATAATCTAAATCAGTATACGACACAAATTGACGGTTTAATAACGACCGTTACTAATCATACATTGAATAATCAAAAGGTTACGTACACACAAGCAGAAAATGAGCTATTACAAAGAATAGACATTAGTGCACCTGTGAATCGTGCGATTACTTACACGTATAAAAATGAGGATCAACTATCAAGTATTCAATACAGCACAAATAAAATTGGATTTACATCAGATTCGAACGGGCAGACAACAGCTCTTACTTACAACGGACAAGAGTTAGCAAACTTTGGATGGAACAAAAATGGCTTATTAGAGAATACAACTTTTGGAAATGGTGCAGCTATTCTAAATACGTACCATGCCAATCAGTTACAAAAAGAAACTTTGAAAACAAATAATGCAACAACTTGGCGTCCAAATGAATATGAGTACGATAAAAATAAGCAAATAACGAAAATAACAAATAATGCTGGTACGGTAACTTACACGTATGACGCATTAAATCAGTTAATAAAAGAACAATATAGCAATGGTTTAGCTATTTCTTACACATACGATGAAGTAGGAAATCGTACATCCAAAACAACTGTGCGGAATGGAATGCCAGTTGCAATCAACTATAAATACAATGATACGAATCAAATGACCGCTGCTGGTGAGAAAACATATATAGTGAGTGCTAACGGTACAGTAACAAATGATGGTGCTTTCCAATATGTATGGAATGCTTTTGATCAATTGACAGAAGTAAAGACTCTAACGAATATGACAGTTGCAAACATATCGTTATGACGAGAATGGTCGTCGTGTGTATAGTAAAGATAGTAATGGTGAAACGTATTATCGTTATAGTGGTATGACGAACCGAGTCCTATTTGAAGAAGATGCAAATGGAGTTATTACCAAAGCCTACACATATGACGAGAACGACCATCCATTATCAATGACATATCGAGGCTCAACGTATTACTATTTAACGAACTATCGTGGGGATGTACAAGCGTTAACCGATTCAAACGGAACTATTGTGGCGGAATACACATATGATGCATGGGGCAACATCATAAACCAAAGTGGTACAATGGCATCTATCAATCCATATCGCTATGCAGGGTATCGTTATGATGAGGATACAAAACTTTATTATTTAATGGCATGTTACTATAATTCAGATACAGGTGTTTTTTATCGTTAGATCCTGTACGTGGCGATACAATGGATCCTTTAACGCTAAATGGTTTTAGTTATGTTAATAACAATCCAATTATCTTGGCATTCATTTAGGGAATCCTAATCTTCACTATGTTTTCAGATGGAATGATCAGTATATAAAAGGATATACATTGACTGATAAAAAGAAATATATGTGGGGTATGGTAAAAGAAAATATAAAGGAGTTAATTATGGGGTTTTACTTTGAATATGTAAATATTGATTGTGAGAATGTCCAAGATTATTTAGAAAAGATGCCTTTTGCTATCAAAGAATTACCTCAATTTCTTATTGATATTTCTGGGCTTTATTTACCTGAATGTAATGAGAACTGGTTTCCTTCTTGGATAAAAAAGATAAATGGTTTTCCTCTGTACTTTTTCATTGAAGTTGAAGATTACATGAAAAAAGAATTCAATTCATTTTGTGTTCAATATGGATTTGATCCTAAAAACTATGATTTAGAAGGAAAGTATAAAATTATAGAAGTTGTAAATGAAGACAAATTGAAACAGTTGTTTTCTTTAGTCATACCAATATCATGTGCAGGGGATCTAGTATTGTGGGTCACGCAAAAAAATATATTCTTTGAGAAGAATACCTTAAATAGTAAACAAATTCGTATGCTAGATGGTCAAAATATTTTTTGCATAGGACACGATTGCGAAAATTTACTTATCTTGTCAAATGACTCTAACTTCAAAAATGCTAAAGCAATGTCCAATAATTTTCCAGAAGGTACAAAGTATGAAGATAATAACGGTTAAGTAGGTTTTAAAAAATAGTTAAAGAAAATGATGAACATCAAATTCTCGATGTTCATCATTTTTTCCTTTTTGCAACACATATTATAAAAATCTATAGCAAAAATTTTCAACACCAAGCAAGGTAAAACAACTTGGAAAAAGTATTTTATCTTTTAACGCTGAATCAATTTCAGAAATCATCTTTTCAAAATTTTAGAAGACTACTAAATCGATACCTGCATTTTAAGTGAGGAAAAGGGGGAGATTTTTTTAAGATTAGATCATAGAAAATGATCAAACTTTTTTATAGAAATTAAACAATACTTCTCAGAGGAAGTATCCGTTTTGATCAATCTTTTTCAAAACGGGTTCTATTAATTTAACGTAAGATGTGGGTTCGGGAGGTGTTTTTTAGTGATACATCAATTAAGGAAAGATGTATTGGAAGAGGTTCAGTCTCGCAATAAAAATAAAGATATAAGGATCTGAGTTCGAGTAATATTGAACTTAGATCCTTTTCATTTTTATTTTGTAATACAGCTGAATAATCCTTACTTTTATTGAAATACTAAATATTGAAGGGAGGTTTATTGAAAAATAGTTCAGAAATTAATGTTTTATTTTATTGATTGGACTGTAGCAAAATGGTTAAAAAAGTTTGTAATAATTTATTTATAATTAGTTGCATTTTTATTTTTACCTTTAGTGTTAATGTTTATGCAAATACTCAATCGCCTTCTTTGGAGGATAAATATTCTGAGGGAGGATATAAACCCCTTGAAAGTGCTGTTAATGAGTTTGAAAAATACTACAATACTGAAGTGAAGTTACCTACAATTCCTCCTACCATTTCATTTACACACAAATTCGGCGAATTTTATGTAGATTCTGAATATAATTCGAATACCACTTTAAACTTAATTTTTGTAGACAAAGATATAAAGGAGAATTTATTTAAAATTGACATTCGGTCTTTAAAACATAAATTGGACTTTGAAGGTGAAAGCTATCCACTCAAAGATGGTAGTAAGGGAGTTTATTTTGAACTTCAAATATACAATTTCTTTGTCTTTGAAAAAAATAATTTGCAGTATATGTTTGGTGTTCATAATAAATATGCAGATTCCATCAAAAAAGAGTTACTTGTTGAAATGGCGAATTCAATTTAGTTTTATATAAAAACCAGGGACTACTTGAACTGCCCCGTAAAAGTTAGACATCAATCTAACTATTACGGGGGTTTTTTATGGCAAAAGTAAGTGTTGAACAACGTATTCAATCAGTTCAACGATATTTAAATGGATATGAAACTATGCTTGAAATTGCGAAAGATATCGGTGTGACAGCAGAGGTTGTCAGTGAATGGGTTCGCCGTTATCAAATAAATGGCGTAGAGACTTTCTTAAAGTCCACAAAATATTCAGCTGACTATAAAATGAATGTACTTAATTATATGAACGAGACAGGTACATCTTCGAGAGACACAGCTGCACTATTCAATATTTCATCTCCTGGCATGATTCAGAATTGGAAGTTGAAGTTTGAAGTTGGTGGTTATGATGCTCTTGTTTCTAAGAAAAAGGGGCATTCATCTATGAAAAAAGAGACATAACGAACAACGAAGTCAACACCAGCTGAAGGATCTATTGAGGCGTCAGAAGCACGAATCAAACAATTAGAAATGGAGAATGCGTACTTAAAAAAGTTGAATACTTTAGTTCAAATGCAAGAAAAATTACCAATCAAATGGCGAAATCATTGCCTACACGGTAATGAAGCGTCCAGTGTATAATCTAGTCCATAATATGTTAGAACAAGCATTGGAGCGCCTCGAATCAAGTGATCAAGTTATTCTTCATTCAGATCAAGGGTGGCATTATCAAATGAAAAAGTATCAACAAACATTAAAGCAACATGGTATTACACAAAGTATGTCCCGTAAGGGTAATTGTTTGGACAACGCAGTCATCGAAAATTTCTTTGGCTTATTAAAATCTGAACTCCTGTATCTACAAGAATTTGAATCCAGGGCACATTTTGAACAGGAGCTCAACGACTATATTCACTACTACAATCACAAACGAATGAAATAAAAATTAAAAGACCTAAGCCCGGTGGAGTACCGAACTCAGGTAAATGACGTATTTACAGCAATCCACCCGATGATGAATCCTAAAAGGTATCGCTCAAATGCAAACCTGGCACAAAGTGGCGTGGTTGTTGTGCGACTTGGACAAGTCCAAGGGATACGGATTGGTTTTATCAGACTTAGATGAGAATAGAGCAAGTCATCCACGAACTTCAACAATCGGGCGCGATTATGGAGCAACACAGGTAGAAAATAATCAAGCCTTTTTATCAAACCTAATTTAAAACTGCTAAAGAAAAATCCCTTTTGATCAATCTTTTTTCAAAAGGAATTCTTCTTAATTAAACGCAAAATAAGGGTTTGAGAGGCATTTTTGCTCAAACTTTATTTCAAAGCATCATATTATTTGGCTGTTTACTGCAAACATACTTCCTTTTATACACTTTTTTTAAAAAATAAAAATGTACAATTCGATAAACAAATACACAGTACAAACTAAGGATACACTATACATAGCTACTTTCTTTCCAACTGTGAAATCTGTTTTATTCTTAAATATTAAATAAAGTAAAAATGTAAGAATTAATAAGGCTACAAATAATGATGAAGGAAAAATAATTTGGTAAATCATTTTTTGTGTAGCTGTTATATCTCCTGGAAAGTTAGAAGCTGCAGAACTCCGACTAAGGTCTATATAAACTTGACTCCCTAACATCCAAAAATAAGTAATCCCAATAGATAAAATAGTTAAAACTCCAATTAATATAAAAAACATTTACTATCTCCTTCTTTAATTTGTCTTATTATCTGAAAATTTATTCAACAATCGATCAACCATTTATATGTTATAATTTAATATAAAAGGAGGAATTTTACAATGAAAAAATATTATTTTTCTATGATTTTCACTTTGCTATTCATTTTAAGTATTAGTGAAAGTACAGTCTTTGCTTCAGATAATTCTTTATCCATTGACGAAGAATTCATAACGAAAGATCCTTTAACAGGGAAATATTCTAATGATTGGTCTCATTTAGATAATCCTGAAAACTTCCAATTACAAAAAGATGTTCAAAATTACTTTTCTTCTATCCAACCAAGTAATTTAAATCATACTACAGAAAATCAATTAAACTCTACACAAGATATAGATGTAGATGAATTAAATGAAAGAATAAATGCATTTTTGAGTCAAATAGATCCTGATTTAGATTTACATAAGTCTAATGAAGAGTCTGTAACTATCACTCCATACAGTTCATATGGATTGCCTAATATTGATTCTGTGGCATTAAAGACACTAGAAGGAAAACTTCATCTTTCTAATGGTGTATTATCACCTTCTGAGATTGCTGCAGCATTCCAAAATTCCAATGGAGCCAGAGATCACGCTATCCGTTATGCAAAGGATAAAAACTTTTACAAAGATGGAGTATTAAAGACGTGGGATAATGCATCTGACGCGTTAAGACATTTTTCATGGAATTTCATGAATAGTAATGATATAGGTGTTAATAAAGCTAGGGTTGTAGGGGATATACATGAAGTGGCTTTGATTGCATTAGATCATCTTAATAATAATACGGACAACGCTAAACTTTGTAGATTTGAAATAAATTGTATGCAATCAGCAGCTGTACGTTCTGCAAACGCTGATTGGAATTCATCGAAAAATAGTTTATCTTTCTTTAATAAGACATTTAATAACGCTAGCATTATGGATTTATTAAATAACAGCAAAGGGCGTCAAGCATATTCGCAAGGCTATAGTAATTATGCAGAGCCTTTTAACATCATGATTAATAACGGTACTTTAATTCAATTTGAAACGAATATAAATAGTAGCTTGAGAAGTACGGCTTGGCAAGGATTTAAATAATGAAATGTAAAAAACGACTGCATAAAAGTAGTCGTTTTTATATTATGTGGATGGACAATCCATTTCAAGAGTAGCCGTAGAAAAAGCACCGATTAAAGCTGTAAAACCTTATGAGAATAATGTCTATTATCTAACAAGATATGAGCGTGGTATTGTAAATGCTCATGAAACGAGTAATCTAAAATCTGCCACACGAACAAATGGGCAATGGGTTACTGATTATTTAGGCAAGCCAGGGTTTTATTATGGTTTTGATACAATAGGCAATTCATATAACTGGAAAATAAATAATAACTGCATCTATATTTTTGGTTATAATAGATTTGGCCATTTAAGCTCAGATAATAGAAAAAAACTTTTGGAAATTACCGGGTAGACGTAAAGGGGCATAATCATGAGGTATTACACCCTTAAAGTTTGCTTATTCATGATACAGCGATTTGGCTGGTTTAGGTTCTGTAGTGTACGGATCCTGAGCCAGTCAATTTTTGCTTACTCGGTTCGTTATGATTGGAATGGGGCATGGCCATTAGTTTGAGTTTACTTTCCAGCACAACATGTTCTATTATTTGCGTTGCTTTTTCGTATAAAAAATAAACCAAATATAATATACGATTACAACTAGTGACAAACCTAATGAAACATATTTATTTTGTTCATTGGGCAAAATAATAATAAAGATAATAGCTAATATAGTGGCAGGGAATACCGTGTAAAACCAGATTCGCACAGCTTTATTTTTAAAAGAAACTTCAAATCGATCCATACATACACCTCATTTATTATTTCTAAGTTTAAGTAGTTGAAAATTCTTTCTTACTAGATAACATAACAAATTTTGAGTTGGAAGTGAAATGGTAAATTGATGCTGGAGGAACGGATGAAATTAACGCATGAAAGATTAATGAAAATATCTTTTTTCCTGTAACTTTATTTGAAGATGATGCGTCTACATAGTAGTGTATTTAACTATTTTTGAAAAAGAATAGTAAATTGACATCATTTACCACGGGGGTTTTAGTTGCTTATTGCCAAAAATATAGACTAAAATGATTCTGACTGTTTTTTTATCAGGTACAATTTATCCTGATTATCTACTTGTGCCCATCAGCACATCCCCGTTTTGACTGCCTAATGAAGTGACGAAACGAACCTTGTCTGCAAATCGGAAAAAATATCCCAATCCTCTATATGATGGAATACACGTATCCTTTGCGCTAATTTAATAGGAAAATACTATAGTAAATGATAGGCCATACAATATTCGGCAACGGAACTAATAGGACATTCAGCTCTTTTAAGAGACGGAAATGATGATAAAATAAACATGTTATTGGAAATATTAACAATCGGAGGTATATTATGGGTAAGGGCTTATTATGGACAGCCACTTCTATCTTAGTAGTTTTACTTGGGTTTGGAAGCTACTATTTTATCAAAGAAATAACAAACTCTATGGCATACAATAAATTAGTGGATGAGTATAAAAAGCCAGTACCAATTAGCAATATAGAGTCTGAATATGATGTAATTGTTATTGGTGGTGAGCCTGAGGGTGTCGCTGCTGCGGTTGCTTCAGCACGTAATGGGGCTAAAACATTATTGGTAGAAAAACGTGAAGAGTTGGGTGGATTATTTACATATGGGATGTTGAATTTCCTAGATATTCCACGAGATGGTCATAATAATTCCATCAGTGAAGGTATTTTTAAAGAATGGCATGAGCTTGTTCGAGGCAATGATGCTTTTGGTATCGTCGGAGCTAAAGCAGCATTTAAAAAGCTGATTGATGAGGAACCAAATTTAACATTGTCGGTGCAAACGGAAGTTGTCAAAGCGAATCTTCAACAACACCAACTAACGTCTGTTGAGCTAAAAAATGAATACGGTACATATGTCGTTAAAGGAAAATCATTCATAGATGCTACACAGGATGCGGATTTTGCTACAATGTCTAAAGTTCCTTTCTTCGTTGGTGGTGAAGATATAGGGATAAAGGATAAGCGCATGGCTGTAACATTAATGCTTCATTTGAAAAATGTGGACTGGGATCAAGTAAAGAAAGCGGCGAAATCAGATGTATTTGGCGGGGCTAACTTGAATCATACCGTTATGTGGGGCTTTACAAAGCTTCATGATGAATATACACCTTTACAAGAAGGTACAAGATTAAGAGGGTTAAATTTAGCGCGAGTGGATGATGAATATTTTATTAATGCCTTACAAATTTTCGGGATTGATGGCTTAAATGATCATTCGAAGCAGGCGGCCATTGCTGCAGGTAAAAAAGAAACATTGCATGTACTTAAATATTTACAGGAAAACTTCCCTGGATTTGAAAAAGCAGAAATCGTCAGTTTCCCAGAAGAGCTTTATGTACGAGAAACTAGACATATCAGGGCGGAATATCAATTACCAATGTCCGATATTTGGCAAAATCGCGATCATTGGGATAGCATTGGCATTGCCTCTTATCCGGTAGATGTGCAGGCTCAAACACCACATGATTATGGCTATGTCATTTCTGCACCAAAGCAATATGCGATTCCTTTCCGATCTCTAGTACCAAAGGATATTGATGGTTTACTTGTTGTAGGACGATCTGCAGGTTATTCATCTTTAGCAGCAGGAAGTGCCCGTATTGTTCCGACTGGTATGGTGACTGGGGAAGCGGCAGGGACAGCGGCAGCACTGGCTCTTCAACAAGATGTTACTTTTAGAGAAATGAGCAAGGATAAAAAATTAATTGCTACATTAAGAGAGCAATTGGATAAACAAGGTGCTTATATCGATTCATTTTCTGTGGACTATCCTTATCAAGGCGAATGGTATGATGAAGCCATTCAATCGTTAATTAACTATGGACTTGTAGTGGGTGGTTATGATAATGATTTAAAGGTCGACAGTAAAGCAACGAAAATTAAGTTTGCTAAAATGTTTAAAGAAAGTATGATTCGTGCCGGCGGAGAGAGTACAGCCGATAAGAAAGATAAGCTGGAGATTGTCATTAATAAGGTATATAGCACGGGTGATGAAGCTATTACGCGAGATGAGCTGGCGCAATATTTGTCAGATGTACTTATCGATGAATCGACTGGAACAAGCTGGGAAAGCTTAATTGAAAAAGAAATTGTTACTGAAAAAGTAGCGAAAAAAGTGAAGGACAATAAGCAACTGAAATTAAAAGAGATGTATGCCATCATGGCAGATGTCATTCATTATATAGAAAAAGAACGTTCCTCTAAATGAGGAGCGTTTTTTTAATGTGGATCTTTTGCATGCCTTCTGTAACAACATGAAGGTGAATGCGGATGCAATCAGTGCCAACGTTGCTGCTGCCCAGGCAAGATATTCTAGATTCCCTGAAGTGATGACAATGATTATTTAATACAAAAAATGTTGACGTCTAGAAAAGACTCCTGTAAAATATGTCAAAATCATAGAAAAATTCGATGATAAAGAGAGTAATTGATGGGACAACTGGAAAGCGAGTTAGGGATGGTGTGAGCCTAATACAGAAACCATGAATGAAGCGCACTTTGGAGAAGATTCTCGAACTACTAGTAGAGAATAGCGGGGCGTCACCTCGTTAACAATGGAAAGTGGTCATGATGAATGGCAACTAGAGTGGTACCACGGGATTACAATGCTCTCGTCTCTAATTATAGAGGCGGGGGCTTTTTTTATTGAAAATGGAGGAGAATATACATGAATAAACAAATTGCAAACAGTATTGCTGAAATTTTAAAGCATCAGCTAACAGCTCAAGACGTGGAACAATTGCTAGAAAAACCAAAAAGTTTAGAAGTTGGCGATGTGGCATTTCCATGCTTCACCTTGGCTAAAATATGGAAGAAGCCACCTCAACAAATTGCAGAGGAAATAGCGAACCAATTGCAAAATGAGATGATCCATCAGGTGCAATCTGTTGGTGGCTATGTCAACATCTTTTTAAATCAAGCAAAAGTAACGCAACAAGTGTTGGGCCTTATTATGCAGGAACAACAAAATTTTGGTACGAATAAAACCGAAATGGGGAGTGTCGTCCTCGACTTTTCATCGCCCAATATTGCTAAACCGTTCTCTATGGGGCATTTACGTTCAACCGTCATTGGCAATGCCTTGGCAAATATTGCAGTGAAAAATGGTTACCAGGCTATTCGTATTAATCATTTAGGGGACTGGGGCACCCAGTTTGGCAAGCTTATCGTTGCCTATCAAAATTGGGGTGATAAGGAAGCCATTACAGCATCTCCTATTGAGGAATTATTAAAGATCTATGTTAAATTTCATACGATGGCCGAACAAGATCCTACATTAAATGAAATGGCTCGCGCCGCATTTAAAGCATTAGAGGATGGTGATTCAGAGGCGTTAGCATTGTGGCAATGGTTCCGCGATGTATCGTTAGATGAATTTCAGGCTATTTATCAGCTGCTAGGTATCAATTTTGATGAATATACAGGAGAAGCCTTTTACAATGATAAAATGACAGAGGTTGTGACAGAGCTACAAAGCAAAGGACTCCTAATGGAATCAGAGGGTGCCTTTGTAGTAGAGATGGAGGGAATGCCTCCTTGTTTAATAACAAAAACAGATGGCGCCACGCTTTATGCAACTCGTGATTTAGCGGCTGCCTTTTACCGACAACAACAGTATCAACCGAACAAAATTTTCTACGTAGTTGGCAATGAACAAACGCTCCATTTTAAACAATTATTTCAGGTGATCGAAAAAATGGGGTATAAGTGGGCAGAAGATTTGCAGCATGTACCGTTTGGGATGATGCTAAAAGATGGTAAGAAAATGTCCACACGTAAAGGTAAAGTGGTGTTATTAGCGGATGTGCTAGCCGAGGCGATTGCCACAGCTAAGCGCAATATAGAAGACAAAAACCCTCATTTACAGCAGAAAGAGCGAGTAGCGCAGCAAGTAGGAGTTGGAGCGGTTATCTTTAATGACCTAAAATATCATCGTTTAAACGATATTGAATTCTCCATCGAGCAAATGATGAATTTTGAAGGGGAAACAGGGCCTTATGTACAGTATACCTATGCTCGTATTTGCTCTATCTTGGCAAAAGGCGATGTACCCTCTCACATGAAGACATTTGCTCCATTAGGGCAGCAGGCTTGGCCAATCATTTTATTATTGGAACAATTTCCGAAGGTGGTGGACACCGCTTTTAATCAGGCAGACCCATCCATTATCGCAAAATATGCTTTACAACTAGCACGTTTATTAAATAAATATTATGCCCATCAAAAAATATTAGTTGATGATGCCCAGCAAGATTCTCGTCTAGCGCTTTGTCATTGTGTGGCGATAGTGTTAAAAGAGTCATTAGCGTTATTGGGCATTGAGTCGCCAGAAAATATGTAGTGAACGGTCGCATATTCAAAGCATTGACCATTTATAGAATACATGGTAAAAGGATAGAATAATAGAAGAAAACTCTTCCATTGACTGGCAGCAGAGAGGATTAAATCAAATGGATAAAAAACAATGGACCGTTTCACTAATTTTAGTCGTAATAAGTATATTCTTTGTAGCACTTAATATGAGACCCGCAGTAACGGGGATTGGGCCACTCTTTAATGTCCTCATGACAAACTTACAGGTTTCCAATACGAGTATGAGCTTTCTCACCTCTATCCCAGTTTTTTGCATGGGTTTATTTGCTCCGATTGCTGTACCATTTCAGCGTAAGCTTGGAACAAAATTAGCAATCGTGCTGTTAATGGTTATACTCATCTTTGCAAATGGGCTACGCTTTTTCCAAGAAAGCTATCTTTTATTAGTTGTCACTAGTTTTGCGGCAGGCTTGGCTATTGCGATGATTGGGCCTATATTAAATGCATTTATTAAGAAAAAATTCCCTCAGCGCTTTACGATTGTTATTGGTATCTATTCATTTGGCATCGGCGTTGGTGCTACTTTAAGTGCAGCATTGACAGTGAGCTTTTATCAGTATTTTGATAATCAGTGGACAGTTGCACTGGGCTTGTGGGCCTTACTGGCTATGGTCGCCCTTATTCTATGGAGCTGGGCAATCCCGAAAGAACAAGGGAGAGATGGTGAAGAATTTGCTAAAAACGAACCGGCGCGTAATCCTTGGGTAACTGGACGTGCTTGGTCAATTTTATTGTATTTTGGCTTACAAACCTCCCTGTTTTTCTCAATGATGTCGTGGCTTACACCTCTTTTACAGGACAAAGGAATGACGCTGAAGGAAGCGAGTATGATGCTGACGTTTATGTCTATTGTACAAATGATAGGGAATATTGCTGTGCCGATGCTTATGGAGAAATGGACGAATCGATTAGCATGGGTAGTGGCATTGGGCTGTTTAGGGCTGATAGGCTTTACATTATTATGGCTTTTTTCAGGTATTTATTTGTGGCTGGCCGTATGGATAATCGGCATTGTTCTAAGTGGGCTATTTCCGATCGGCCTGCTGTTACCACTTGATGAAGCTAGAAATGATCAGGAAGCTAACAGCTGGTCATCGATGGTATTTTCAGGTGGCTTTATGCTAAGTGCAATCATTCCTGTTGTGATTGGCGTTTGCTATGACATGACAGGTAACCATACATGGACGTACGTAATCTTCCTCGCATTAATGCTTGGAATAATCGCGACAACAGGGCTATTGCGAAAAAATTAATTCAAGAAGGCATGCCATTCAAAACGCATGTCTTTTTTTTGTCAAAAATATTTTGAAGGCCTAAAATCCATCCATTTTCACAGCAAATCAGAGAACCCATTAATTTTAATAGGTAGAATGAAATAGAACTAAAGCGATTGCTCTATTTTACTACTAATTAAATTCAAATAATAATATTATGTAAACTTGAAACATCCTAAGACCTTGATTATGATAGACAAGAGAGATAGTTGAAAAGAAAGTTTTGGTGAAGGTATGTATAAAAAGATGCTCGTTTTAGGAGCGGCTACAATACTAATGACTAGTTGTGACAGTCAAATAGGTGCAGGCTGGTTTCAAGCAGAAAAAGCAGAGATGCCAACAAAAACAGTGGCCAAGCAAGAAGAAAAGATAGTGCCTGAGGTCAAGGTGATAGGTGAGCATGGAATTGGTGCAGGCATTATTATTCAGCAAAAGGATGATGAGCTTTATATTTTAACTAATGGCGCGCTAGTAGCCTCAAAGCCAACTGCCCTTGTGCAAATTGGTCCGGATAAGCTAGTGGCAGCGAATGTTCATTTTATGTCAACGGCACATAATGTTGCACTTTTGCAGGTGACCTATAAAGCGAATGTAAAAGTACCTAAAATGTATGTGGGGGAGCTTGATCAGCTATCAGTTTATGTGAATGGCTTACCTTATACGATTCAAAAATACGAAGATAAAATTGCTGCTTATTATATTGATACAGAGGAAAAGCTACCTTTGGGAAGTCCTGTGATGGAGGCGGAAAACGGAGCAATTGTCGGTCTTTATTTTAACCGTCAGCAGCAAGGTGAAGCACAACCATACATATTGCCCATAAAGGAAATTCAACCATTTATGCAGAAGTGGTTAAAGGAAGGCATGAAGGCGAGTGTACGCCTATCCCAATCAAAAAATTTATATCCTTATATGGAACAGGGTGATCAAGAAGCCGTACAGCAAGCCATCGACCAATATGGTGAAAATATATTTGCGTATAATATAGATGAAATCAATCTTTTTTTAGATACATTCCATAAGCATTTAAAAGGCGCTGTCACTATTCAAGATGCAAGTGTTATGGAGCCGATTGTAGGATCAGAAGATTTGCAAGACACTTTGGCAGGTATGGTTGCCTACTATGCTTCCAAACAGGCGAAGATTCATTTCTCGAATACGGACATTCAAGATATTCGTATTATGGATCAGCATCTACAGGTACGAGCTAAAACGGAGTATGTATTGACCAATGCAGCTGGTCAGGAGGCACTTGCCCATTCCATCATGCTTTATGAAATTATGAAAAATGAACAGGGCGAGTACAAGCTACTTCGTCTTACTACTGAGGAGTGAACTTTGCATGGAGCAAGCAAGACAAATGCTACAGCATCATTTTGGCTATGAGGCCTTCCGGCAAGGACAAGCCCAAATTATTGAACAAACTTTACATGGACAATCGAGCCTTTGTGTGATGCCAACAGGTGGAGGGAAGTCTATTTGTTATCAGATTCCAGCGTTAATGCTTGAGGGGCTCACAATCGTCATATCGCCTCTTATTTCTTTAATGCAAGATCAGGTGGAAGCTTTACGAGCAGCCAATATTCCAGCTGCCTATATAAATAGTACATTAACAGCACAAGAAGTGAATGAAACGATGCAGCTAGCTAGTGCTGGTTATTTAAAACTACTGTATATCGCACCTGAAAGACTTGAAAGTGCTTCCTTCCTTCAAGCATTGTCCTATTTATCCGTGCCATTAATTGCGGTGGATGAAGCACATTGTATTTCTCAATGGGGTCATGATTTTCGACCAAGTTATCGCTCCATTCAAAAGCTTTTCACACTGTGGCAGCATAAGCCAACTGTTTTAGCGCTTACCGCGACTGCGACACCTGCTGTTTGTGAGGATATTCGGAAAATATTAACCATTGATGAAGATGCAACCGTGATGACAGGCTTTACACGTGATAATTTAGCCCTTTCGGTGTTAATTGGTGAAAATAAAGAACGTTATATTAAAAATTACTTGCAAAAAAATAAACAGGAAGTCGGTATTATTTACGCCGCTACACGAAAAGCGGTAGACGCAATTTATGACATGCTAAGTCGGTCGGGTGAAGCGATAGCCAAATACCATGCTGGGCTTTCAGAGGATCTACGGATGGCTGAGCAGGAGCGTTTTTTAAAAGATGAGGCACGCATTATGGTGGCTACCAATGCCTTTGGTATGGGGATCGATAAAAGTAATGTGCGCTTTGTGTTGCACTATCAAATGCCTCGCAACATGGAGAGCTATTATCAAGAAGCAGGAAGAGCTGGTCGAGATGGACTTCCAAGTGCTTGTATCCTACTGTATGCCTCCGGAGATGTTCAAACCCAACGTTTTCTCATAGACCAATCACAAGACGAAGCACGAATACCACAGGAATTAGCGAAGCTCCAAACAATGGTCGATTATTGCCATACAGAGGGCTGCCTACAAAATGCAATTTTAGCTTACTTTGGTGAAGTACAAGAGGAGCCTTGTGGTCGCTGCAATAATTGTAATGATGGCCGTATTGTGATGAATGTGACGGAGGATGCACAGAAGGTACTCGCTTGTGTTGTACGGATGGGCCAAAAATTTGGCAAGACGATGGTGGCTCAAGTACTTATCGGCTCCAAAAATCAAAAAATGAATGAATTTGGATTTGCACGTTTATCGACCTATGGCATTTTGAAAGGGCATTATTCGTCTAAAGATGTCTCAAACTTTATTGAGTTTCTAATTGCAGAAGGCTTATTGGCAGTTAAGCACGGCACGTATCCCACTATTTATGTGTCAGCCGATGGCAAAGAAGTTCTACTAGGGCAACGACAGGTCATGCGGAAGGAAGCTGTAACGGTTAAAAAACTGGTTGATAATGATCCTTTATTTGAACATTTACGTGTGTTACGAAAAGAAATTGCAGATGAAGAGAAAGTTCCTCCATTTGTAGTATTCTCAGATAAAACATTACGTGATTTATGTGACAAGAAGCCCGCAGTACTGGATGATTTACGCCACATTAGCGGCATCGGTGAAGTGAAATTTGATAAATACGGCAAGCGTTTCTTTGAGGCACTACAATCATTTTTAGAAACACCCATCTAAAATTAAGTATGTGTTTTTACAAAAAAAGTGAGGTGTCTCAATGAAAAATTGAGGCACCTCTGTTTGTTTATTGATCCCAATGCTTAGTTAGAAACTCATCACGGCCCGAAACAGCTCGGTCTTGCTTATAGTGATCAGCTTCTTTTTTATAGTAATCTTGGTGATAGTCTTCCGCTGGATAGAAGCGTTCAGCATCGCGAATTTTGGTTACAATAGGTTTATCGAAGCGTCCACTAGTGGCAAGCTTTTCTTTAGATGCCTCGGCGATTTGCTTTTGTTCATCCGTGTAAGTAAAGATGGCTGTTGAATAGGACTCTCCACGGTCATGAAACTGCCCAAAAGCATCAGTGGGATCGATTTGCATCCAATAAATGTCTAGCAGTTGTTCATAGCTAAAAATGGCTGAATCGAATTCAATTTCGACGACTTCTAAATGGCCAGAAGTCCCTTTCTTAACATCCTCGTATGTTGGGTTTTCTAAATGGCCGCCCATATATCCAGATGTTACTTTATGTATACCATCCCACTCGACGAATGGCTTAACCATGCACCAAAAACAACCGCCAGCAAATGTAGCTTTTTCTATCATGTACATCATCCTTTCTTTTGTGAAAATATTATAGCATTGTTTGGCGAAAAAACTGAGCATTTGGGTGTAAAATAACAATAAGATAGATGAAGCTGGGACTTCCTCTATCAGCTAAATGAAACTTTCCGGCTAATCAATCGTTACATTAACTATAAAAAAATAGAGGAGTTAGTCATTATGGAAGAGCAAGATTATACAAGACGCTCACAACGCCCTACAAAACGAAAGCTTCGTAAAGGGAGAGCAATTTTTACATTATTAATACTCTGTGTCATGATTGTGGCAGGGTACTCTATCATGCAGTACCGAAGTGGACTAAAGCTTGCCAATCAAACACAAGTTGAGCAGGAGGATTTTTCTGGCGATACATTAAAAGGTGATATCGAAAATTACTTAATCCTCGGTGTCGATACACGTGGCGAGGAGAAATCTCGAACAGATACGATGATGGTATTATCTTGGAATAAATCAAACAATGATATTAAGCTCGTATCCTTTATGCGTGATATTTATGCGGAAATACCGGGCTATCAATCCTATAAACTTAATACAGCGTACTACTTAGATGGCGTACAGCTGCTGAAGGATACACTGACGAATATGTTCGGATTACCGATTCACCATTATGCCCTTATCGATTTTAAAAACTTTGAATCGTTGGTGGATATTTTAGCGCCTAATGGTGTTGAGATGGACGTTGAGAAGGATATGTCTGAAAATATTGGGGTAGAGTTAAAGCAAGGTGTTCATCACTTAAATGGCCAGGAGTTACTAGGCTATGCACGATTCCGTCATGATGCGGAAGGTGATTTCGGTCGTGTAGCACGTCAGCAAAAGGTTATCGAGGCTTTAAAAAATGAACTGTTAACACCTGCGAATGTATTGCATTTACCAAAATTCGTAGGGGCAGCACAAGGCTATATTACAACCGATTATTCTTCTGCTGAAGAAATGCAACAAGTGCTGAAATTGTTATCTAAGGGCAAGGTGAACATTGAAAAAGCAACGATTCCAATTGAAGGTAGCTATCAATTCCAAAACTTTAGTCATGCCGGCGATTCAATCGTGATAGATGTGGAACAAAATAAGGCCTTTTTAAGTGATTTTTTAGGCATTTCACTGGAGTGATATTTAGCAAAATCCAACATTATCCTGTAATATAAAGGTAGAGCTTTTTGATTGGGGTGGATATATGGAAAAAGAAAGACCAAAAGAACGTTCAAACCTGTTAGCAACCAAGTTTATTCGTTTCTTAGGTGGTAGAAACCTATTATTTACGCTGGTTATTTTATTATTAGTTGCATGTGTTATTTTTATGTTTAATCAAGTTTCCTTTATCTTTACCCCGCTTCAAGTATTATTTGAAGTAGTCATTTTACCAGGGGTACTAGCCGTCATTGGCTACTATTTATTACGTCCATTGTTGGCGATCTTGGTTAGATGGCGTATCCCGAGAATTTGGGGTATTTTAATACTCTACATTGCGGTCATTGGTGTCATTACACTGCTTGTTGTGTTGGTTTATCCGTTTTTACGTGACCAATTCACGAACCTTGTACAGGAATTCCCAGAGTATTTTATGAAGTTTACGGAAAAATTTGTTGCATTCTTTAATCATTCACGTTTTAACGATTATTTAGATAAAATTAATTTTGACTACAATGAAGTGGTTAAAAACTTCACTACAGATATGGTGAAAACTGTGAAGGATACAGCTGCAAATATAGCACAGGGTGTCGCATCCGGTATTACGGGCTTCCTCTCAACGTTAACAGGCATTGTTCTATCGCTTGTAACCGTACCATTCATTCTGTTTTATTTACTGAAAGAGGGCGAAAAGTTACCGAAATTTATGCTGAAAGTTTGCCCACCGCGTATGCGTAAAGAAGTGACTGAAATTTTCCATGATATGGACAAGCAAATTAGTTCTTACATACAAGGGCAAATTTTAGTATCCATGTGTATTGGTGCAATGGTAACGATTGGCTTCTTAATTATTGGAATGAAATATGCTTTATTGCTCGGCTTCCTTGCGATGATTACAAGTGTGGTGCCCTATTTAGGTCCTGTTATTGCCATCACACCAGCCGTTATTATTGCTCTTGTCACATCACCATTGATGCTGATTAAGCTAGCGATTGTATGGACAATCGTGCAGTTAATCGAGGGAAAATTCATTTCTCCACAAATTATGGGGAAATCGCTCAGTATTCACCCGATTACAATTATCTTTGTATTATTAACGGCAGGCTCGCTATTTGGTGTCCCTGGTGTCATTTTGGGCATTCCAGGATATGCCATCTTTAAAGTGCTTGTGACTCATTTATTCAAGCTATTTAAACAGCGCTATAACCGTTACGAGGACGACGTTCACCAAAAATATGATGTATAAGAAAATACAGCTACTGCCGCTTGACAGTAGCTGTATTTTTAATAGGAGATGAAGGAAGGAGAAAGGGAATGACATACATACCGATTAATTTTCAAGAAAAATTAGCGAAATTCCAAGAACACTGGTCACCAAAGGTAATTGCTGAAATGAATGACTATCAATTCAAGCTTGTTAAAGTGATGGGAGATTTTGTTTGGCATAAACATGATGATACAGATGAAGTGTTTATTGTTATTGAAGGGGAGCTTGTCATCGAATTCCGTGATGGAGAAGTGAGATTAAAGGAGGGGGAAATGTTTGTCGTACCACGCCAAGTTGAACACAAGCCTTACGCCGCTGCCGAGTGTAAAATTTTGCTTGTAGAGCCTGTTGGGGTAGTGAATACGGGGGAGGAAAAATCAGCACTTACTGCTGAAAATGATGTTTGGATTTAATTAAGAAAACCCTTCTAGCATGTTGTTAGAAGGGTTTTCTATGTTAGTTTTCTTGTAGTACTTGTACTTGCGCTAAACGATCAACAGCTTCCTGAAGGATTTCCGCTGGCTGTACGAGTGCTAAGCGCAAATAGCCTTGACCTGCCGTACCAAATACAGTACCTGGAACCGTCACAATGCCAACCTGCTCGATCAATTTAAAGGCAAGTTCTGTGCAGTCCATATCATATGGGTATTTAGCCCAAACAAACATACCGCCGTTGGAAGGTGCTGCGTCCCAACCTAGTGCCTGTAAGCCATTCATCAGTGTTTGATGACGCTTAGAGAAGGTTGCACGTAAGTTTGCCGTAATTTCTTCAGCATGATCGAGGGCAACGACAGCTGCATCCTGAATAGGCTCAAAAATACCGAAATCTAAATTCGATTTTAATTGCTTTATAATCGAGATCATTTCAGCATTTCCTGCGATATAGGCAATACGTGTTCCTGCTAAACTAAAGCTTTTGGAAAGGGAGTTAATTTCCATCCCTACTTCCTTCGCACCTGGGGTAGCAAGGAAGCTAATCGGTCCATCCCCCGTAAAATAAAACTCAGAATAGGCTGCATCATGCAGAACGATGATGTTATATTTTTTAGCAAAGGCAATCACTTTTTCAAAATATGCTAAGGATGGCATGGCAGGTACTGGGTTTCCTGGTAAGTTTAAAATTAATAGCTTTGCTTTTTGGGCAATATCTTCTGGTACAGCATCTAAGTCTGGAAGATAGTTGTTGTCAGCTGTTTGAGGCATGTAATAGGGTGTTGCACCAGCTAAGTGAATACCTGCGTCATACGCAACGTAAGCTGGGTTTGTCGATAGCACGATGTCTCCTGGATCACAAAAGGCCATTGGAAGATGCACTAAGCCTTCTTGAGAGCCAATCGTTTGAATGATTTCAGTAGTGGGGTCTAAATCAACATGGCTACGACGCTTATAGTAGCGACTAACTGCCTCATAAAAACGCTGTGTGCCTGTAAGTGTATAGCCATACGATTCAGCTAAACCTGCTCGATAAGATAGATGTTCACGAATTTTGGCGTGTGGGGGAAGGTCCGGGCTTCCTAAGCTTAAGTCAATCAGGGTCATGCCCTTTGTTTGCTGCTCTCTCGCAAAATTTTTCAAATCTCCGAAAATTGCTGGTGTAAATAATGACATTTTTTTAGATGGTACGATTTTCAAGACTAGTACACTCCTTGTAGTTGTATAACAGAATAGTAGTTCACATTTTATCATACTAAAGCACAGAAAGGGGCAGATATTCTGAAAAAAGAAAATATTTATATAATGTAGAGGATGTGTGCATAGGCTAGCGAAAATGGATTGCCTAATGTTGGGGAAACCAAACCTACTGTAAATTCCGTAAATCTAGAAGTTGTATTATACTTACTATATAGCTTTTCAATGAGAATCAAGGTACGAATCAATGGGTCTACCTACTATCATTAGCATAAGAGGGGGTGAGGGCTTTGAAGGTATATTCGTTAAGTGGACCAAGTGGCACAGGAAAAAGCACTAGTGCTCTATCATTTGCCCATAAAATTGGCGTTCAGGCGATTATCGATGATGGATTACTCATTGTCAATGGCGTGAGGGTCGCAGGAGTTTCTGCCAAATTTGAAAAAAATACAATTACCGCTGTCAGGCGTGCCATTTTTACGGATCAAGAGCATCGTGAGGCCGTCAAGAAAGCGCTAGCGACCCACCGAGTGGAATCTATTTTACTTATTGGGACGTCAACGAAAATGACAAACAGTATTGCAAAGCAGCTGGAGCTAGGGGCTATCGAGCATTATTATGATGTGGAAGATGTTCGTTCCTTTAAGGACATTCAAAAAGCTCGTTTTATTCGTCAAACGCAAGGGAAGCATGTTATGCCGATCCCTTATCGACAAGTTGAGCAAAACTTCTTTAAGCGACTGGTGCTAAAGGGAATGGAGATTTTTTCAACAAAACGTGAAAAGATAGGGGAAACAACCATTGTTCGTCCTGATTTTCAACGGGAGTATATTGAGATTAGTCATCATGTTTATGTCCAGCTACTTACGTATTGCTGTCAACAACAAGATTTTGTGCAAAAGGTGGAGCAAGTCCAATTTGTGCTAGGTGAACAAGTCCAAGCTATATTGACCCTACAGGTAAGGCTACCGATCGATTATCCCTTGGCAGAACGTTTATATAACTTACAACAAGCAGTTCAGACAGAGTTTTATGCGCATTTTGGCTATGAATTGGATGCTATCCATGTTCATGCAAAATCCGGAATACAGAAGAAAAAGTCATAAAAAACAGGTACTCCCGTCGCTATAGGGCGAGAAGAGTACCTGTTTTTTATTTAGGTTGACGCGTAAACAGTGGCTGGCGCTTTTCAACAAATGCTCGGCAACCCTCTGCAAAATCATTGCCGACAAATGGCGTGGAGCCATGCCATAAGGCTGGAACACTATCCAGGCATTCTTGGACAGATTGCTTGACTGCAAATAAGGATTCAGGAGACATCCCCGCCACAAGCTTACCCATGCGGATCATGTATTTATTTAAATCCTTCTCTGCTACAAGATAATTGAGCATCCCAAGCTTGTAAGCTTCCTCTGCTTTAAACATTCTTCCTGTAAATACTAAATCCTTGGTTGTAGCAGGGCCGACAAGCTGTACTAAGCGCTGTGCAAATTTATTATTTAAAGTGATCCCCAATTTACCAACAGGAATGCCGAGTTTGGCTTTATCGGAGCCAATCCGGATGTCGCAGGCTAGCGCTAATTCCAACCCAGCCCCCATGGCAGGCCCATTAATCACACCAATCGTAGGAATCGGCAAGCGCTCAATAGTGGAAATGGTCTTTTCCATATGTATAAACGCCTCCTCAGCCTTGTCGAGAGAGATGGCATTAAATTCTTTAATGTCAGAGCCAGCAGTGAAATTTTGTCCTGAGCCTCGTAAAATAAGGACTTTATTTTTAGGATTATCTAATACTTGTAGGGCAATTTTTGCTAATTGATCCCACATATTTGCGGTTAATGCATTTTTCGCCTGTGGTCGATGGATCGTAATAATTGCTAGCCCAGCAGTTTCTTGATAAATAATTTTTGCATCTTCTGCTTCCAGTCGAGTCGTCTTTACTTGCATGTTAAGAGCCCCCTAATTTGTTTATACCTTTATTATATAGCACAAGGAACGATAAACACGAAATTATACGAATTTTCATATAAAATTGCGTTGTTATACAAAATAGGTGGAATAAATAGCAATTGTTCTACAACAAGGAACGGAATTTACTATTGTAAGAAAGCAAAAGGTATGAGAAACTAAAAGACGAACATTTGTTTCTTAATTATGTAAGAAGCCTTGAAGGATGGGAGCGGGTATGAGCCTTGATTACAGATTATCCGACACTATAATCTTATATCAAAAACAAGAACATACGCACGCAATATATAGTAAAATGAAAATAACTACCGCTCAGTCAACAAGGAGGGAATGAATGATCACACTAAAGGACGCGTGGAACAGATATATGTTGCTGTTGCAGTCATTAAAGAAAAGTGCAGCAACGATGAAGCAGTACAATATGGATGGGCAGCATTTTTTATCCTTCGCCCATGAAAAAAATTACTTGTATGTAGATCACCAATTTCAAGAGTTATTACAAATTTATTGTCACGATATAAAGGAGACCTATAGCAATATCAATACATTTAATCATAAAATAGCAACAATGCGTGGCTTTGTAGACTTTATATTCTTACGAGAATGGATGGAGCCCTTTGATTATCAACATATTTTACAGCCGAGAAAAAGGCGAAAAGAGGCGTTACAAGTACTCACAAATAAGCAAATCGGGCAAATGGCTAATGTTTGGCCGACTTATTTTCAATATGCAAAATCAGCAGAGCATGCATGGCTGGCGAGACGGAATGGTTGTATTGTTCAAGTTTTGATGGAAACAGGTTGTAAGCCAGCAGAGCTTGTACGGATGAAGTGGTCGCATTTCCAAAGGGAAAAATCAACTCTTTTTATTGCCAATCGGAACGGACGCCGTGAGGTAAAGTGTTCACCCTTACTTATGGACATGCTAGAACATTATAAGGAAGAAACAGAATCCATGCATGACAAAAAGGTAGAGGAATGGGTGTGGGTGAGTGAGGCAAGCATGACAAAGTCGATTACGACGAAGACAGTGGAACGTATTTTTCAAACGATGTCTAAAGATATTGGAAAAAACGTCAGAGCTACCGATTTGCGTTATACCGTTATGCAAAGGGCGTTTCAGGAAGAGAAAACACTGGAACATATTCAGCAAGAAATGGGCTATGTTCGCAAATGGGTACTAACAGAAAGACAACAGCGCTTTGAATAAAAAATGTGCAGCAATCGCGTATGTCGCCATTCCTGCACAGGTCATTATTTCTTATAAGTGATTCAATGCTTTGACACTTACTTTTACGGTTAAATCATGCTTGCCTCCTGAATAAACCCCTTCAACAGGGCTTATATCACTATAATCTCGACCAATACACAAAATAATATGGTTTTCTAATACTTCCACATTATTTGTTGGATCAAGACCAATCCAGCCAATACCAGGTATCATAACTTCTACCCAAGCATGTGTTGCAATATCGCCGACGAGAGCTGAATTTTCATCGACATATAAATAACCACTAACATAACGTGCTGGAATTCCTTTAGAACGCAATACACCTAGCATAACATGAGTGAAATCCTGGCATACGCCACGTTTTAGGGCAAACGCCTCACTGGCTGTTGTACCCACATCTGTTGCTGAAGGATCATATTCAAAGCTAGAGTATAAGTATTGCATTAAATTAAGCGAAAAGAGCACAGGATTTTCAGCATGGCCAATTGCATGAAAAACTTCCTCCAGCTGTTGTTCTGTCATATACGTAAAATGAGTTGTTTTTAAATAGGGAAGATAATGTTCATAAAATAGTTGTGAGTGAAAAATAGTCTGCATTTCGGGCGAATATTGAATGCGGTGAATAAATGGCGCACGCTGGATACTGACAATCGACGATGTATGAATTTCTAGTACTTGATGCTGCTCAGGAATATAAAATGAACCTACTGTATTTCCCCAAATATCCGTATGCTCACGGGTAAGAGAGGATGGAGTAATTGCAATTCGATAGGATAACAGCCGTTGACGCTCATCACTCCGCGGCTTTAAACGAATCGTATTTAAGCTTTGATCGACTTCAGACTCATACTGAAAAATATTTGTATGTTGAATTTCAAATTTCATCGTGTCCGCTTCCTTCTGCTTACTGACTTGCCTGTTGAAAGGGAGCTGTGATGGATTCCTTTCAAGGTTGTATGCTGGGTTCATATAAATGATAGATTGTCGAGAATGTTTCGCTAAAGGCAATCCACTGACTCAATCTTTCCTCCATTATAGTGATGGCTTGCTCAACGCTCATTGACCAAAAATCAAGATGATCAATTGCTAGGACGAAGCTTTTGATGGTCGAATGAAGCGTTAAACATTTTGACGACAAAGGATCATGCTCGATGGACTTGAGAGCTTCTTCTAATTTTTTCAGACAAAACATGATCGAGCAAGGAAAATGTTCATCCTGCAATAAATATCGAATGACCGATAAGAGATTGGTTTGGCGGTGCTTCTGCAAAAATGATTCTTTTGCGGCAGCAAGCTCTAATAGAAATGTACCATCCATTTCATGAAGGGATGGGCCAGTTATTTTCTGTTGTTCGAGAATAATTAACGTCATCCGCATTGTTTTTTCTGCTCTCTCCAGCCATTTCCCAATCTGCATGAAATAAAAGGGGAGATCCCGATCCATCGTGTCCTCAATTAATCCAGTCACCATCCACAACGTTTTCCGAACTTCCTGTAAAAAAGCTTGAAGATCAATTAATGGGATAGGCCGATCCATTGTTAGTATGTCCTGTTGCTTAGTTAAATAAAAGGCATTTTGTATTTCCCATAGCTCCGCAGGTATACGATCTCTCGTAACTCGGGCATTTTCTCGAATGGCGCGTAATGTAGCATGGAGAGAGTTTCCGTTTTTATCAGAAAACAGAAGATAATCAATTAATGGGTTCACACGTATAGCTGTATAATTGGCTAAATACTCCTCCTTTGAGGCACAAATATTTAATACAGCCTCCCAATGATCAATATAATCATGTTCTTGCCCAGATTGCTCCAACATATTCAACAGCTGTACCTGTAATATATGTGTATTGGTTTGTGTACGTTCACTATACCGTGCCATCCAATATAACGCGTCGGCTACTCGACTCAGCATGCTGCAACTCCTCCTTTAAAATCCATGTATCCTTAGCACCACCGCCCTGCGATGAATTGACCACAAGTGAACCTTCTTGTAAGGCCACTCGTGATAATCCGCCTGGCAATACATAACAATCCTCACCCTTCATGGCATACACACGTAAATCCACATGGCAAGGATAGAATCGTCCATTTTGAAAGGATGGTGCTCTAGACAATTTGATAGTTGGCTGGGCAATATATTGGCATGGATGCACCATAATTTTATCCTTAAACAAAGCGATTTCTTCCTCACTTGCATGAGGACCAATCAGCATATCATAGCCCCCGGATGCACTCACATTTTTAATGACTAGCTCCTGAATATGCTTCAGTACCCACGCTCGCTGTTGCTCATCTTCTAAATGATAGGTTTTCACATTCGGTAATATTGGCTCTTCCTGTAGGTAATAGCGAATCATTTCAGGGACATAGGCATACATCGCTTTATCATCTGCCACGCCATTGCCAACAGCATTTAAAATGGCCACATTGCCTGCTTGGTAAACTGCCATTAAATGAGGGACACCCAATAAAGAGTCCTCACGGAATGCAACCGGATCTAAAAAATCATCATCGATACGGCGATAGATAATATCGATTTGCTGTAAACCATAGATGGTTTTCATATAAACCTTTAAATCCTGTACGACTAAATCGCGGCCCTCCACCAGTTGAATACTTAAATGCTGAGCTAAAAATACGTGATCATAATAGGCCGAGTTGTACATTCCTGCTGTTAGTAGCACAGCTTTTGGTTCTCGCCCTTCATCCATAGTAGGTGGGCGGTGGGCAAGCAGTGCTTTTTTCATGTTAGCCATTTGCTTATCAAGAGATAAGATCGTATGCTTTGAAAAAAATTCTGGATACACTTCCTTCATGACGTCACGGTTTTCAAACACATAAGAAATGCCTGAAGGATTCCGTAAATTGTCTTCCAGCACGAAATAATCACCGTTTTCATCCCGTATTAAATCAATACCTGCTAAAAATATATGATTAGCAATTGGCACCTTAAGTCCCTGCATGATTGGCGAGAAATATGGATTCTTTTCTACCAGCTTTCTAGGGATATAGCCATCACGGATGATTTTTTGTTCAGCATACACATCCTGTAAAAATAAATTCAGTGCTTCCACACGTTGTTTGACGCCTGCCTCAATACTTGCCCACTGTGTTTGAGGAATAATGATAGGGACGCAATCAAAGGGCATGGTCCTTTCGGTTCCATCTTGTGCACCATAGACCGTAAAAGTAATGCCTTGTCTGAGAAAGCTTGATTGGGCTTGACGATATTTCTCCTCGAGTTGCTCCTGCGAAAAAATGGATAGCTTATGATGAAAAGATCGATAATGGGGCTTCGGTTGATTGCCATCAAACATTTCATCGAAAAACAGACTAGAATCATATAAATTCATCATATGGATCCCTCCGAATTTGAGTAGTAATAAAAACATGGTACACTGTGAGTAAATACATAAAAGGAGCTAACATTCATGACAATCATTAATCTAATGCAAGCTTATGAACTTGATAAACTTTCTAAATTAAACTTTTCTGACGAGGAAATCTTACGTGCTTTACGGGCGGGGGATGTATCAGCCTGGCAGGAACAAGTACCAAACTATGATTTTAGTGAAACAATGGCACTTTTTCAGGGTGGCGAACAAGAGTTCTTAGATGCGTTACATGGCCATTATCGAATCAAGTATGTAACATTACCTGGCATCCAACGTTTATTGCACCTGCGCTTTAACCTTGAAGAAGGGATAGATTACCAACTTTTAGAAACTGGTATCCAGCATTTGATGTGTGATGAGGAAACGGTCACAAAACTACAGCAAATGTTATCGACGAACTGGTCTCTTACAAAACAAGCTGATCAGAAATACTCAGTTTTTGTAAAATAGTCATTTTATCCAAATAATACCATGCGTGTTGTGAGACGAATCGACATGGGCAGTTACCCACCTTTCTATTTTTCGAGTCGCCTCACAAAGCAATAGAAGTATACTAGATTTTAATATTCATAGAACATCAACTTTATACCTAAAAACCAAAAACTGTCACAATTCTTTTCTTATTTAGTCAGAAGGTCCTCTATATAAAAGGGGATCTTTTTTATTCACTTATATAGAACGTACGTTTCTTTAGTGTAGAAAAGTAGCTTGTTTTTTCAATAAAGTTCCCAAATTTATATTTGGGAACGTTTTTTATGGTAAAATAGAGCAAATAGAGGTGATTGGGATGCAAAAAACAAAACAACCAAAAATCATGAAGGACTTTCTTGTTTATTTAACTACCATCAAAGGAAAGTCCCAGCGCACAAGAAAAGAATACGAATATGATTTGACTTTATTTTTCCGTTTCCATACAGCTGTCCAGGAGGATCTTGATATAGAAAATTTATCAGTCATTGATATTGCCACCATTACAATAGAAGAAATTCGAGATATTACATTGGAGGACCTTTATTACTTTATGGAGTATTGTGAGGTACAGCGTGGAAATTCTGCAGCTTCAAGGGCACGGAAGGTTGCGACATTAAAATCCTTTTTCAAATACTTAAAAGGGAAACGGCGACTAATTGAGGAAAACCCAGCAGAGGAATTAGAAACACCGAAAATTGGTCGAAAAAGACCCATCTATATGAATTTTCAAGAAGCTACACAATTTATAGATGGCATACCTGCTAATCAGGCATCACCAAGAAATTACTGTATGATGATGTTTTTCTTAAACTTAGGAATTCGTGTGACAGAGCTATGCCAGCTTAATATTACATCTATACAAGGACGTCATTTAACCGTTGTCGGGAAGGGCAATAAGGAGCGTACTGTTTACTTGAATGATAGCTGCATGCAGGCACTAGCAGACTATGAGAATAGTGGGAAAACACCATATAAGGGAAACGGAGATGAGCCCCTTTTTGTCTCCCAAAAGGGAACACGTTTTACACGGCAAACTGTAGCTAAAATCGTGAAGCGAATTAATCAGCAATCAGGTCTTCAAAAGGAACGACTTACACCACATAAGCTGCGCCATACTTCGGCAACTTTGATGTATAAGGCTGGTGCTGATATTAGGAGCTTACAGCACATCTTAGGGCATTCAAGTGTAGCAACCACTCAAATTTATACACATATTGAGGATGAACAGCTACAGCAGGTTTTAGAAAACAATCCATTTAATATGGTGCATGAAAGATGATTTTCACCCACCTCTGTCGAATATAAAGGTATAACGAATGAAGGGGGTAGCGTATGATCATATTTGCAAAGGATCAATTTGATGCCACAAGAGAGCAATTACTTCTGGAAATTAATCATTTAAGTGATACCGAATTTAATGACAAGCCAGATGCACAAAATTGGAGTATAGCACAAATTTGTCATCACCTGATTTTAGTAGAGGAAGCTACAAAGAAGGCTGTTACATGGGGCTTAAAATCACAGGAACAATCGTCTCCTGACCGAAAGGATATGCAGCTGCTGTTAGACCGTACACGAAAATTTCAAGCGCCAAGCATAGTGGAGCCATCGGAAAATCCTTTCCATGTTCAAAAGATGGTGGAATTGCTAGCAAAAACAAGAGCAGAATTTCTCGGGTTTTTAGAAACGATTGAGGACGCTGATGCTTTAGCAAAGCACACTATGAAGCATCCAGCTCTTGGTGAATGTCCACTCGATCAATGGATTGAGCAAATTTATCTCCATGAACAACGTCATATCCAGCAAATTCAGGAAATAAAAAATAGCTGGCAACAGGCATCAAATTAATTTGAAAACCCATCTATCCATTAACCAGATAGATGGGTTTTTTTGCGATTGATCATTGATTAGGAAGCTTTTGTATGAGGTCTGAATAAATGTCCATCTTCATTTTCTTTTCTATAAAATATCCAGTCTTGTTCAGTGTAACTAGCTTTAGCTGTATTGTCCTCATACTCAGTAAAAAGCACATTTCCATGGTTATAGAGTTCCATGATGGGGTCAGTATCTAAACTCATATTGGATGAAATATTCCCTACGGCTATAGATGGCACTCTTCGTTCACGGAAAAGCTGTCCAATGGCAAGGGCCTGACCCTTTTTAATTTCCACAAATGTAAACATAGCATCGAGTAAATGATATACATCTGCTCGACCGATAGGGAAGGTATAACTGTGTAAGCGATGTCCATCAGATGTGCCTAGTGTTTTAAAATCGGCCTTTATAGGTAGAGCAATAGCAGCTTTGCGCGCTGCTTGAAGATCCTCCTGCTCCAATATAGACGAATCAAACGAATAGTCTTTGGCATGAATGAAAACGAATTGACGAATGGGTTCAAAATATATGTCGTAACCCAATGATTCAGAAACAAATCTGAGAGGAACAAGGATACGACCTTCGCGGTTTTGCGCAGGCACCTCCATTTGTACATCTTGTCCATTGTTAGAAGAAGAATGGCTATTGGCAGTGATTTTTAAGTAATCACCATTTTTATTTTGCACGGTTGTCATTTTAGTCTTAGCATTAAAACTAAAGGAAAGTCCAAGTGATGCAAGGGCACGGATAGGAATGAAAAGATGATGTCGGTCCATGAGTGGATGTATATCCAGCTTGATAAATTCACCATTGACGACCACTTCGATTGGCCTATTCTCTACTTCTTGTTTGCTAGAGGCCCTGCCAATACAGGTGTATTAGCTATCATTCCTAAACCTACTATTAACATAATTCCTGCTATGATGTTCTTCATATTGTGCATTTCCCTCCGTTCTAAAGTTTATTTTACCATTGAATGCCAAAAACACTCCATATTTTAGGTGTTCATAAGCGCTTGTAAAGCGATGCAAGCGTTTATGATTTTTTTCTGTCATAAGCACTTGACGTCCATCATAATCTGTTATATATTAAATAAAAATAAAAACAACTGTTATAAAACAGATTCAACTAAGGAGGAATTTTTAATGTCAAAGTATCGAGATGGATATGAATTTTATTGTGAAATGTGTGAGCGTTATGGATTAGAGCCAATTTCTTTCCGCTATTATGTATTACAGTTATCGCAGAAGCAACTTTCCGCTTATAATATGCAAGCAAAACAATTAGGGATTTAAAAGAATATGGTGATGACGGAAGCCGACGCGAATATTTTATGAAAAGCCCAGCCATACTAAGTAACATGGACTGGGCTTTCATCATTTCAAAAAAAGATTTTGGAAAATTCGTTGATTTCTAAAGTAGAAATGTCACGATATTATACGTACAAGGAAAAGTAGTTCAAGTGAAAGGGAGAAATAAAGATGACTGATTATCGAGAAGGCTATGAATATTATCGACATATATGTGAGGAGCATGGATTAGAGCCCATCAATTTTCATTATTATATGTTAAATTTATCTCAAGAGCAGTTACATGCTTATAATGAGCATGCTAAAACATCTGGAGGATCAATAGAATATGAGGTCTCCTAGCTATTAAAATGCCTTACTGCTTATGAGTAACAGTAAGGCATTTTGTTTGTTCATTTTTACAATCTGATAAATTTATAAGTTATTAGTATTTTGTATTTAATGGAGAAATAGCCTAAGGAAAATACTATCAATAGTACAAAAGTATTCAAAAACTTTAAAATTAGACAATTTAGAGTGTTAATAATAACTAATATTTGTATTTTATATCAAAAACTATCCCAACCTTGACTCGAATGATTTCATATTTGGGTTGAATTAACTGCTTTTCTAAGACTATAATATAATTACAGAAAAAAGGGCGATATACCACAACTTTATACCTCGCTGTAAAATAAAGCAAAAGTACCAAACCCTTCATATTTTAATGAATGGAGAATGAAAATGATGAATATCACGCCGAGTAGTAATCAAATGAACTACAGTCTTAAAGAATTGCAAGATATTTTTTCCGCTATGAATAGTTCCATTATTGTGGCAATTACAGATCGTACCGGAAAAATTACTTTTGTTAATGATCATTTTTGTAAAATTTCGAAGTATACGCGTGAAGAATTAGTAGGCCAAGATCACCGTTTACTGAACTCAGGCTATCATCCTAAATCTTTCTTTAGAGAGATGTGGAGAACAATCGGTAATGGTGAGATGTGGAATGGCGAGGTTTGCAATCGAGCGAAAGATGGCAGTTTATATTGGGTGAAGACAACTATTTTCCCATTCCTTGATGAGCGGGGAAAGCCTTATCAGTATATCGCAATACGCGTCGATATTACAGCGCAAAAGGATATTAAAAAAATTACCCACATAGCCTATCACGATGAATTAACAGGGCTACCAAATCGTCGTAAATTAGAACAGCGTTTAGAAAATGAATTCCATCAATCTCGACGTACAGGAGAAAAGTTTGCGTTATTTTTCATTGATGTGAATCGTTTTAAACACATTAACGATGGGCTTGGTCATATTATCGGTGATATGTTTTTAGTGGAAATGTCGAATCGTTTACGGAATATTGATTATACCTCTAATTCTTTCTATCGTCACAATAGCGATGAATTTGTCATGATTTTAAATGATGTAAATCGTATAGAGGAAATGGCCAAGGAAATTATTAGTGTCTTTAATGAAAGCTTTGTAGTAGATAACTATGAATTTTATGCAAGTATTAGTATAGGCATTAGTATTTTCCCAGATCACGCAAACACTGTAGAAGAATTACTGAAAAATGCTGATATTGCGATGTATGCTGCTAAATCTACGCGAGGAAATCAATATCGTCTCTACCGTGCAAATATGGATGAAGCGAATGATAAATGGCTTTTACTAGAAACAAAATTACATCAAGCTTTAAAAAAGGATTTATTAGAATTACATTACCAGCCAAAAATTGATTTAAAAACAGACACAATTATTGGTATGGAGGCATTATTACGCTGGTATGATCCCGAATTGGGACATATCCCGCCAGATCGGTTTATTCCATTTGCTGAAGAATGTGGACTAATTAATGATATTGGTGTATGGGTGCTAGGTAAGGCCTGTGCACAGGCTAAACTTTGGAATAAATCACATAATCTCAGATTACGAGTAGCTGTTAATATTTCACCCATTCATATAAGTACTTCAGGCTTTGTAGATATGGTGAAGGGAGTCATTGCGGAAACAGGCATTGACCCACATTTATTAGAAATTGAAATTACAGAAATGAGCATGCTTGATTATACAGAAGATTTAATTAATACGATTAATCAATTGCGTGCGCTTGGAATTACGATTTCATTAGATGATTTCGGGACAGGCTATTCATCTTTAAATTACTTAAAAAAATTCCCTGTGGATGTACTTAAAATTGATCGTGCTTTCGTTCGTGATATCGTTCCTGAAAAATCAGGTATTGCAATGATTTCCGCCATGATTTCTTTAGCTCATGCGCTCAACCTACAAGTAGTTGCTGAAGGTGTCGAGGAAGAAGCTGAATTAAACGTACTTCGTGAGCATGGCTGTGAGTATGTTCAAGGCTATTATTTTAGTAAGCCTCTTTCTGTAGAGGATTTTACAAATTTAATTTTACAGTCGTTCACCAATAGTTCCAGTTATTAATTGCTATTTATGAATGATTTTGCTAAAGTGAGAGATAATATAAATTACAATTTGATGATGTGGCCAAGTAAGTAAGAATAGTGAAACAGAAAATATAGCATTTGCTGAGAGCTATATCACCGCTTCTTTACTGAACACCTACCACGGAGAAGTTATGAAAAACATAACCGAGTCGTTTTCGTTACTAAACGCTAGAGGGTTTTAAGCATAGCTTAAAGCTAAATTCAAGGTGGTACCACGTCGGGTCCAGCACAAAGACGTCCTTTATACAAGGATAGCTTTGTGCTTTTTTTATTCATCAAATAGAATACTTACAAAAAAATGGAGGTAAGCACAATGTCAAAACAACTAGAGGATTTTTCAAAATGGTATATCGAAACCATTCAAAAAGCAGATTTAATGGATTACACGCCAGTTCGTGGCTGTATCGCCTTTAAACCAGATGGCTATGAAATTTGGGAGCATATACAGGAGGCAATGGACCGTCGTTTTAAAGACACAGGTCATCGAAATGCCTATTTTCCAATGCTAATTCCTGAATCCTTCTTCCAAAAGGAAAAGGATCATATTGAAGGGTTCTCACCTGAGCTTCCTTGGGTGACAGAAGCAGCAGGTGAAAAATTAGAAGAACGCTTAGCACTTCGTCCCACATCTGAAACGATGATTGGCCATCTTTATTCAAATTGGATTAAAAGCTACCGTGACCTACCTGTGCTCATTAATCAATGGGCAAATGTCTTCCGATGGGAAAAGAAAACATTGCCTTTCATTCGTACCTCAGAATTCCTTTGGCAGGAAGGGCATACGGCTCATGTGGATGAGGAAGATGCACGTAAAGAAACGATGCAAATGCTAGACATTTATAAAGAAGTAGTGGAGCAAGTTCTAGCAATTCCAGTTTATGATGGACAGAAAACGCCATCAGAACGTTTTGCAGGAGCTGTCGATACGTATTCGATTGAGGCAATGATGAAAAATGGGAAGGCTGTGCAAGCAGGTACGTCTCATTATTTAGGGACAAAATTTGCAGAAGCCTTTAACATAAAATATTTAAATAAAGCGAACCAGCACGAATATGTACACACAACATCTTGGGGGACATCTACTCGTTTAATTGGTTCTGTCATTATGGTGCACGGGGATGAGCAAGGATTAGTGTTACCTCCACGAATTGCTCCAACCCAAGTGGTCTTAATTCCAGTAGGACCTTGGAAAAAGAATCCTCAAATTATGGAGCAGCTGGATGCAATTTTTGTGGCATTAAAAGCGAAGGGGATTCGCGTACGACTTGATGATTCAGACCAATCGCCAGGCTTTAAGTTTAATGAATGGGAGCTAAAAGGAGTGCCTGTTCGTATCGAATTAGGCCCACGTGATCTTGAAAACAATCAAGCTTTACTGAAAGCACGTGATGAGGATGACAAACAGACGATTGAATTATCAACTATTGTGGCAGCCATTGAGGACGAATTAACGACGATGCAAACACGCTTACTAGAAAAGGCTCGTCGATTCAGAGAGGCACATGCTCATTCAACGATTGATACACTGCCACAATTACAGCAGCACATTGAAACAGCTAAGGAAAACGGCACTATTCCAGGCTGGATACTTGCTGGGTGGTGTGGGGAAGATGGGTGTGAGGAAAAAGTGAAGGAAGAAACGAAATACACGACTCGCAATATTCCATTCAATCCACCAATAACAAAAACGACGTGTATTTGCTGTGGAAATGAAGCAAAACATACTGTTTGGTTTGCCCAAGCATATTAATAGTACAGACACGAACCCCTGGGAGAAAACTCAGGGGTTTTGTTCTTTTATTTGAAGTAGCTTCCTAAATGCTCCAACGTATGAATCTCGGCATATGGCTGAATAGTAGTGTCATTTTTGCGCATGTCTGGATTAAACCAGATGCCCTTTATACGGGCCTGTTGACACCCATCAATATCCTTTTCTAAGTCATCCCCAACAAAAAGAGTTTCCTCTGGATTGACATTCAGTCTTTTTAAGGCCATTTCAAAAATACGCTTATCTGGTTTACTAAATCCCACTTCCTCAGAAATAATGACCGTATCAAAACAGCGATCTAAATTTGTATAGGCTATTTTAGCTTTCTGCCTTTCTACAGAGCCATTTGTGATTATGCCCACTTTCACTTGCTGCTTTATACGATGAATGAACGTTATCGTATCCTGATGAACAGCAAAACATTGAGGGAAGTGAAGATTCCAAAAGTCTTGAATAGCATGGTTTGGCATGCCATTTTGCGGAGGAAATTCATCAAAAAATGATGCGATAACATCGGTTTTATCACGCTGACCAAAGTATTTTCCATCATAAACTTTAAATTGTTGTCGCATTTCATTTTCTAACGTATGATCGACATCCCTGTAACACATTTTTACTAGCTTGAAAAATAATCTATCTACTGCCTCATCTCTATTAAGTAAGGTGTTATCTAAATCAAATAACATTGCTTTAAAAACGTTCAACGTAGTCACGACCTTTCATCTTGTTAGTGAAGTTTTCCTTTAATAAATAGGTATCGATAATAACTTTTGCTTTCTTGACGATATTAGATGGCAACGCATCTAAAGAAAAATAGCCTAGCTGTAAACTCTCGCCATCAACCGTTGCAAGCTGTCCATCTATTTGATCTGCCATAAAGACGGCAGTTACCCCATATACTTCATCCCCATTTGGATAGTGAAAATAATCCTGCTGACCAGATAGCATCGTTATAAAACGAAGTTGGGAGGTTTGTAGGCCAGTTTCCTCAAACAGTTCACGTCTAGCAGTATCCTCTAAACTTTCACCAGGCTCCATCGCTCCTCCAGGTAAACCCCACATTTTTATATCAGAGCGCAGCTGGAGAAGAATTTGTTTCTCGTCATTCAAGACAATGACCGTTGAACCTACCAAAATAAGAGGCATTGTCCCAACCTGTTGTCTTAGTGCTTTTACATAATCACTCATAACATTCCTCCTTTTTCCATCAACCGTTATCTATACCTTAACATAAATATCCAGCATGCTTGTGATAAAATAAAGGGGTGATATCCTTCATCTTTATCATGTAAGATAAATTAATAACCTAGGTGAGCAAAATTGAAGAAGCTAACTTATTAACGACTACCTAATAACAGTGCAAGAAGGATTGATCTTCATGGACAGTAAAAGGAGAAATAGAAATGACAGAAACAACTGGCTGGAAAAATAATGCGCAAAATCATCCATTCATCGCTTCATTCAGTGGGGGAAAGGATAGTGTTTTAGCTTTATATAAAGCATCACAGGTGGGACGAGCGATAGGTCTGATTGTCATGCTGGAGGAGGAAGGGAAACGTTCTCGATCACACGGTATGCCACCCGAGCTTATACAGGCTCAAGCCGATTCTATCGGATTGCCAGTTTATACGGCTGCGGCAAGTTGGACGCATTATGAACGTGTATTTATTGAACTTTTAAACAATGCGAAAAATCAAGGGGCAGAGGTGTTAGTTACGGGCGATTTAGATATGCCCGCACACGGCTGCTGGCATGATGAGGTGACGAAAAAAGCTGGATTAAAGCTTGGTATGCCGTTATGGGAGATGAATCATCGGGAAGCTGTTGATGAATTTATTCACTTAGGGTTTGTCACGATGGTAGTGACCGTTAATCTGTCATTAGGCATGACAGAAGAGGATTTAGGACGAGTACTTACCCCTGATTATATAAAAGAGCTGGAAGAGCGTAATATCGACCCTTGTGGAGAAGGGGGAGAATTCCATACTACCGTTTTGGATGGACCCCTTTTCCAATTTCCGATCAAAGTTCGTAAATGTCCAATTATTCGAGATGGTGAATATGCATTTTTACCATTAGAGCTTGCATAAAAATAACCAAAAAACAGATGGATGCCTGTTTTATGGCATGTCCAAAGCAAAATATCCATAGACAATCATCATCAATACAAGCACAGAGGAGCTCACCTTTGTGTTTTTTGTATTGATAAGTATAAAATCCATAGCAAAATGTCCAAAATAATAATTGACTAGACACTAAACGGTGTCATATAATTAGGACACCATTTAGTGTCATATTAGAAAGGGTGGTGGTTTTGAATAACAATCATCAAGAGCGTGACGTGTATGTAGCCATTGCTGACCCTACAAGACGCCAATTGATTAATTTATTAGCTAAGGCAGATGAGTTACCGCTTCACGAATTAACGGCTCACTTTGATATGGGACGTACTGCCGTGTCAAAACATTTAACTATCCTGAAAGACGCAGGTCTTGTGATCGCTCGAAAAGAAGGTAGGGAAACAAGATATAGGCTAAATGCGGCTCCATTGAAAGAAATACAAGATTGGATATCGATTTACGAAGATTTTTGGAAAGCAAGAATTTCAAAATTACATTTATTATTGGGGGAAGACAAATGAAACCAGATGTAGCATTAGATTTTACATTTACAAGTTCCATCGAGCAAGTATGGCATGCCTTAACTGATTCGGACACACTTGCAAAATGGATTTGGAGCAATGATTTTCAGCCGATTGTTGGCCATAAATTCCAGTTCCGAGCTGAGCCAAACGAATGGTGGGATGGTATTGTCGATTGTGAGGTACTTGAGATTGAAGAGCCACATAAACTATCTTATACATGGACAAGTGCGGGTGAAACAACAACCGTAACATGGACATTAACGCAAGCATCTGATGGGACAACTCAGTTACATCTCGATCAAGGTGGATTTAGTGAAGAAACAAAAGCTCGTCAAGGAGCAATTGAAGGAGCTAAATACGCTTGGACTAACATGGCTAGCCAGCTTGAAAAAGTATTAGCCTAGTAATCAAATCAACCTTTATGAAAAAGAGCGCAATTCCTTCAAATGAATTGTGTTCTTTCATTTTCTGAAGGTCACTGTTCCTAGATATTAAAGTCCTTGTGAAAATAGTAAACACGGAAGGAAAACAGAATGAAGATTAATCAACTTATTGCCAACAATATAAACCGTTTAGATGTCGACTTACCTGAAGATCTATCCCTTGGCATTGCAGGGTTGTCTGGGTCAGGGAAAACCACTTTTTGTCAAACGATAGGGGAAGAATCCAAAAAACGTCTTGTTTCTTTATTACCTAAGGCTGAATATCAATATTTGTTTCCAGCAATTATGGAAACGAATTTTAGTGCCATAAAAATGGAGAATATGCCATTAGTTCTTTTTCTAGGGAAATCATCCATATCTACAAATCCACGCTCAACTATCGGTACGCATACAGGTGTATTTAAGGAAATACGTGATCGATTAGCGGAAGAGTTTCATTTATCTCCAGAAGTTTTTTCCTTTAATAATGCACTAGGCTGGTGTCCGGCGTGTAAAGGACGAGGGACGACGAAAAATGTTGAATGTAAAAAATGTCTGGGAAAGCGCTATAGCGAGGAAGTAGAGCAGCATCAGCTAACAATAAGAGATGGACAATATAGTATTTCGGATATCCATCAATTAAGTGTTGAAACAATCCATTCATTATCAGCGGAATTAAAGATTAGTGAAGAGAAACAACATATTCTTCAAAATATTATCCAAATGAATATTGGCTATTTAACATTAAATCGCATTATGGGTACTTTATCAGGAGGAGAATTAACAAGACTCTATTTAGCTGAGTTTATGGCAACGAGCGAAAATACGGTAATTATTGTTGATGAAATCTCGGTAGGTCTTGACCATGACACACTCTTGAAAATTTTAGAGCAGATTCAACGACTTGGCTCTAAAAATCAAATTTGGCTAATTGATCATTCGGATACGGTTTTAGATACTGCAGATAAGCATCTATTCTTTGGACCAGGGAGTGGAAAATACGGAGGAAGAATTGTGGAAGAATCTCCTCGACCACAGCCTATCTATTGGGAACGTAGTCAGCTAAAACCAAAGACCTTCTATCAATTCCGCGACCTACATTGCCGCAATATCCAAATTGCCGAGATAGAAATTCCCCAAAATCAACTGGTCACCTTCACAGGAGAGTCTGGCTGTGGGAAATCAACTCTAGTAAATGAGTGTATCGCAAAGGATTTTCTTAAGCGCTATCCAAAAGATAAATTAGTGATGGTTGGGCAAGATCGAAATCAGTCAATTACAAGCCGATCTACTGTTGCGACATTTCTTGATATAAAAAAGAAATTGACCAAATATAGTGACGAAATCGATGATATTTTTCAACGCTCGATTGAAGACATTATCGAGGAGCTCCCAACGGAAGATATTGCGCATAAACGTTTAAGCTTGCTCATCAAACTTGGGCTAGGCTATTTAACGCTGGAAAGAAAAACACAAACTCTTTCCACGGGTGAATTCCAATGTGTTCATTTAGTATCAGAGCTGTTCGCCAATACGCGAAATCCTCACACACTGTTTATTTTTGATGAGCCTTCCAAAGGATTATCGCAAAATATTTTAAACCAATTTATTGATAGTATTAGGGATATTTTGAAAGATGATTCGATCTCCATTGTCATGATTGAGCATAATGCCTATATGCTTGAAAGCTCTGATTATATTGTGGACTTTGGTAAAAGACAGCAGGGGCCAGTGACACATCTTGATGTAGTGGATCATCAAGCATATTTTAAACAATCGCACCTTACGAAAAGCAAAGCTGATTTACCAATCACATCTACCTTAGCATCGAAAAAGGGTATTCATTACTTACAAGACAATCCTATTCGCTATTTTAAAAATGCCGAAAATATATACAAAGGTGGCATCTTAAAAAGTCTTTCATCAATGGCGCGTCTAATTTACGGTGAATATGAATCCAATAAAATTGCACCTGTTATTGCGATTGACCTTGAAAGACATTTATACAGCCAATATAGTTTTCTATATGAAATAGGTGGTCTTATCAATCATATTGTGGCTGCCCATCCGACCAATAAGGATACGAGAAGCTTTGATTTCTTTAGCCAAGAAAATCATTGTCCTAGCTGTTCGGGTCGATTACAGATTGAAGAATTCGATTTTGATTTAGTCATTCAACATAAAAATGTGCCATTCTGGGACGGCTTATTGTATCCAGAGGTGATGGATGTTCTAAAATACTACCAGCATTCAAAATTAGCATTCCTTTTTGAAGAGATCAAAAATGAACTGGGTCAAGATATCAGTAAGAGCTATAATGAAATGACGGAAGAAGAAAAGCATACATTCTTATATGGATATTGGGACAAATCATTTTATGATAAAGCAACAAAATCCTCAAAAAAATGGGAAGGCTTTAATCTTATTATTGGCCGTTATATGGTTATCTCTAAATCCATCATTAAAGAGCAAATGAAGGAAACAAGAGAGATGGTCCCTTGCCCAATTTGTCATGGCTCTGTCCTTAATCACCAAAAGAAATTACGCTTTGGTGACACGGATATTCGAGAAATAATTCATCAACCGATTGATGAGGTCATCAAACTAGTAGGCCATTTACCACAGCTTGAAAAAATCAAAGCCATTGTAGGCAGTGATATGTCACTCATACAGGATGTTTCATTACTGCCAAGAGAAACGCAAGTATCGCTGAAAATGCTGGAATTAGAGCTTGCAAGCTTTGTTGGCTACGAGATTGTTCTGCAAAACACATTACCATTCTGGGATAAAATCAAAGATAATATTGCTGCCATCAGCCGTAAAAATCAAGTAACGATTTGTGATTTCCCGAATATTTATGAAACGAGAGACACCATCATTGATCAATATTTTACGAATGGTAAATATAAAAAACTGACGTATGTTTATGAAGCTTTTGGCTATAAAAAAATAGTGACGCAAATCAATAAAGTGAAAGGGAGTCATGCATGTCCATTCTGTAAGGGGAAAAAGGTTCTGACAGAAGATGGACTACATGACGGTGTCTATAAATTAACGGTTCCATGCGTCAGCTGTGGTGCAACTGGTATTAATGATGAGGGCCAAAAGGTAAACATCGAAGACATTGACGTGCATACATGGCTAACGGGTATCGTCAGCGATGTGGTAACGGAAGGAAACCAGTTGGAAGCAGTGGCGCAAATTCCTATTTTCAATCGTATTAGAGAGTTAAATAAACAAGAAATGATGGCTGTTTATCAGTTCCTTGAACAGAATCGTTAATATATCCGTTTCGAAACCCATCTGCCAATGACAGATGGGTTTTTATGTACTAATTTTTCCAAAAAAGTAAACAATCAGTGTCGTCTTGGTCATAGGAACCGTACTATAAGGATAGGTGAATTGGCAGTAAAAGGGAGGTTTATGTTTGATGAAAAAGGTCTTATTATTCGGAGACATTGGCATCGACGATACGATAGCATTGATTTATGCAAGATTACACAAAGAAATCGAAATCGTTGGGTTAATTGCTGATTATGGAAATGTCTCAAGAAAAGATGCTGTATCTAATATTTATTATGTCATGAAATTATTTGATTTTCCCGAGGGAATTCCCGTTATTTTAGGAGCAGAGATCCCTCTAACTGGTGAACAGCCAACATATTATCCAGAAATACATGGAGAACATGGGCTTGGTCCCATTATTCCAAACGAAGATCATGAAATAAAAATTGAAAACTTTTTAGAAATCGTTCAAATCATCGAGAAATATAAGGATGATGAGCTAATCATTGTTAATATTGGGCGTCTTACATCACTAGCGACGATGTTTATTCTTTATAAGCAGCTCATGCAACATGTGAAGGAATTTTATATTATGGGTGGAGCATTTTGGGTGCCAGGTAATGTTACGACCGTAGCAGAAGCAAACTTTCATGGGGACCCATTTGCGGTAAATATTGTGCTCAACTATGCGAAAAATGTCACAATTATTCCATTGAATGCTACACAGAAGGCGATTGTTACACCTGGGATGGTTGATTATATAGACTCATTTGGCAAGACAAAAATCCTCAAACCTCTCATGGAATATTATACAAAATTTTATCAGAAACGGGACCCGTCACTACTAGGTAGCCCAGTCCATGATGCGTTAACACTAATGGCAACGATTTATCCTGAGATGTTCATTTATGAGTCTTACTCTGTAACTGTCGTCGATAAATTAGATGGACCTGCTAGAGGGCAGAGCATTGCCGAAACACGACCATTTGAAAATGTTAATAGTGATGAAAAAAGACATCGTATTGCATTCGATATCCACTATGACATGTTCTTCCATCATTTTATATCCATTATGACAGGCCATGATGGGCAATAGCTTATTCAAAAACACCGTCTCTTAAGACCACAAAATCAACTTTCACATTTACTTTCATATCTTTATACATTTCATGCCATTTGTCTTTTGTTAAATTAGAATGTCTCACAACGCTTCTATATTTTTCACCAAAGCCAAAAATATCGGATTCTACTTCCTGACTATGGGCAATGACTCTTGCTATTTCCTTCGTCAATTTTTTTTCGATGGCTTTTTCAAGGGCTGCCACGCTTTCTCGGTTACCTTGATTAATATCTGGAAATACTTCTAATACCCTTGACTTAATTTTAATATTTAAATCAAACTCAGGATTTTTTGCATCAATTAATTTCATCTCTCTATTCGAGTGAATGGCATCAAAGGCTACTGTTATTTTATTTGCAGGCTTATGCAGTAATTTAGGTGGAATATCTTCTTTCTCCAAAATGGTTTCATATAAACCTACTTTAAACGTATCTCTGACAATTTTTACATAAAAGCTATCTTTTGCTGGAAGCGTACTAACCATTTTGCCACCTTTAAAGAGAGCCACGCCACTTAGCTCCACAAACTCACCATCTCTTTTGATGGTAGGCATAGCTAAATCTCGTCCAATGGAATAATAATCATGAGCAATCTGATGAAGAGTCGCCGAAATCATATATTCCTGTTTCACATTTTGCTCGATTAATCTGAATACATGCTGACCAATATCCTCAATATTTTTGTATTCGTAATTCAGAAATGGTGCTGCTTTACCTTCCACTACGGCCATATAAATACCGTTGCTGACGCTTGCGTTTTCTAGACTAGTATCAATATAATAACGTAAATCTTCTTTTGCTAATTCTTCACCAAACAAAATAACCCTCATTTGACCGACCATTATTTTTTTAGAAAGCTTCCTGTTCGCTTCCATACGATTTCCTTTACTCGTTTCATTTTCTGTCGTCAAAACTTCCACTTTGCTTTGGAACTCTGGATTGACTTCACGAATAACGGCTGTCGCAGCTATTTTGCTTTCTGCTCCTACATCGTAGCCCACTAGTGTGGTTAACCCTACTTTATCCAATACATTCGTTTGAGCACACCCATATAAAAATATCAATGACAGAAAAACAATAAAAGAGCATCTAAGCTTGTTCATTTTTGGGCACCTTCTTTGATGAAAACTTCTTTTTTAATATAGCCAAGATCCATAACAAAATAGGGTAAATAAAAATAACGTAAAATGCTATATTGCCAAATACGGTGTTAATCGTATCAATTTCTGTACGTGTTTGAATGATCATTGTGAAAATGAAAACGATGAAGGAAAATACCCAAACAAATGTCGTGGCGCGTATTTTAACTAATCGAATTACCCCTCGATAAGCAGCCCATAAATACAGACATAGATTCGGTATAATAATTAGCATCCAAAAACAAACGGCTATAAATTCAAAGCGTTCTATAAAAGGGAAGCTAATAAAACTAAACAATGTTAATGTTGCCCAAATTGTTTTTAGTAATTTTCCCTCACTGTAATAAGCAATGGACACTATCATGACTACAACATAAATCAATGTTGTAAACAACAACCCTAAATGAACAGGTTTGCGGATATTTTTTTTGTCCTTTACAAAGGGGTAAATAACATTTAAGATTTCGAAGCCGATAATGGTAAAGGTCATGGAATGGGCACCCTTTAAAATGGAACGAATATCGTTTTCAAAAATCGGAAATAAACTTTCCGCAGAGGCAAACTTCATTGGAAAGGCTAGCATTGGTAATATCCATAGGGAGAGAATAATACTGAAAAAGGACACACCCACTATAACTCTAAGTCCACCTGTAAAAGCATAAATAATAATGATTAATAAAGTAGCTGACAGAAACCATGTCCCAATACTAGGGAAAATCCATGCGTGGATCACTTCAATGTAATTACGCAGAACAGAAAAAAAGGCGACGGTGCAATAAGTGACATACAAAGCATTTAAAAAATTGCCAATCCATTTTCCGAAAATATCTTGTTGGATACCATATAAATCATTGGAGCCGTATATTTCCAATGTTTTAATCATACAAAATGTGACAATATGTGTAGCAATACCTGCTAAAAGAACTGAAATCCATGCATCCTGCCTTGCATCTTGATAGATAATACGTTGAAATCCCTGTATGCCGACCCCAATTTGAGCGCCGTGCACGACAAAAAAGAGTAAATAAGCGTTAATCATCTCTTTCGGGTTAAGTTGTTTAGGATTATTCATTTCTTTCACCTTCAGTTCAACTTTTTTCCGGTTTTATTGGCTCAGGCTCGAATTTATATTTATCCTTTGGTCTCGTTAACGCAGGTCTTTTCGCTGTTAAGGGAATAGGCAATCTGATAATACTATCCCGCATTTCTTTCAACCTTGGTGGATAGAAAGGAGACATATACGGAGCACCCAGGCTTGTTTGACGTAAAAGATGAATAAGAATAAAACAAAAAGCTAGCATGATGCCATAAAAACCCCAAAAGCCTGCAAGGATAATGATCGGGAAACGAATCAAACGAATGACATTGCCCATCATATAACTCGGCGAAGTGAAGGATGCGAGTGCACTTAAAGCAATGATAATTAATAAAATATTACTTGTAATACCTGCTTGTACAGCGGCAGTCCCTATTACGATACCGCCTACGATACCAATAGTTTGTCCAATTTTAGTTGGTAGCCTTGCCCCAGCTTCTCGCAGTAGTTCAATAATAAATTCCAATAATAATGCCTCGAATATAGGTGGGAAAGGAACTAAGGCTCTGGATTCACTTAATGGCACTAAAAAGGCTTGCGGAATGACCTCATAATGAAAAGTTAAAGCCGCTACGTAAAAGGGTGTTAAATAGACGGATAAAATGAAGGCAGAAAGTCGTAATAAACGAAGAAAGGTAGCAATTTGCCAGCGTAAGTTTTGATCTTCCTGGCTTTGAAAAAACTCAGTAAATGTTTGCGGGCAAATGATGGCCATTGAGCTACCATCCACTAAAACGCCCATTTTGCCATCTAGTATCGCATCACAAAATCGGTCAGGCCTTTCCGTCAGTAACATCTGAGGGAATACTGACAATGAATTATCATCAATCATCTCTGCCAAAACGGCACTATCAAGTAGTTCATCGACATAAAGATCCGTAATTCGTTGGCGCATTGTATTGACCATTTGCTCATTAGCAATGCCATTCATATATAGCAATGAGACCGAGGTATTTGTACGCGTGCCGATTTTTAGTTTTTCATGACAAAGATTAGGACTTACTATGTAGCGACGGATTAAAGAAATATTTGTAGTTAGACTTTCATTAAACCCAACCTGAGTCCCAATTACTTGTGACTCATTTTCTGGCGCCGATAATGATCGGGATTCTCGAGTAGCGATATTGCCAATAAGAACTTCAGAGTAGCCGTCTAGATGAATAACGACAGACCCATTGACCATCGATTCTACTGTTTCCTGTAGTAGATTGGATTTGACAACTTCAGGAATAGAAAGAGTCATCTCAATGCCTTCTAGTGTTTCCTGAGGGTTATTTAGCAAATTAGCAAGAATGTCATTGTTCAATGTCTGATCATCGACTAAATTATCTATATAAATAAGCGTAACATTCGGTGGGATAGCCTTCATGATTAAATCAGCTGGGTTATTCGTCGCATTTTGAATCGACTGAATAAAATGATCAGTTGTCGGGGCGACCCTTACAAGATTTTCTTTTACTTTTGGTGTCTCTTCGACGGATGGTGGTTGTTGTTTATTGAAAGGTAGTTTAAATTTCATGCTGAATTATAGGCTCCCTTCATGATTAACTTTCGTTTATAGATTTAACATTTGAAGGATTTTCTATACTTATTTCATGCTTTTTCAATCTAAACATTGTCAATATATCTCTAGACAACATTTAACAAAAAGTGGTAAGCTTACAGTAATCTTAAAAACAGAAGGGAGATTAGACATTTATGCTAAAACTTATTATCGCAAATTAAATTCCCATGAATTTAATAGAAGGGCCATTCTATCATACTTGAAACATGATAGGTCTATTTAGTATTGCCCTTTTGCGATAACGTAGAGAAGCATAAATTTGTCTGATCCATATAAACAGATACTATCGTAGCCACTGCAGTGGTTAACGTTGTTTTCTGTATATAAGCAAAGACTTTATGAGGTTTTCTCATAGAGTCTTTTTCTGTTTTTAGGAGGTGATGATTCCAATAATAATAATGTATAAATAGATAAAATCGGAGGGAATAAACATGGAAAAGTACGAATTAGTGAGCGATTATCGTCATGATGATCGATTAAAGGAAAGCTTTAATGATTTAGCGATAACAACGTTTGGATTGGATTTTCGAGATTGGTATAGCAAAGGGTATTGGAACGACCAATATATTCCTTATTCATTTGTTCAAGAAGGAAAAGTGATTGCGAATGCTTCGGTTTATAAAATGTCGATTCGCATAAAAGGCGAGCAATTAAAGGGGATTCAGATTGGTACGGTCATGACCGATGAACATTATCGTCATCAAGGCTTGGCAAAGCAGCTGATGCTGCATATCATGAAAGAGTATGAGGGGACCTGTGATTTCATGTATCTCTTTGCCAATGAAACAGTATTAGATTTTTATCCGAAGTTTGGCTTTACTCGTATACATGAAAGTGAATTCAGCTTAGACCTTACAGCAAGTCCTATTCAACGAAAGCAGACTAGCGTCCAACAGCTGACAGTTGAGCAAGATCTAGCACTCCTTGAGGATTATGCAAAAAATCGATATATCCATTCAAGTATAATCGCTGTTGAGCAAAATGAAAGTTTATTAATGTTTTATTTTACGTTAGTTTTCCCTCAAGCCATTTACTATCTAGAAGAATTAGAAACAATAGTATTGATGGAGGAAGAGGAGGGGGTATTAAATATTTTTGATATCATCTCCTTACAGCCCATTCATATAGAGGAGTTGTTAGCCATTATTGTGAAAGATTCTACCCAAAAAGTGGTGTTTTATTTCACGCCGGAGTTTACCTTGAATGGCATGACCGCGACCATCCAACCTAATGATGACGACGCTTTATTTGTTCTTTCAAAAAAGGCGATTCTGCCAGGGAATTTCATGTTCCCTTTAACTTCGCATTGTTAATCGGAAGAGGTTGAAACAAACAATGCGCAAGCCTGTACCTTAAAAAGTACGGGCTGTTTTTACAACTTTTAATGTTTTGTCAAATAACTGTAACATTGCTGTTTTACGATATAACCATCAGTTAAATGGAAATGAGGTAAAACACAATGAAAAAAATCAGTATTCTATTACTTATCGTTATTTTAGCCCTTTATATGGTCAAGCTATTTGGACATGGTCATCAAGACGAAGTTGAATTTATTGATGAAATAGCATCAATAGCCGTTGCATTAAATAAGCAAAATCAAGAGATATTGCCTAGTGTAATTATTGCACAGGCTATATTGGAGTCGAATTACGGTAAAAGTGAATTAGCGGTTAATGCAAATAACCTGTTTGGGATAAAAGGCAGATATCATGGAAAGTCTATTAAAATGCCGACAGTTGAATATGAACAAAATAAAAGCTTTACAACTGAAGCAGAATTTAGGGCTTACCCTGATTGGAAAAGTGCATTAAAGGACCATCGTCAGCTATTATTAGAGGGTACCAGTTGGAATGAACAACAATACGAAGAGGTTCTGGCGGCTTCAACCTATCAAGAAGCCGCCTATGCCTTGAAAAAAAGCAATTACTCGACAGATCCTTTATATCCCGAAAAATTAATTGCTATAATCGAACAATATAATCTGGAAAAATATGATAATTAGGAGCTTCATACATGAATATTCTCATTGCAGATGATGAATTAGATATGTTAAAGATTTTACAAAACTATTTTCAAAGAGAGGGTTTCACGGTTTTTACCGCAACAAATGGAGAGGAGGCACTTACCGTTTTTTATCAAGAAAAAATTGATTTGGCCATTTTAGATTGGATGATGCCTAAAATAGATGGGATGATGGTTTGTCGTGAAATGAAAAAAACACAAAAGATTAAGGTCTTAATGCTTACAGCAAGGGACACTGGTGAAGATGAATTTCAGGCGTTAGCAGAGGGGGCTGACGATTATGTCAATAAACCCTTTTATCCTAAGGTACTGATAATGAGGGCAAAAAAATTACTGCAAATTGAAGCTATTCAACAATTGCATGATGTGTCCTTCGATGTTACAAGTAAACGTGTTTGGCGAGCAGGGACAGAAATAGAGTTAACGAAAACGGAATTCGATTTGTTACGAATTTTTAGTCAAAATCGGAGACAAATTTTGACGAGAGATCAATTACTAGATTTAGTGTGGGGATTGGACTATATGGGAGATCCACGAACAGTGGACACACATATTCGACGATTGCGAGAAAAAATAGGAGAGAACATTATTCAAACACATAGAGGGATTGGATATAGTACAAGCGAATGAAACAAAAAATCGGCACAAAACTAACCATTTATATTACTTTAGTAGTTATTCTTACTTTTTCTATATCCCTTGTTGTAAGTCAGTTTTTCCTTCCTAAATATTATTTATATCAGCTGAATAAAAAAGTATCAGAAGCCTTTGATTCTTATCAAGTATTAGAGGATGCAGAATTGGTGGAGCGACAATTTGATGTCACAATTGTAGCAGTCCCATTACAGGACTCCATCAATGACCTGAATGAAAATTTAAGACTTCAGCTGGCGAAAGAGCATATTGCCCTAAATAAATTTTGGGTTTCCGAGGAAGTACTACAAACTATCTCGGAGGATAAAATTGTAGGAAAGCTCTATGATCAAGGGAAACAAAAGTCTAGCTTTATTGTGCATTATGCGAAAGAAGGGGATCAGCTTGTCATGATTGGAGCCTCTATGGCCCATTTTACAGATATAGCCTATTTTATAAATCGTTTTAATTTAGCCTTTCTGATAGTGAGTATTTTAATCATTATTATGGTCACAGCGCTACTATCTCGGAAGATAACCAATCCATTACATGAATTGCAGCAAGTTGCAAAGGAGATTGGGGAACTGAATTTTCAACAAGCTACCATTCAAACAGGTGATGAAATCGAAGAGTTAGCAAAGAGCATTAATAAAATGAGTACAACGCTTGAATCAGCGCAGCAATTATTAACACAAAGGAATCTAGATTTAAAACAATTTATGATCGGCTTAACACATGAGTTGAAAACGCCTCTCGCCCTCATCAATGTATACTCAAGTGGGATCGAAGATGGGTTGGATGATGGCACCTATTTAACAGTTATACATCAGCAAGTGGATCGTATGGAGAAAATCATTACAGATATGCTTTATTATGCCCGAACAGAAGAAAATGCTTTGAACCTATCACGTTTTGATTTTTACCAGCTACTACAAGAAATCATACAAAGCTATCAGCCCTTACAGGGAGAAAAACAGATTTTTCTTCAATCGGACGTAACTGAATTTATGCTGAATAGTGAGCAGGAAAAAGTCTATTATATTATAGAAAACTTGGTCAGCAATGCACTAAAATATACATCAGACAATGAAATACAGATTTCCTTTACTTCGGGTATATTGGAAATAAGTAATCATACAACACTACCAGATATTTCTAAAGTATGGCAACCGTTCTATGTAGGCGAAAGCTCTCGAAATAAGCATTTCTCTGGAACAGGGCTTGGTCTCGCGACAGTGAAAAGTATTGCCGAACAATTAGGCTTTGGAACGAATTCCACACTAACAAATGGAAAAATATCGTTTACGATAGATTTTTCAAGCAAGTAATTGTATTCTGTACAGATCTCTTCTTATGTTCCCATCCGGCAAGTGACCATTATTGCCGTCAAATACCTTATTTCTGGATAGTTTTTAAATGACACTATAAAAATTGGGCATTTCTCTATAGAATGGTATATATCAAGTAATTTTACTAGGAGGAAATAATGTATACAGTTGGAGTCATTGGCCCTAATTCATCTGTAGAGCGCATCATTAAATTAGGTAAAGAATACGAAATGACTATGAATTTTATAGCATTTCCATATCATGATTTTCATGAAACCGTCCATATCGTAAAGGAAAATCATCACGCTGTGGATGCCTGGTTTTTTTCTGGTCAAATTTCGTATATGGTTGCGAAAAATACGTTACATTCAGGTGAAAACTTAGTTTATATTCAACATACTGAATCTGGCATTTATAAATGCTTGTTGCATATGGGCTTTTATCAGGGAGAATTTTTAAACAAGGTAAGTATTGATGAAATCACGACCTCTCATTTGGAGCAAGCCGTAAAACAGCTAAATTTTGCGCCTAAAGAGATCTATGTTAAAACCTTTGATGTAAACACCAGCACAAAGGAGTTAGTGGATTTTCATATTGATTTTTGGAATCGTGAGAAGACGGCAGGTGCTTTAACTTGCTTTGAAGCTGTCTATTTAGAACTGAAGGAGGCTGGTGTTCCAGCTTATCATATATCGACTACAGATATGGAGATTCTTCAAGCATTACGAATACTAGAAGAAAAACGTAGAACTTTTTATTTTAAAGATACTCAAATTGGTGTTCAAATTATCGAAATTGAGCAATTTGACAAGATTTCTGAAAAGGCGAAAAGCACTTATCATCTTCAGTATTTAGAATTAAAATTAAAAGAAACCTTACTGCGATTTTGTGAGCAACTAGATGGTTCTCTGTTAGAGAAGGGGAATGGCCGCTATATTATTTTTAGTTCTCGTGGGGCGATTGAACGGAAAATTAAGGACTTGCAGGAGACAATCTTTCAGCTTTCACATGAATCCAATACGACCGTCACGGTTGGGATTGGCTATGGGGTAACTGTTCATTCGGCAGAAATTAATGCGCAGCTCGCTATTCAGCTATCAAAAGAAAAGTCTGAGCAGCCCATTGTCATCGTGCAGGAAAATGGAACGATCATCGAATCCGTAGGGGAAGAAGATGAAGTCAGTTTTTCATACCATAGTAATGATGACATTTTATTAGAAAAATTGAAAAAAGCAAAAATTAGCTTAAAAAATTATAATAAATTATGTGCAATCGTCAAAAAAATGAGCTGGCAAGAATTTACCATTAAAGATTTAGCTGCACATCTTTATTGGGATGAAAGCAATGCTAGACGGATTTTAACAAGTCTTAGTGACGTAGATCTAGTAGAGTATACAGGCAAAGACGCTCAGATTAGCAGAGGAAGACCAAGTAAAATTTATCGTTTGAAATGACCATCTTCATGGATGGTTATTTTTTTTTTGAAAAAAATATGTTGAAAAATTCAAACGATTAAAATAAAATCATTTTAAGGTAAACACCTTTTAATTACCTTTAATTAATGGTTACTAAAAAATGTGTGCAATGTTTCATCATCTAGAAAGGAGCACAATCTATAACAATTACCTACATTACATTGCGCTGCAGAGTAAAATATCTAATTTTTTCTGCCAAGACGTCATTTTATTGAAGCGTCAAAATTAAAAGGGTCATACCAATATTCTCTTTTCAGAGAGGGGAACATTCATGAGTCAAGAACAATATTTGAAAAAGAAAATGGGGTTTTGGTCACTTACAACATTATCTCTAGGGGGAATAATTGGATCTAGTTGGCTCTTTGGACCATGGGTAGCTGCAAAATTGGCAGGCCCGGCAGCTATTCTGTCCTGGATCATTGGTGCGTTTGTTATCACACTTATAGCGCTTGTTTATGCTGAGTTAGGAAGAGTAAAACCTGAGACAGGAGGCTTAGCCAGATATCCGCTTTATTCACATGGAAAAATGCTTGCTACCGTTACTAGTTATTCCATCTGGTTTGGCTATTGTGCTACTGCACCCGTAGAATCATCAGGTGTTATCCAATATGCCAATCAATTTTGGCCAGGATTATATGATGTTACGAAGGAGCAACTGACAACATCAGGTATTCTAGCAGCGATGGTGTTAATGGTATTTTTTGTTGTTTTTAATTATTTCGGGGTGAAACTATTTGCAGTCACAAACAATATTATTACAACCGTAAAGTTTGTTGTTCCTGTTCTAACGATTATTGCCTTTTTTATGACAGGCTTTCAACCAGAGAATTTTTCAAGCCAAGGATTTGCTCCAAATGGCTATAGTGCAGGATTAAGTGCCATTTTAACAACCGGAATATTTTTTGCTTATACAGGGTTTGGCAATGTCATTATGATGAGTGGGGAAGTCGTCAACCCTAGAAGAAATATTCCACTCGCTCTCATTACGTCTTTAGGTGTTGCGGCAGTATTATATGTGTTACTTCAAATTACGTTTATCGGCGCAGTTCCAACAGAAATGTTAGCGAATGGGTGGAGTGGCATTAAATTTGATTCACCATTTGCTAATTTAGCCATGATGGCTAATATGGTTTGGCTATCATGGATTATTACAGCTGATGCGATGGTTTCGCCAACAGGTTCAGCTCTTACTTATACAGCTGGTACGTCAAGACATGTATTTGGTATGGCGAAAAGTGGTTTCCTCCCATCTTATTTTGGAACAATTAATAAGAAATTCGGTGTTCCAACACGTGCACTTGCACTTAATTTCCTAGTAGGTTTATTATTTTTATTCCCACTTAAAAGCTGGACAGCTATCGTTGCGATTGTAGGAGCTATCGGTATTTTTAAATATGCATCAGCATGTGTAACGGTTATGGTTTTCCGTAGGGTAGGTCTGACAAAAAATAATGGGCTACCAGGTATGCAAGTCATAGCGCCAATGGCATTCGTTTTTGCCACACTGCTTATTTATTGGACAAATTGGAGTAAGGTACAACTAGCTATTACAGGACTTGTGATCGGTATTGCCTGTTATTTAGTGATTTACTTTATTCAAAAACATCAATCAGTGGAGTTCCTTGGTGGTATATACATTATCTTTTATATTTTAATGCTTGTATTCATGTCCTTCCTAGGGAATTTTGGTGGTAAAGGCATAATCCCGGATCCTTATATGTCCGTAATTGTCGCTATATTTGGCTTAGCCTTTTATTATTTTGCTGTTTACAATGGTGTCTGGTATATGCGTAAAAGAGGAAATATTGAGGAATTACAGAAAAGCATTTCTGAAATATCATAACGTTAATAGATTGGTTGAAGGAGAATGAATGATGAAGCTTTGGGGCGGTCGTTTTAGAAAAGAAGAAAACAAATTAATGGAAGATTTCAATAGTTCATTAAAGGTGGATCAAAGACTTTACACGGAAGATATAAAAGGCAGTATTGCCCATGTCCATATGTTAGTACAATGCGATTTATTGACGGAGAAGGAAGGACAAGATATTGTTAATGCACTTCTTTCCATTTTAGAGGATATTGATAATGGCACATTACGGATTGAAGGAAATTATGAAGATATTCATAGTTTCGTGGAGTCGAATTTGACACAACGAATCGGTGAAACAGGGAAAAAGCTTCACACAGCAAGAAGTCGTAATGACCAAGTAGCAACAGATATTAGACTATATGCAAAAAACAAGGCGTTTGAGGTGATTGCCTCTATTGAAGAGTTACAACATAGACTAGAACAAAAAGCTAAAGACAATAACGTTATAATGCCAGGGTATACGCATCTTCAACGTGCGCAGGTTGTAACGTTTCAGCATCATTTGATGGCTTATTATAATATGTTAAACCGTGATAAAAAAAGAATTGTGAAAGCGATCGAAATAATGAATGAGAGTCCGCTTGGATGTGGCGCATTAGCAGGAACTACTCATGCGATTAATCGAGAATTAACAGCCAACGAGCTAGGTTTCTCTAAGCCGGTGGATAATTTCTTAGATGGGGTAAGTGATCGCGACTATTTATTAGAGCTAATGTCAGATTTCTCCATAATTATGATGCATTTAAGTAGATTAAGTGAAGAGCTCATTTTGTGGAGTAGCCAGGAGTTTAAATTTATTACGATTGATGATGCCTATTCTACTGGCAGCAGTATTATGCCGCAGAAGAAAAACCCTGATGCAGCAGAGCTTATACGAGGCAAAACAGGACGAGTATATGGCTCGCTAACGTCTCTATTAACAACAATGAAGGGCTTACCACTTGCTTACAATAAAGATATGCAGGAAGATAAGGAGCCATTTTTCGATGCATTGGATACGGTTTTATCTTGTCTACAAATCATGTCAAAAATGATTGCTACGATGAGGGTGAACAGTGAAAACATGAAAAAAGCTGTCAAAGGAGGGTTTCTAAATGCAACAGAGGTCGCTGATTATTTAGTGAGCAAGGGGGTTGCCTTTAGAGATGCTCATAGTATTGTCGGAGCCATCGTTATTTACTGTGAAGATCATGACAAAGCGATTGAGGAATTAACAATAGATCAATTGAAAGAATTAAGTTCATTTATTGATGAGGATATCTATGACTATATCGATTATCATAATATCTTAAACAAAGGGATTAAAGTAAGTTTACTATCATAAAAACAAACCGTTATCTTGACATTAAATGGTCAACATAACGGTTTTTTTATTTCAAAGATGAATTAGATTTCTCCGTCAGCCAAATAAGGGAAGAAGCATTCGTTTTTTTTACGTTCACTCCATATTTTCTACAGTTAAACATTTAGTTTCACAATAATAGCCTTTGCCGCCAACAAAAACTTTTTCTATTTCATTCTTGCTATTGGTTGCTAATTTCACTAATATTTCGGAAGGCGAATGTAAAGAATAACCTTGTTCAAATACATAGACTTCTTTTTGCATGTGGTGCTGTTCATAAAGGTAGCAAGCTAATGCACCGTTTGAAGTTCCAGTCGCTGCTTCTTCATTGATGTCGTATAGTGGAGCAAAATTTCTGCATATGATTCGATTGTCATTAAACGTATATACATGCATCCCCACAACATCATAATACTCGCTGATTTCTTTAATCTTGTCAAAATTAGGTTGCAGTGCATGTAATTGTGTTTCACTTGTTATAGGAATTAAAATATCTTTTAAGCCTGTGGAGACAATTTGAATCGGGTAGTTATTGTCTATAGCTTTACTATCAATACAGTCGATGAACTCGTTTGGAGAAATAACATCATAGAATGTCGGTTTGTTTTGTTCCATGAATATGATGTCATCTTTTATCGTAATAGTAAGAACACCGCTGTTTGTTTCAATCGTATAGCGATCCTTGAAAAGTTTATTTAAATGCATCAGTATCGTGAAAGAGCCTATTGTGGCATGACCACATAAATCAACCTCTTCTTTTGGTGTAAAATACTCAAATTTATAATCTGCCACTTCAGATGCTGATATAAATGCGGTTTCCGCATAGCCTAGTTGTTTGGCTATGGCCATTTTTTGAGTAGTGGTCAATGTATTTTCATTCAATACCACTCCTGCTTTATTTCCCCCTTGATGATCCTTGCTAAATGCACTTGCAACGTAAACAGATATTTTCATAAGACTCTTCCTTCCTCACTTATAATGAATAGTAGCATAGAAATTACGATTTAAAAGTATTTTTAGCAGGAGACAAACTATTTTAGCATCTGAAATCTCTAAATATAGTTTGTCTACAATCTAAAACACGGTTGAAACACTCCGTCATCTACTAGGTAGAACGCGAATAGTAGCTGATTCCGTCTTTGTTTTAACCTTTAACGTCAGCCCCATAATAACGATGATTATAAATAATAAGGTGAAAAGGGCAACGTCAAATGTATTCGTCATATCCTTGATGACACCAACAAGCATTGGAATGATGCCGCTAATGATATAGCCACCAAATTGAATCATCGCTGTCCATTCACTTGCCTCTTTTGGTGTAGTCGTTGCATCTAAAGGTAAAATCATTGCTAATGGGAATAAACCACCAGCACCGATGCCCGTTAATGTCGCACAGAAAATAGGTGAGATTCCGCCCATGATTAACATCATAATACCAATAAAGGAGCTTGAAGCACAAAGTAGCATCCAAGGTTTTCTCTTTAAACTATTATTTATTAAGATGGGAATGATAAAGCTACAAATCATTTGCATGACTGAAAAAATAGTGACCGTTGTTGCGGCGTAGGCGTCACTATATCCCATATCCTGTACTTTAGGAGCGAGCCATGTCGCGAGGGAGTAATAAACGCCAGATTGTAAACCAAACATGACCATAAGAAGCCAAACATATCGGTTTCCCCAAGGTAGTCGACTTTTTTGACTTGCAGATTTCTCTATGGATTCTTGAGATTTCTTAGATTTTTTAATAATAGGAATCCAAACAATGATCCCCATAAGAGCAAATACCGACCATATCGCTAAAGCTGCATTCCAGGATTGATGAAAAGCATGCATAGCAGGTACAACTAAACCAGCACTTAAAGACGCTCCAATTCCCATACCCGCAGAATATACACCGATCATCGTAGAAGAATATTTAGGAAATTCCTTTTTGATATAGCCTGAAATCAGTGGACCTGTTATGGCTATACCTATCCCACTAAGAATAGCGGTTGCTAATAAAAATAAAGGAAAAGTTGCCACTAACCGTAAAGCTGTTGATACACCAATTAATAAAACGGATAGCCCAATCGTCCATTCGATACCCCATTTTTCACTTAGCTTGCCAGCCAATGGTGCAAAAATACCCATACAAAATACAGGAAGTGCCGTTAATAAACTGACAACAACACTCGTCATCTGCAAATCCATTTGTATATTTTTCAATACTGGCGAGATAGACGTTATGGAAGCTCGTAGATTCATAGACAGTATAAACAAAGAAAAAACGCTCCAAATAATCGGGAAGTTTTTTGATTTCGCCATCACTGAAAACACCTCTTTTAGTTATTATTTGATATACTATAGTTAACTTTTAATTTTTAAAAATAAACTATAATTAATCGACTTGTATACTATAATATACTAATTATGCAAAGTCAATAAAAGGGGTGCAAACTATTGCTGGAGGAGAATATGGATTTATCAAGTCAGGTAGGTATGAACTTAAGAGAGATTCGAAAAAACAAAAGGATGAGTCTCGAGGAGCTTGCGAGTATTAGTAATGTCAGTAAGCTAACATTAGGCAAAATTGAACGTGGAGAAACCAATCCAACTGTTAATATCCTTTGGAAAATATGTAGAGGGCTTCATATTCCATTAGTTTCTTTATTATCCTTTGAAGAAAATGTAGAGGTCCATCGTTTTGGGTCGGAATACCAATTTGCAGGTCATAATAACAACTGGTTTGTCGAACCTTTATTCAAAACAAATGGAACTGAATGGTATAGAGGTCGACTTGAACCTAATAGTGAATACAGTGAGTGTCACTTAGCAGGCTCCGAAGAAATTGTGCTTGTATTAAATGGACAACTGGAGCTAAAGGTAGGAGAGAAAACCCATCAGTTAAACCAATGGGATGTCATTAAATTCAAAGGTGAAGAACTTCACACGTATATCAACCACTCAGATGAAAAAGTACATTTAATGCTGTCATTAACGTATACAACCCCATAAGTATGGATAAAGAAAGTCATATTACTGCCACAAAAAAATCGTCCTTACTTTATACAAGTAAAGGACGATTTTTCTCTATTTAGATATAACCCCAAATCATACATAATAATGTTCCGAAAATGGTAACGAGCGCAATGACTAGCCCATAATAAATATTCGTATAGATGGCTGGTTTATCATTGGTTTCACCAGCGTGCATAAAGACAACTAATTGCAAGCCTGCCTGAATAAATGCTGTGACTAAAAGTATCGTCATCGTAATGGGCATTGATATTTGAAAAAAGTAGACACATGCTGCAATGATGGTAAGGATGATCGACATGGCAAATCCCATCACCTGTTTTAGTGGGAATAAATTACTCATTTCACACCATTCCTTTCAAGTAAATGAAACTGAAGATAAAAATCCAAACCACATCTAAAAAGTGCCAGTATAAGGAGAAGATGAAAGATTTATTGGCTGTTTCAGGCGTTAATCCACGCGTTATTAGTTGGTAGACAATAAATATGCCCCAGAACACACCAAATGTGACATGGGCACCATGCGTTCCTAATGTTGTCAATAGGGTAGCTGTAAAGGCGCTCGTTTGTAAGCCTGCACCAACATGCACATAATGAATAAACTCATAAACTTCAAACCCAATAAATGCTACACCTAGCAAAAGCGTCAAAATATAGAATGTAATCATCGCTTTCATATAGCCTTTGCGCATAGCGTGTATACCCAGACCAATGGTAAAGCTACTTGTTAGAAGAATAAATGTTTCAAATAAAACAGGTGTTATTTCAAAAATGTCCGCTCCAGTTGGACCTGTTCCCGTGCGATCCACTAGCACAAAATAAGCTGCGAACAGCGTTCCGAAAAGCATGATTTCAGCGCCGATAAATACCCAAAAGCCTAGTATATTCAATTGATTTTGCTGTGTACTATATTCTAAAGGGAGTGATTGATCGATTTTCATGATTGACTACCTCGCAATTTTGATTCCGTTTCTTTCACTTTTTCGACAGGTACATAATGTCCAGGGTCTTTTTCCAATGAACGGTGAGCCATACAAATAAAAATGCCGATAGTTGTAACGATCGTTGGAATCCACATACCAAATACAAATGAGAAGCCCCAAGCAAAGAATATACAGCCTAAAATAAATGGTATACCGCTGTTATTTGGCATATGAATGTTTTCGTATTTTTCTGGGAACAAATCATGCTGACGATATTTTGCATCCCATAAAGCTTCAGTTGAAATGACATGTGGTACTTTTGCAAAATTATAGTACGGCACAGGACTTGGTGTAGCCCATTCTAGTGTACGTGCGTCCCATGGATCTGAGCCAATGTTTCTTGGTGCATAACGAATGCTGTAATAAACGTTGTAGACAATTAACATAAAGCCAATCGTAAGACCAATAGCGCCGACAAAGGAAACCATATTCCACATACCAAAACCTGTGGATGCTGAGTAAGTATACATACGGCGTGCTTGTCCATCTAAGCCAGAGAAGAACATCGGCATAAAGGCAAGTAGGGTGCTAATCGCAATAATCCAAGCCGTCACTTTGCCGATTTTTTCATTTAACATAAAGCCAAACATTTTTGGCCAATAGTAATGTAATCCTGCTAGCATGGCAAATACAACACCAGGAATAATGACCATATGGAAGTGAGCTACTAAAAACATTGTATTATGGTATTGGTAGTCAGCTGCTGACATACCTAGCATTACCCCTGTTACGCCACCTATTGTAAAAGTAGGGATAAACAACATGGAATAAAGCATTGGTGTTGTAAAGACAATTTTTCCTTTCCACAAGGTGAATAACCAGTTAAATATCTTCACCCCAGTCGGCACAGCAATAGCCATCGTTGTTATTGAAAAAATACTATTTGTTAAAGCGCCTTGCCCCATTGTAAAGAAATGATGGGTCCATACTAAAAACGAGAGGAAGGAGATAATCACCATGGAGCCGACCATCGATTTATAGCCGTAGAGATTGCGTCCAGAGAAGGTCGAAATAATCTCACTGTACAGTCCAAAGGCAGGTAATATGAGGATATAAACCTCAGGATGTCCCCAAACCCAGAAGAAATTGGCCCATAGCATATCCATACCACCATTAGATGTTGTGAAGAAGTTCGTAGCAAATAGGCGGTCGAATGTTCCCATGACAAGGGCAACCGTTAATACCGGAAAGGCAAAAACGATAATTACGTTTGCGACTAATGAAGACCACGTAAACATAGGCATTTTCATTAATGTCATTCCTGGAGCTCGCATTTTGAGAATGGTAACAATCATATTAATACCAGTAATTAATGTACCTAACCCTGAAATTTGTAGAGCAAACAAGTAATAGTTGACCCCTACAGATTGACTAAATTCATTACTAGCAAGAGGGAAATAATTCGTCCAGCCAGCATCAGGTGAACCGCCAATAACAAAGGAAATATTTAAGAGCATTGCTCCCATGAAAAATAGCCAAAAGCTTAATGCATTCAAACGTGGGAAGGCCACGTCTCTTGCGCCGATTTGAAGCGGCACGATGTAATTCATAAAGGCCATAATAAACGGCATCGCCATAAAGATAATCATGACTGTTCCATGTGTCGTAAATATTTCATTATAATGCTGGGCATCCAGTAATTTATTATCTGGTACTGCCATTTGCGCTCGCATCATAATAGCATCCGCACCACCACGGAATAGCATGAGAATGGCTGAAATTAAATACATAATACCAATGCGTTTATGATCCACTGTTGTTAACCATTCCCGCCAAAGATAACTCCACTTTTTAAAATAAGTTAATCCTACAATAATCGCTATAACCGTTAGACCAATAGCGACCATAGATGCATAAATAGCTGGGCTTGGATGGGGTATAGCAAAACGTTCAAAGTAATCCATCTGACTATGTCTCCTTTCGACATAAACCTTATCGTAAACTAGTTTCGTTTGAGAAATTCAAGATTGATTTATTGAGAGGCATGATCTTTTACGTGTGAAGAGCCATGCTGATGTCCGCCATGTTCACCCTCAGGTGCCGGTAGAAACGTTAAATGCGTTCCATTGAATGTGGACTGTCCCACATGACCTGGTTCTAATAACGTATTAAATTTTTCCTCTGTTAATAAATCTGCTGTTTCCTTTACTTCCTTCACCCATGCATTAAATTCATCATGAGTCACCGCTGTAACGTTAAACGTATTTTCCGCAAATCCTTTACCATTAAAGTTTGCATTTCTTCCCATAAACTCTCCAGGCATATCCGCAGCCAAATGCAAGGTATTCACCATATCGGCCATCGCATATTTTTGACCCCCAAGTTGTGGAATCCAGAAGCTAGTAATCGGTCCATACGAATAAAGCTTGAATTCAATTGGACGCTCTGCAGGAATATACAAATAATTTACGGTTTCAATATCTTCTTCTGGATAACTAAAATGCCATTTCCAGTTAGATGTTGAAGCATAAATGACCAATGGCTTTTCATCTTTGTATTTTTCCGGTGTCGATTCCACCTTGTAATTACTTTGAACTGAAATAATAGACATGTACGCAACAATTAACACAGGGATACCTACACAAATTACTTCAACCATTGTGCTCCCTTTAATATGGGGAGGCTTATAGTCAGGACTTTGCTTGGAAGCACGAAATTTCATTAACATATAAGCTAAAATCACAAAAACGACTAGTACGATAAAGGACATAATCCCTATCGATAGCATAATATCTTTGGCTTGTACTTGAGCTTGAGGACCTTTTGGATCTAATACTAAAAGCGGGTCACAACCGGTTAACATAGTGACAATAGTGAAAAGACCAATTAATCTGAGCCAACTTTTTTTCATAAACAAACCCCTTTAACTGATTCTTTGAGTGGCTATCGTTTACTATAGGTTTGTATGGATTTTGATTCACAATTGATTTTTATCATAGTGGTACATCCATTGAAAGACAAGGCGTTTTGCAAGATAACACAGAACGTTCTAAAACTAAGAAAGTAATTTTAGTATAATAATATCGAGAGGGATAAGCGTCAAGTAAGGGTTTTCATAGATTTCTATGGACTAAAATTAAAAGTGGATGGCAAAAGTAATAAGGAAGTGGATGGTTATTTATCGTTAACATTATATTACGATTGACTTTTTAGCTTTTCAGATAAAGCTAGAAAAAAGAGGCCATATAGAGGTGAGATTAGATGAATTGGAAACCAGATCGACATGCAAAAAAAGCTATCTATAAACAGCTCGCAGAATATATTGAAAAGGGGATTGCAGACGGAACATTTCCGCCCGATAAACCATTACCATCAGAGCGATATTTAGCGAATACTTTACAGGTCAATAGAAGTACAGTTGTTAGTGCCTATGATGAATTAGAAGCTATGGGACTCATTGAACGCAATAGAGGAAGCGGTACAACCATTAGCAAAGATATTTGGGGAATCACAAGAAAGAGAATTCCAAGCTGGAATCGATATATTGAGGCAGGCTCCTTTTTACCGAATCTACCGGTTACGCAAAAAATAAGAAAAGAGGCAGTGGAACACAAACTCATCAATTTAGCGACCGGAGAGTTATCGGAGGATCTTTTTCCTAAAAGCGCATTAAGAGAGATTACAGCAACACGTTCTTTCATTGGTAGTCTTGGATATGATCACCCACAAGGAAGTGAGATTCTACGAACGACCCTAACAAATCATATTAAAACTAGCAGAGGAATTGATACAAAGCCATCTTCCATACTCATTACTTCTGGAGCTCAACAGGCGCTACATTTGATTGTCCAATGTCTGTTAAAGCCTGGAGATGCTGTCGCAATTGAAGATCCTTCGTATAACTTCAATTTACCTATTTTTAAATCAGCTGGTTTAAAAATCCATTATCTTCCTGTTCATAAGGATGGCATTAATCCAGATGATTTGCAAGCACTATATAAAAAGCATCGAATTAAAATGATATTTTTAAACCCAGATTTTCATAACCCAACAGGCTCTTCATTAGCTATAAAGAAAAGAGAGGCTATTCTAGAAATATCGTCCAAGCTAGGCATTCCAGTAGTAGAGGATGACCCCTATAGCTTAACAGCCTTTTCAGGTGAGAAAAGACCAACATTAAAATCATTAGATAAAAACGGAAATGTATTATACATTAGCTCCTTGTCTAAAATTGTAGCTTCGGGTTTACGAATTGGCTGGATTATTGGTCCTACATCGGTTATTGAAAGACTATCCGACGCCAAGCAACAAATTGACTTTGGCCACTCCAGCTTCACGCAATGGATAGCGAATGATTTTTTAGAGTCAGCCAATTTTAACATGCATATGAAACATTTAGTAAAAGAATTGGAAAGACGTCGAGATACAATTGTCCAAAGTCTCCAAACGTATTTAAAGGGTCAGGTGACATTTTTCGCGCCACAGGGTGGGATTCATATTTGGTGCCAAGTACAGATGGAGGATTATAATGAAACCCAATTACTAGAAGAATCTATTAAACGTGGAGTCATCTATGTGCCTGGCTCGACTATGGGTTCACAAAAGGGATTTGTCCGTTTTACGTACGGCAGAGAAGATACTCGGTCGATCGATGAAGGAATCAAAAGGTTTGCACAAGCACTGCATTGCCTAAATGGAAAAAGATGAGTTTTTGTCAATAATAGACAAGTGGATGGTTAAATTAACACCAATGTGGATGGTTAAAAAAGTAGGGAAAGTATTTATGATAGAAACATGGATAACCAACATCCATCAAAGCTATCGACAATCATAGACGTGTGGATCGATTCACAATTATTCGCACAAGTAATGAAATCTGTAAATAGGGAAGGTGATAGGGAAACCTTGACAGCAATGCCGAGGGTATTAGGGACGAGGTAGGTCACTAATGTTAGTAGGTCCATGCGCCACAGAGGTTTTTACGAAAAAATGCTAGAAGCCCACTTTTAATAAAAAGGTTATAACATTCACAACACCTATCGTTAATGTTGTTTTAAAGCTTTACCTGTTCGAACAGTCTCATTTTAGCTTTAGCTGCCGATGAAAAAAATCAAGGCAGTCACTACTTATTATATTTTATTGCCCACGAGAATATATAAGGAATATAGGCACTCCTTATATACTCCAATCAAATCTAGTTAAAAACATGAAGTAGCCACCTAGCTCCGCACTACCATCAGCGCGCTAGGTGGCTACTTTTATAGAAAAGCTAGGGAAAATAGTTGAGTAATCTATTAATAAGTTTTAATATTCAGATTATAATAGTTTTTTCATTACTTAGCTAAGGGGGATGATGATGGTATTACAAATAGGGGAAAAAATAACATTTGAACGTACATTTACAAAGGAAGATGTAGAATTATTTACGAAGGTTTCTAAAGATGAAGGGGTTCATCATATAACGCCTGACGAACAAGGGCGGTTTGTTGTGCAAGGGCTTCTAACAGCCACACTTCCTACAAAAGTAGGGGGAGACTATAATGTGCTAGCTCGTAACATGAATTTCGAATTTTTACGTCCAGTTTTTAGCGAGGATACGATTCGTTGTGACGTCATCATCGAGCAATTTGAACAAGATGAAAAAAATCGAACAGCCATTACAGCAATATTTACATGCATCAATCAATTGGACAAAGAGGTATTAAAGGGCAGTTTTTCAGGTAGTATTTTATAAATCAAAGTAGGGGATATATATGAAAAGTACTGAGATTCTTTTTTTCGAACGTCCATTTCCAAGTGCGAATAGTATGATTATTCGTGATGATCAATCATTTTTAGTAGATACTGGATTTGGCAGCGATATGGTGCGAACTGAGCAGCTTTTAACATCTGCAGGGATTTTACCAGCACAATTAAACGGCATTATTAATACCCATTATCATAGCGATCATGTTGGAGGAAATCATTATTTTCAACAGCGGTATGAAATACCCGTTGCTGCCCATCTTTGGGAAGGTGAAATGGTGAATCAATGCGATATAGAGTCCTGTGGTGCACATTTTTTAGATCAACCCGTGGAACAATACACTGTTCAGCAATTACTAGTAGATGAACAGCAAATAATGACGGGGCAAAGTGCTTTCCAAGTTTTACATACACCAGGACATACATTGGGTCATATTGCTTTATACGAGCCAAAACAAGAAATTTTAATTTGTGGAGATTTATTTCATTATAATGATGTGGGATGGCTGAATATATTTAGAGAAGGGACAAACAGTATACGACGTTCCATTGAAAGTTTAGATCGACTCGCTACCCTTTCTATCAAAAAAGCATATCCTGGTCACGGCCCGGCTATCGATGAGCCATCCATAATGATAGACAAAGCAAGAGAAAGACTTGAAAAATGGATAGAGTCTCCTGAAAAAATGGCTTGGCATGCATGTAAGCGAATTTTTTCATTTACGCTGATGATAAAAAATGGATTAAAGAGTAGAGAAATCACGCCTTATCTACTAAGCTGCAGTTGGTTTTACGATTTCGCTGTCCACTTTTTCCGTTTAAAACCTGAGGAATTTGTACAACCATTGTTAGATGAAATGATTCGATCAAAAGCCGCAGCATGGCATCAAGACAAATTAATCGCCACAGCACCATATGAGGCACCAAATCCAAAATGGATAGAAGAGGATTGGAAACCAAGTAATTGGACTAAGTAAATGTGCAATTTTGTACTATAATGATTTTAATAATAGATGTAATAATTCAAAGAGATAAACTTGAAAGGAAGTTTGCTTCATGGATATTACATCTTTTTTATTGTACTGTTTTATTATTACGGCTACGCCAGGGCCAACAAATGTGGTTATTTTATCAACGACACAAAATTACGGTATTAAAAAGGGCTTACATTTTTCTTATGGTTCTACAATTGCGTTTTTTATTTTATTAGCATTATCAGCTTTTCTAAATTCATTGTTTTCAACTTTGGTCCCAAAAGTCTTGCTAATGATGCAAATACTAGGAACAGCTTACATGCTTTATCTAGCTTATCAAATAGTTAAAATGGATATTTCGAGTGATGCTACTAATAAAGTAGGAAACTTCAAATCAGGGTTTTTCATGCAATTTTTAAACCCTAAAGTCGTATTATTTACAATGACAGTGATTCCAAGCTTTGTGCTACCATACTATGAATCGTTTTTCGCGATATTCGTAAGTGTATTCGCCATTACCCTCATCGGATTAATAGCTTTCTTATTATGGGTATTGTTTGGAGCTATCTTTAAACAATTTTTACAACAACATAAAAAAGTCGTCAATGTTTTCATGGCATGTTGTTTATTATACGCAGCCATCATGATTTGGATTGAATAGAGGCGAAAAAAATGCAGCAATTTACTTATAAAAAAATGGATGGAATTACAGCATTGAAGGCAAGTTTTACTGATTTTAAGTATAAAAAGCATGCTCATCAGGAATATGCATTCGGGGTAACGTTAAAAGGTATCCAACATTATCATCTAGATGGAAGTTTACAGCTTTCACATCAAAATGGCGTTATGCTTTTTAATCCTGAACAAGTACATGACGGAATGGCTTATAATCGTGAAGGACTCGAATATGTAATGCTTTACGTAGAGCCATCTTTATTTTTAGAGGCTATTCAAAAAAGAGAAATCATTAGTTTTGACAAGCCCATTATCTATAACAATAGTGTAAAGAACCATATACTAAATTTATCACATGCAATTTTAACAGAAGAAAATTCAGCATTATGTCATGAGTTATTTTTACATTTATCAGATGGCTTAGTGGAGCAAGATTTTAGTCCATCCATGAAAATGGATAGTATGATGATTAAAAAAGCCAAAGAGATCATCCATTCACATGTTGAAAATATACTAAAAATCGAAGATATTTGTCAGGAGTTACAATTGACAACATTCCAATTCATCCGTCTTTTTAAAAAGCACACTGGGATTACGCCTTATCAATATTTCTTAAATTGCAAAGTCGAACGAGCTAAATCCATTATCGAACAAACAGGTGATATTTATGCGGGAGTTGCACAATGTGGATTTGTTGATTTACCCCATTTGAATAAACATTTTAAAAGTATTTTTGGTATCACAGCATTTGAATATTTATCTATTGTTAAAAACTGAGAGTAAAATGAATGAAATTGACAATAAATAGAATTTTATGTTAAAGTATTGTTACTTAAATTGATCGGAGGGTGAAAAGATGAGCCATTGTTTATTTATTAGAAAACATTATTTCAATATAAATAAACAAGAAGCTATTCTTCACCTATCATATTTAGAAATTACTCCTCTATGACGGTTTATGCTCATTCAAAAAATGTTTTGTACGGAGACGAGTTTTGAACATTTGTTGAATCAACATAAACGATCAAACGGTTGTCACAGACAAAAAGACTGGACACCCATATACGTTGTTACATAGGGAAACTATTTTCATTGAGTAAGATGCTTCTGTTTATAAACAGAGGCATCTTTTTTGTTTTTATCAATTGTCGGGGTGATGCATATGAACAACTAAATGGAATGATTACGGAAGAATTAATGAAGGGAGCATTCACATGATTGAAATTCAACATCTAACCATCAGAACAATTAAAGACAATCGGACGTTGATCGATCAATTCCAGCTAAGTATTCAAAAAGGCGACAAAATTGTCATTATAGGTGAGGAGGGGAATGGCAAAAGTACATTATTAAAATGTATTTATAACGAAAAATTAATGACTGATTATTGTACGTTTGAAGGAAAAATTCATAAGGACGGGTACTTATTAGGTTATCTTTCACAGGAGCTATCGGCACAGGAAGAAATGTTAACGATCACTGAATTATTTTTAGATAATAGTTGGAATAAGGATTTGTTAATGGCCATGGATGATTTTAATATCCAATCCTTAGTTTCAGATCAATCGATTAGTGATTTCTCAGGAGGGGAACGATTTAAATATCGTTTTTTAAAATTACTTGCCATGAATCCTGATGTTCTGTTACTGGATGAACCGACAAACGATTTAGATATAGGCACAATAGATTGGCTAGAAGTCTTTATGCAGCAAACTACGATTCCTATCATATTTGTATCGCATGATGAAACATTTATTAAAAATACGGCGAATGGTATTATTCATATGGAGCTTACCAATCGCAAGAAAATACCCAAATATACATTTTCAAGAGAGCCCTATGAAACATACCTAGCACATCGGGAAAACGATTTACGGAAACAAGAGCAGGTAGCGAGGAAGCAAGCAGCCGATTATAAAAAACAGATGGAAAAGTGGCATGATGTTTGGAATAAGGCAGAGCATCAGCATCAAAATGTAGCTCGCTCGGACCCGAGATTACAGAAGAAAGTAAAATCATTAAAACATCAAAAGCAGCGAATGGACAGAGCTACAGAGAATTTTTTCGAGATTCCAACTGTAGAGGAGGCAAGCGAATTCCGATTCGATTCCTCCATTCATATACATCGCCATAAAAAAATTCTAGAGCTATCATTGGAAACGCTTGAAATAGCAAACAAACAGCTTTCCCAAAATATAAACTTATCGATCATTGGACCAGAAAAGGTTGCGATTATTGGGGAAAATGGGGTAGGGAAATCAACCTTGCTAAAAAGGATATTGGACACGTTGAAGGACCGTTCTTCATTAAAAATAGGATATATGCCGCAAAATTACGAGGATTTATTGGACCCAAATCAAACTCCTATTCGTTTTTTAGAAAGAACAGGTGATAAGGAAGCAATGACGAAAGCTTTTACTCATTTGGGGAGCATGAAATTTACGAGCGATGAAATGCAGCAAAAGATTGGCCGGTTAAGCGGTGGTCAGAAGGCTAAGCTGCTTTTGTTAAAGATGATTATGGACGGTTGTGAACTATTAATATTGGATGAACCAACGAGAAACTTTAGTCCTTTGACAACGCCAGTACTGTGTCATGCATTAGCCCAATATGGTGGCGCCATTATTAGTGTTTCGCATGACCGCCGATACTTAAAGGAAGTTGTATCAACCATTTACGAATTAACGAATGATGGCTTAATTAAGAAATAATCAAGAAATAAACAATAAAAAAGTCGATTCTCTGTAAGAAAAGAATCGACTTTTTTCAAAAAATATATGTAGAACACATTGAAATCAACAATGGCTTATGGTAAATTTATAGAGATAGACGTTGTATAATTATCTTACCACGTACTTTCCCTATTTTAATTATACAATATACTCTATTCTTTCGTCAACAGTTTTATTACTTAGTTTTTAAAGGGGTGGTTGCTATGAAATCAGCAAAGGCACTACAACAGATGGGAGGAAAAAACTACTCAGCTCATTGACGAAGAAGTCCAGACCTAAAAAGACAATCGAAATTCTCAAGAAAATGAAAAAGTTAAAAGAAAGTAGGATTGATACTACATGTCGGAGAATACCATTTCTGTCGAGACAAAAGCGCCATACGGCATGATTGCCATTTTATTTATTGGGGCATTTGTCGCAATTTTGAATGAAACATTATTAAACATTGCTCTCCCAGCCATTATGACGGAATTTGACGTAAATGCTACTGCCGTACAATGGCTTTCCACAGGCTATATGTTGATTAACGGTATTTTAATACCGGCAAGTGCATTCTTTATTCAACGTTTTACAGATAAAAAGCTATTTATTACCGCAATGGCCTTATTTACACTAGGTACATTCCTAGCAAGTATTGCACCAGCATTTGGTGTATTATTAGCGGCACGTATGATTCAAGCTGCCGGCTCAGCCATAATGATGCCTTTACTAATGAATGTTATGCTTACGGCATTCCCAGTTGAAAAACGAGGTGCAGCTATGGGGATGTTCGGTCTCGTGATGATTACTGCTCCTGCAATTGGACCTACACTGTCCGGCTGGATCATTGAGCATTATAGCTGGAGAATGTTATTTGATATTGTTCTACCAATTGCTATTTTGACATTAATCTTTGCAGCCTTTAAATTGAAGGATGTGACACCACAACGTGCCATTAAGCTTGATGTGCTATCACTCATTCTATCGAGTATCGGATTCGGCGGACTGCTTTACGGCTTTAGTTCGGCAGGGGAAAAGGGTTGGGACAATATACTTGTCTACGGAACAATCATTATTGGGACGATTGCTTTAATTACCTTTGTCCTTCGTCAATTTCGTATGGATGAACCAATGCTTGAGTTTCGTATTTTCAAATATCCTATGTTTGCCTTATCATCGGCCATTTCCATCGTCATTGCGGTGGCTATGTTCTCCGCAATGATATTAATGCCTATATATGTACAAACGATTCGTGGTATTTCACCAATGGATTCAGGTTTATTAATGCTACCAGGTGCGATTGTGATGGGGATCATGTCGCCAATTACCGGGAAGCTCTTTGATAAATATGGCGCAAGAAGCTTAGCCGTATTTGGATTAATCATCACGATTGTCACTTCTTATTACTTTAGTAAAATAAGTATGGATACGGCTTATTCGACACTTGTTCTGCTATATACATTACGTATGTTTGGAATGTCGATGGTTATGATGCCCGTTATGACAAATGGTCTGAATCAGCTACCAGCACATAATAATCCACACGGAACAGCAATGAATAATACGCTTCAGCAAGTATCCGGTGCGATTGGATCAGCTGTATTGATTACAGTTATGAACAATAAAACAACTGCTAAAGCTGAAGAAATAGCTGCTGGTGCCATGAATAATATGAGTGCCAATGCACAGACATCTACACAGGGTGCCGCTGAACTAAAACAACAAATCATGAATGAAGCCATGCTCCATGGTATCAATTACACCTTCTTTATTTCAACTTTGATTGCGGTGATCGCACTCATTCTTGCATTCTTTATTAAAAGAGTTAAACCAAATCAAGAAAATATGATGCCTAATGAGGATGCTGAAGAACAAGTAGAAGTGAAATAGGTAGGGAAACGGGTGTTGCTTATAGTAGCAACACCTATTTTTTAGTTTTAAGACGATCAAAAATCTAATTGATTGAACTGATGGGATATAATGATAATTTTTAAAATTAAATTGACATTGGAAATCAATCACCATACAATTTGATTGATTCGTCACTCATTTTTTTGACAGTTGCTTCTAAGTTTACGATAGATGAAAAAAGAATTCTAAGCTCAATTAAACTAAGGAGAAATTAATTTGAAAATTGAAACAATATATGACTACGAAATAAATGATTCATTAAGAGCCAAATTACAATATTTATTAACAGAATGCTTTACTGAAGATTATCCAAAAGAAAGGATTTACTTTAAGCAATTACCTCATTTTAGATTCATAGCAACACATGACAAAAATGAACTTGTTGGTCAGGTTGGCTTGGATTATAGAATAATGAATTTAAATGGGAAACCTATTAGAGTTCTTGGCATTATCGACTTATGTGTATCAAAAAATCAGCGTTCGCAGGGAATAGGTTCATTGCTACTCTCGAAGATAGATGAATTTTGTAAAGGAAAGTCAGTTGATTTTTTACTCTTGTTTGCAGATAATAAGAAATTATACGTAAATGCTGGCTTCAAGTCTGTCCATAATGAGTGTACATGGTTAAAAATAGACAATAAAAATCAAACAACAAATGGGATAGGGTATGAAAAAATTAATGAGCTTATGATTAAAGAAATAGGTAATATCAAATGGGAAGATGGCAAAATAGACTTATTAGGCTATCTTTATTAAGCTCAGTCCCTTTCTAGAATAAAACAACTTTAAAAGTCTTGTTACTGAAGCAGATGTAACAAGACTTTTTTTGTAATCTCTGACGTTCAATAAAAATGATGCAACAAAACAGTTAGAAAGGCTTTGTGATGCGGTCAAGCGGGGGAAGGGGAGCTTGAAATTAAAAAAATGGCGTTTCATCCATGTGAAACGCCACTTCATATTATTGAGTTAATCGTTGGATAAAAGCATCTAAATGTTCGATTGTCACGTTATCGTTCACACCGAATAAATTGTCACCTTTGCCTACCGTAATTTTATTGGAGGCAAGGATAGATACATAGCTGTTAGCCCAATGTGATCCTGGAACATCTACAAAATTTTCTGTTGCTCCTTGTTGTTTTAAGTGGAATGCTTCCACTAAAACTTTTGATAATTGACCGCGTGTAATTGGTGAACCTGGATTGAATTTCCCGTTTTCATCACCAGTAAATACTCCGATTTTTTTGAGGGCTTCAGCAGCACCTGCATATTTAGATCCTGGCTTTACATCAGGAAAACTTGAATTTGTTTGACTAGTATCTAATTGTAGCTTCTTAGCTAATTTAAGAGCGAGTTCTCCACGTGATGAATAAATAGTAAAGTCTATTTCAGCATCTTTTACCTCTCCATAATCAGAGAAGCTTGCAACACGTTTTGCACCCACGTAACGAGATCCCCAATAGTATGGGTCATTGATTTTATCAATTTTAACCCCTGAACTTGTAGTAGCCGAAATAAAATTGCTGTCACCTATGTAAATGCCAACATGTGAAACACCGCTTCCCGAAGTATTAAAAAATACGAGATCGCCAGTCTTTAAATTGTCTTTAGCTATAGAAGTACCTTGTTGATATTGAGCAGTGGATGTACGTTCTAATGAAATACCTAACTTAGAAAATACTAATTGTGTATAGGCAGAACAATCAACACCTGTTCTAATATCTGTACCTCCATATTTATAAGGAGCACCAATATATGCCTTTGCTGTATTTGTTATATCTGTATATGTAGCTGCTTGCGCATCGTGAATACCTATTCCTGTAAAGAACATAAAAGATGCAAAAATCGGTAGTAATATTCTTTTCTTCAATTAATCCTTACCCCTTTCAAAAAGCAATCGCTTTTGAACTAAAGTAAGAATAGCATGAAACAGTTAGGAGTTATTTTTCAATAATATTACTGATTAACACTTTCCTATGATTCTGACATGTTATTTTTAATTGTGTAATCTATCTGCAATAATTATGGTCAATTTTACTAAATATATATGAATTAATTGGATTTTTAGGGATATAAGAGCTATTAATTATAATTATGCTAAATGTAGATGCATTCGATAATTAATAGCTCTTGCTAGAAAAATATAAAAAGTTGAGATGTAATAATGAATCATCGTTATTAAAATAGGTAGGCAGGGAATTATGGTCAATAATTCTTACATCATGAGAAATTACATTCCAAACAAATCTATTGATTATAACGACATCAGAATCAGTAAGATTATTGCCCAGCGGCAAATGTGCCATCTTAGGAGAAGAATTTGCAATAGATGATAACTATTCAAACTTAAAAGGTTTGATCAAGGCTAATATAAACTTATACATTTGAAAGGCAAAGTTAAAGAGAGTTATATTGTTTTTATCGAAACTTTAGCATCCATATATAGATCGAATTAGTCCGATAATCTTAGGATTACCAGGGCTGTTTTTTTTGTGCAGAGAGTAGAAAGGGGTAGTAATTCTAATTTGGATAAAGCGTATTCCTAGTTATTTTAAATAGTAGCTTTAGTCAAAAACATGTAATGTCGTTTCACTTTTTGTTTAAAGTGAACAATGTTATTTAAAGGCTCCTATCCTACAATTAAATTAAGCAATTAACATAATAAAAAATAAAAAAGGAAGTGACTGAAAACGAAAATACCTACTTTTTTTGTGCAATATGTGCAAAAAAAATCATCCACCTCTTACTGTGAAATAACAGTTTGAAGAAATGTGTATCTCTCTTTTATAAACCTATGGAAACTAGTTAATCAACAGACATATTCAAAAACAATAGGAAGGAATTGATTGAAATGTTAGTCAAATTATTAGAACCATTAAATGTTTCAGATTCGATTATTGAAAAATTAGCGGAGCCAATCAAACAGGCCGGTCATGAATTTGTTTATTATAACGAGAAAACAACAGATAGTGCAGAATTAGCAAGACGTAGTGAAGGTGCAGATGTAATTATGATTGCTAATAATCCTTATCCTAAAGAAGTGATTGATCAAAATGCCAATTTAAAATTAATAAATGTAGCCTTTACAGGTGTAGATCATGTAGGTATCGGACAAGCGAGAAACCAAGATGTTATGATATGTAATGCAGCTGGATATGCGAATCAAGCAGTTGCTGAATTAACAATTGGTTTAGTGTTAGATGTGTATCGTCATATCACTCAGGGTGATAAAGAAATCCATGCCGATCATTTCCCAGGAGCATTCCAAGGTAGTGAAATTAAAGGGAAAACAGTTGGTTTGATTGGTACAGGTAAGATTGGTATGATGACTGCTCGTTTGTTTAAAGCATTTGGCGCAAAAATAGTAGCTTCTGACCAATCTAGAAGAAACCCGGAAGCAGAAGTTTTGGGTATCGAATACATGGAATTAGATGAGTTATTAGTACAATCTGATATTGTGTCATTACATATACCATTACTTTCGAGCACAAAAGGATTAATTTCTAAAGAAAAATTAGAATTAATGAAGGAATCAGCTATTTTAATCAACTGTGCACGAGGCCCAATTGTTGATAATGATGCATTAGCAGATGCATTAAATGAAGGGCGAATTGCAGGAGCGGGTATTGACGTATTTGATATGGAACCGCCTATTCCTGGAGACTATAAACTGTTACAAGCCAAAAATGCGATTTTAACACCTCATGTAGGCTTCCTAACGAATGAGGCAATGGAATTACGGGCTAAAATTGCATTTGATAACACAATGGCATTCTTAGAAGGAAAACCTCAAAATATTATTCGCAGATAATCATTTTCTGTTAAACGCTAAATAACGTGGGTATAGTTTGAAATTCGAAACAAGGAGAAAATACAATGACATTAAAACAATTAGCAAGAGAAGATTTAAAAAATCGTATTTTCCATTGGCCTGATATTCAAGAGTTTAGAGAAGAAGAAGCGACAAAACATATTTTTTATGAAACACCTAATACCGTTGGAGCTATATGGTGTATGCGACCAGGACAAACTTTGCCACTTCACTCACACGAGAAAGCTGATGATATTTGGGTTGTTATTGAAGGGACGGCAGATTATTATCCAGAATGTGGTAAGATGGTTCAAATTAAAGCTGGGGATGTTGTAGTTTCACGTGCGGGTGAAAAGCACGGAATGACTAATAATTCTAGTAGAGATTTCGTCATGTTAGGGATTACAGGTCCGACACCAATCGGCTTTATTGCGCATAAACATCATTAAGTTAACGATCACGTCTGTTGATTAACTAATTTTCAAAGTAAAAAAAGATTCCTTCTTTTAGATCCATTATCTACTACGGAGGAATCTTTCGTGCGATCACAAAGAATTGTCACACCTGAGTAAAATTTTATTTTACAAAATTGGATTTGAGCAAAGGTGTTTCCACGTAGATTGCGATCAGTCCGATTACCTATAGGGTAGTCGGGCTTTTTTTGTTTATTCGAGCCTTCCTTATTATGAGGAGAGTTTGCAAAGGTACAAAAGCACTGAGAAGGGATCGAGAAATGAGAATGTCTTAAGTCATACTTTTATAAACAATTCAAACATAGGCTTTTGTCTAAAATGTGCAATGCTAGTTCTGTTTTTGTCGAAAGTGAACAATGTTATTTACGAACTCATCACCTAAAATTAAATTAAGCACTACATAAGTAAAAAAAAGAAAAATGGGAGTGTCATATTATGGGACAAACAGTTAAGAATGACCCGAATTATTACAAAAAAATCATTTTTGCACTGTGTTTAGGTTGGGTAGCTATTTGGATTTATCGTACAATACTTACACCAATATATCCACAAATTCAAGAATCGCTTGGTAATATTAGCGATACTCAAGTAGGACTTATTGCTTCTATTTATTTCTTTGCCTATACGGGTATGCAAATTCCATCAGGAATACTCGTTGATAAATTTGGACAAAAACGAGTATTAATCCCTGCGTTTATCATTTTTGCATTAGCAGCATTTGTCATTGGATCAAGCACGACAATCACTCAAGTTTATGTAGGTGCCTTAATGGCAGGTCTTTCGACTGGTTCATACTATGGTGCGGCTTTCTCTTTATCCGCTAAATATATGCCAAAAGATAAGAAAAGCTTTTCTAATGCGATCATCAACAGTGGTTCGGCATTAGGGATGGTTATTGGTCTAGTAGGCTCATCTGTATTAGTAGCTGGCCTTGAAATCCAATGGAATTACATGCTTTATATGATAGCATTCTTCATAGTAGCTGTAATATTTGTATTTACGCTATTTGTTAAACAAGACAAAAAAACAGCTACAAATGAAACATCTGAAGATAAGCAAACAACACAAGCCACAGTATCTCAAGGCGTAGAATTATTCTCGCTAAAAAAAGTAGTTATTTATTTCGTCTATTTTGCAACATGTTATGGTTATTACATGATTGTGACATGGTTACCATCATTCCTAGTCGCAGAAAAAGGATTTGAACAAGGTTCAGTAGGATATGTAGCTGCTTTAGTTGCAGTCACAGCAGTACCTGGTGCATTGATATTTTCTAAGTATATTGACAAAAATGCACATATGCGTCAGAAATTAATTATCTTCTTGTTAATTGGTGCAGCCGTAACAATTAGTTTAACGGTATTTGCACCTAACCCTTCTGTCCTATATGCAGCATTAGTTTTATACGGTTTATTAGGTAAACTTGCCATTGATCCAGTTTTAATCACATATGTAACGGATTCAGTACCTTCCAACAGCATGGCCAAGGCACTAGGTATCTTTAACTTCTTTGGAATGACATCATCAGTTATTGCGCCAACTCTTACAGGTTATATTGGTGATCTAACTGGTTCGAAAGTATTGGCATTCTATATTGCAGCAATACTTCTTGCAGCAGCAGCCATTTTATTCTTCCTTGTCGTGATGGTGAAAGAGAAGAAAGCAATCAATTCCCTAACTAATGAATAAAGTAAAGCTACCTATCGATGGAGGTTTAGTACATCTTCCGCTGATAGGTAGTTTTGTTATTACTGACCAAAGGCAGAGAGGTCTTCCCATGAAGAAGCTAATTCTCTAGATGAATTATACAACTCCATGCAATCCTAGTTCGATATAGTTTGACAATGTTTTTCGCTTAGATCATCAGCCAGGCAGTGTCGGAACAAATTGTTGCTATGGCTGTCTTGGGTGACCGTCGTCCGCGGTTGGTAAACATAAAAACGCCAGAATTTGTCTGGAGGATCCTCTGTTCGTCCGGGCATGTGGCGAGGACACGACTTCTGCCATCCCGAGTGCCAAGCTAATGTTGATTGTCGGAACAACTGTACAAAGTAATCGCTGATGGCATAAAGCGTACAGCTCGTCGCAATAGACACCGCCCCTACTGAGTGGCACCAGCCAGTTTCATGATAATATCGGAGTAAAAGCTATTACATTTGCGTACTCATAATTGAGGTGGGGAAGCAAGTGTTCCAGTAAAATAGGCAAAAAGAATCCCGCCAAAAAAGCATTCATAAACAGCTTTTTAGCGGGATTTTTTAAGTTTAAAAATTTACTTTCTCTGACGCAAATAATGCTAATCGTAGATCTAATGAAATATCAGGTGATTCGATAGACTGACCTAAAATCTCTTCACATTTTTTAATACGATATTTTACCGTATTCCGATGAATAAATATATCTTCAGAAGTCTTTGTCAGATCACAATGATTCGCCAAATAGATTTTCAATGTATATTTTAGTTCTTTTTCTTTCGTCGTTTTTGGATAGGCTAATGAACCTAGTGTATACGTGATAAACGGTTTTAATTTATTTGCTGGAATGAGTTGTAACAATTCTTCTACACTTTTAGATTTATAGAGTTCTATAAATTCAACTTTACTACTTTCAGACTTATGATCAAAAGCTTCATTCGCTTCAAAATAAGAGAGTGGTAGCTGTGAGAATTCAGTAACTTCATTACCAATACCGAATGACATTGTGCTATTAAAAAGTTTTTGATACTCTTTTTGGATATATTTGCAGTAATCTAAATAATATTGATGTTTAGTTTGTAATAGAATCGTAAATCGATGATTACCTGGAGACCTATACACACTGATACAAGGATCTATGTCTGTAAATTTATGTGTTAGCCATTCAAAAGTCATTTGATAGCGCTCATTCAAATAGATATTATTTTCCACATCCCTTTCTTGATCAATCGCACAAACGATTACTTGATAGAAATTGGATGGTTGAATAAGGTGCTTTTTTAAAAACTCAGGGTGCTGTTTGACTGAAATAAGATTATCAGGATGTTCAGACATCAATGTTTCGAAAAATCGGTTTACATCTTGTTGTTCCGCTTCTTTAATTTTACTATTTTTATAAATGGCAAGACTAAGTGTATTCACGGCTTGTTCTATGGCAAGCAAACTAAATGGATAAGTGAGCGTATTAACATTTGAAACCATCAAATAATACGGAAAATATTTAAATGCTGGAACTTCAAATATAATATGTTCTTCTTGGAAAGATGCTTTATTATTAGGTGAGATTTGCTTGGAATTCACACATCTTTTGAAGTAACTAAGATTTTTCTGAATTTGCTCTGCGTGTTCTTGGAAGTGATGGCTCATCGATTTAATTTGATGAAAAGGATTTAAGAGCATCACAGGGACTCTAAGGAGTCTGCTCATTCGTTCAATCATCATATCCAAGCTCAAACCTCTCATAAGCATTGTATTTAATTCTTGTTGGATATCTAATGCAAAATATAACTTTTCAGTTTCTTCATCCAAGATATAGGATGATATATGATGCGTAATGGAACCGAGATTCCAGCTATCAGGGATTCTAATAATGGGGAATTTCAACTTGTTGGCATATTCTATTACTTCATCATCAATTTTTTCTAAAAAGCGTGATAATTTAACGCCTATGCCAGCAACTTGTATATCATTTAATTCTCGAATGAGATCCTTTAATCCGGATTGGTCGTGTTGATAACACATACCCGTAGTAACGATAAATGAATGAGGAGCTGTGAAATTTTTAATATCAGGCGTTTCTGTAATATCGACCATTTCTACTTCTCTTTCTAAATCTCCCTCATCATTTAATAATGTTAAATCAGAAAATTGTTGGACAGACATGATTTCTTTTAATGTTGTCATAAGAGTCATCCCCTTTATATTTGTTAAATAAATCCAAAATAAGTATGTAAAACGCTACAAGGATAACCTATCACTCTGATTGTATACTATTTTTGAAGGTTATTATATAAAATTCTTTATTTTGAAATAGTAAAGAAGAATCATATGCTTGACCTAGGTCAAATATTCTACGTGATGCTTTGTTTATAAAATATGGTTACAACAAGGATAGCATGGCTAAAGTAGCTTGAACAAAGAAGTTCACCTTTGCACAACTAAACTCTGTTAAGAATAGCTATGTTAGAAAGAAGTGACAACAATGTGAGATCAACAATACAAACCACTTGGAACCGAAATAGTGAGTGGCATAGCCTTTCTTCCTGTACTCCTATTTCTACTTAGCATTAAAAGGGATTGATGCAGCAGCCGTTAATCAAATCGAGAATGAGTCAAAAATCTTTCAATACAATACGATATAGCTTAGGTTTGCTCCTACTTGTATGTGTCATGACACTCGGGCTATTGTTTATCTGTTAATCATTTTAATAAGGACTATACCACACGGGAAATCTAAGTTTTTACATAGATTTACTATGTGGTTTTTGTATTTACTTTACTCACAAGCCTTCTTAAACCCTTTCCATAATCGATAGCTTCGTTCTTTTTTACTCCATGCTAGCTGCTCCTTATCAAAATTTGTTTGTCTAAAGTGCATAAAAAGACCATCCATTATTGTTTATTGTGTCAATGAATGGTTGTGGGGTAGGACCTATAATAAATGTGAAGAAGGAAGGAGTGAAAGAGGTATGGATATTCAATCAACTTTTGAATGGTTAGATAAGAAATTCACAGGTTTTGGTGGCTTAGAACAAGGTGGAATTACACGACTTTTATATTCTCAAGAATGGAATGATGCAGTTCGAGAACTGGAAAAAACATTCAAAGAAGAAGGGTTAGAAGCAAGCTTTGACGACATCGGGAACTTAACTGGGCGTCTTGTTGGCAGTAAATATCCAGAAGAAACCATTTTAACAGGATCACATATCGACACAGTAGTGGAGGGTGGTCATCTAGATGGCCAATTCGGTATCTTAGCTGCACTAGTGGCTGTGAAATATTTAAAAGCTAAACATGGCCAACCACTACGCTCATTAGAAGTATTATCCCTTGCAGAAGAAGAAGGTAGTCGATTCCCTTACACATTCTGGGGTAGCAAAAACTTCTTTAACTTAGCTAAAAAATCGGATGTTGACACAATTGCAGATGCTGAGGGCATTAAGTTCGAAGACGCGATGCGTAAATCAGGCTTCGATTATCGTAAAACTAATGACGTTCGTAATGACATCAAAGCATTTGTAGAAATTCATATTGAACAAGGTAAAGTGTTAGAGACAGAAAACAAAACAATCGGTGTTGTTAATGGCATCGTTGGTCAAAAACGCTTCACGATCAACTTAAAAGGGGAAGCAAACCACGCTGGTACTACGCCAATGTCATTACGTCGCGATACAGTTGTTGCCTATAGTGAAATTGTCTCGGATTTAACAAAACGTGCTAGAGAAATTGGGGAACCACTTGTATTAACGTTCGGTCATATCACACTTGTACCAAACACAGTAAATGTAGTTCCTGGTGAAATTACATTCTCAGTAGACTGTCGTCATATTGATCAGCAAATATTAAATGATTTTGCAGCAGAAATCGAAGACAAAATTAGATTAGTTGCTGAAGCAAATAGCATGACTTACGACATTCATTTATGGATGGATGAGGCACCAACATTGATGGACAAAAAAATCGTTCAAATCATAGAACAAGCAGCAAAGAACAATGTAGGGAATCAATATAAAGTGATGCCATCTGGTGCAGGACATGACTCACAAATCTTTGCTCAATATGTACCAACGGCGATGTTGTTTGTACCTTCTATTGGTGGAATTAGTCACAACATTAGTGAAGAGACGAAGATAGAAGACCTTGTTAAAGGTATTGAAGTATTAAGTGATGTACTTTATGAACTAGCATATAAAGAATAAAAATAAAGATAAAGGAGCCTGATACTTATGGGTTACATAAATCAAGTTCAAGGATACAGAGAAGGTTTATTAGAAACACGTTCAGTCATTAAAAAAGACAATTATGCGGTAATTACACCGGATGGTCTAGTTAATAATGTTGTACCAGGTTTCAAAGATTGTGACGTAACAATCTTAGGATCCCCGCGTTTAGGTGCAAGATTTGTAGATTACTTAGTAACTGTAAAAAACCAAGGTGGAAACAAAACTGGTTTCGCTGGTGATGGTATTCAATCTTTTGTATACGTCGTTTATGGCAAAATCAATGCGTTTGCAGATGGTAAGCGATACGAATTAACAGAAGGTGGGTATTTATATGTGCCCCCACACTTACAGTTAACTTTTGAAAATAATAATAACGGTGAGGATAGCCGATTATTCTTATACAAAAAACGTTATCAACCTCTTAAAGGATATACACCAGAAGTCGTTACAGGTAATGTGAACGACATCGAACAAGAGGCATATGAAGGTATGAAAGAAGTATTAATTCAAGACTTATTACCAAAAGAAATTGGATATGACATGAACATTCATATTCTTTCATTCAAACCAGGTGCTTCACATGGTTACATTGAAACACACGTTCAAGAACACGGCGCTTATGTTTTAAGTGGGCGAGGCATGTACAACTTAGATAACGAATGGATGCCGGTTGATAAAGGTGATTATATCTTTATGGGCGCTTATGTACCGCAAGCAACCTATGCAATTGGTTTAGATGAACCATTCTCATACATTTATTCTAAAGATGCAAACAGAGATATTGATTTATAAAAAGTGAGTATATTATCTCCGATAGCTATCCAAAGATAAATTAGGCATCTTAGTTACAAAAGAATTTCTTAAAAAAATTCTAGATTATTTAGAATCTGAAACAAAATATTAATTAAATGAGGAGTAATCAAGATGCGTGTATCTAAAGAAGAACTTTTTAATCTAATGAAACAAAAGTTTATGAAAGCGGGATTAAATGAAGGAGCGGCACATGATGTTGCAGACGTATTAACATACGCTGATTATAGAGGTATTCACTCACATGGGGCTGTACGTGTTGAATACTATTCTGAACGGATTGCAAAAGGCGGTATTACAACCAATCCAAACTATACATTTGAACAAACAGGACCAGCATCTGCGGTCTTTCATGGGGATAATGGTCCAGGTCACCAAATAGCAAAGCAAGCGATGGAAAAAGCGATTGAAATGGCTAAAAAATCAGGTGTTGCCGTTGTTGGTATGAAAAATATCTCACATAGTGGTGCATTAGGTTACTTTGTTGAAATGGCGGCAGAACAAGATATGGTTGCTCTAAGTATGTGTCAATCAGATCCTATGGTCGTACCGTTTGGCGGAACTGAGCCTTATTTTGGGACAAACCCAATTGCTTATAGTGCACCGTCTGCTGATGACCGCATCATTACATTTGATATGGCGACTACTGTCCAAGCATGGGGCAAAATCTTAGATGCAAGAAGTAAAAATGCATCGATTCCAGATACATGGGCTGTTGATGCTACTGGTGCACCTACGACGAATGCAAGAGATGTTCATGCACTTCTACCAATTGCAGGTCCAAAAGGATACGGCTTGATGATGATGGTAGATATTTTATCAGGTAGTCTTCTAGGAGTCCCACATGGTATACATGTGTCTTCTATGTATCAAGACTTAACTAAAGGACGCGATTTAGGTCAAATTCATATCGTCATTAACCCTGCCTATTTCACAGATTTGAATGCTTTCAAGCTACAAATTACAACAATGCTCAATGAATTAAAAGCACAGCCAGCGGCAGAGGGCTATGGAGAAATTTATTATCCAGGTGAACGCGGTATATTAAGAAGTAAGGAATATGATAAGGAAGGTATTGAAATCGTAGACGACATTTACAACTATCTTGTGTCAGACGACGTTCATTACGATCGTTATCATGGAAAAAATAGATTTGCAGAATAATAAATTGGAGGATCATCATGTTATACACAATTATAAAAGAAAACACTTATAAAGACTCCATCGTGTTAATGCTTTTATCCAACAAGTTGTCTGCAATTGATGGTGTAAACAAAGTATCGATCATGATGGGAACACCAGCGAACAAGGACATTTTTAAATCTTCAGGCTTAGGCACGGATGAATTAGAAAAAGCGAAGCCAAATGATATCGTCATCGTTGTAGATACAGATCAAGAAGGAAAAGTAGACGAAGTGAAAGAAGAAGTTGAGATCGCTTTAAAAGGTGATTCAGATTCACAAAATACGTCTAAAGGTCAAGAAGCTCATAACTGGAAACGTGCAATGGAGCTTGCGAACAATCCTAATTTAGCGTTAATTTCAATTCCTGGTCAATATGCTGCAATGGAAGCGGAAAACGCATTGAACGAAGGTTTACATGTGTTCATGTTTAGTGACAATGTTTCGAAAGAAGACGAAGTGAAACTGAAACAAAAAGCGCATGAAAAAGGTTTATTAGTGATGGGTCCAGACTGTGGTACGGCACTTATTCACGGTGTCCCTCTTGCTTTTACCAATAACGTAAACGAAGGTGATATCGGTATTGTAGGGGCATCAGGTACAGGGATCCAAGAAGTCACAACAATTATTGACCGTTATGGTAAAGGTGTGACAAACGCGCTTGGTACAGGTGGACGTGATTTATCGACGGAAGTTGGTGCGATTACGATGTTAGATAGCATCAAAGCATTAAACCAAGATCCGAAAGTAAAAGTCATTACAGTGATCTCTAAACCACCTGCAGAGGAAGTACAGCGCAAAGTATTAAATTTATTAAGAAATATTGATAAGCCCGTTGTTACGCTATTTTTAGGTGACAAACCTTCCTACCAAGAAGAGAATATCTATCATGCTTATACACTTGAAGAAGCAGCAGTTGTAGCTGTCCAATTATCAAATGGGGACAAACCGAATTTTGAACCGACAACAGCTGATGTAAACGTTGTATTAAAAGAATCACAAGTTGGTATTAAAGGTTATTATTCGGGCGGTACTTTGGCATCTGAGGCGGCTATGCTAGTGAGAGATGCTTTTAAAGATACAATGACTGAAGAGAAAAGTGAAAGCTATGTTTTAAAAACAAACACTCATGAAATCATTGATTTAGGTGATGATGTTTATACAAAAGGTAAACCACACCCAATGATTGATCCTGAAAAACGTATCGAAATGCTTGAAAAATCTATGAACGACCCTGAAACCGCAGTCATTATGATTGATAACGTGATCGGTAACGGTGGTCATGAAGATATGGCTAGTGAACTAGCACCGACAATCAAACGTATTTTGGATAGTGCACGTCAAGAAGGTCGTCAACTTGCAGTGCTTGCAACGGTTGTAGGTACAGCACAAGACATTCAAGGGTACGATAAACAAATTGCCATTTTAAAAGAGAGTGGTGCAATTATTTGTAAGACAAACGACCAAATGGTGCGCACAGCTATCCAACTTGTAGGCGGTAAAGTGGAACAACCAATTACTCATGTACAAAAATTCGACTACACAGAAGAAAGCTTAGTAGTGGATGAGAAAATTATGTCCTTCATCAATATGAAACCAAGCGTTATCAATATTGGGCTAAAAAGCTTTACGGAAGCTGTTCAAAACAGTGGCTCAGAGTGTGTTCAATTTAACTGGCGCCCAATTGCTGGTGGCGATGAGAAGTTAATGAAAGTACTTCAATTCTTAAACTATTATGAAGGAGGTACAATCTAATGGGATACAAAACAATAAATGAAGCGAATGAAGCCGTTATCCAGAAGATCATAGCAGCTGCACCGTTTTTAACGGATGTGGTACCTGCTAAATCTGTGATTCCTGAATTAGAAGAGTACGTGTTATTACATGCTGGACCGCCAATTAAATATGAAAACATGACGGATCCTATGCAAGGCTCTTGTGTTGGCGCAATCCTTTTTGAAGGATGGGCAGAAAACGAAAAGAATGCACGAGAATTACTTGAAAACAATCAGATCAAATTCATTCCATGTCACCATGTAAATGCAGTTGGACCAATGGGTGGTATTACTTCACCTAACATGCCAGTCCTTGTTGTTATTAACAAGGAGAGTGGTAACGAAGCGTATTGTCAAATGAACGAAGGGATTGGTGCAGTATTACGCTTTGGCGCTTATAATGAGCAAGTCATCAATCGTTTACACTGGATGAAAGATGTATTAGGTCCAGTATTAAGTAAAGCTCTAAAAACACTTGATGGAGGCTTGAACGTCAACGTCTTAATTGCAAAAGCTATTGCAATGGGTGATGAATTCCACCAGCGTAATATTGCAGCTTCACTTGCATTTTTAAAAGAACTATCTCCAATCATTGCTTCATTAGATGACGTTGAAAAAGATCAACGTACTGAAGTAATCCAATTCTTAGCTGACACAGACCAATTTTTCTTAAATATTGCTATGGCGACTGGCAAAGCGATGATGGATGCTGCACGTACAATCGAACACGGTACAGTTGTTACCGCAATGTGCCGAAACGGTGAAAACTTTGGTATCCGTATTGCCGGTATGGGAGACGAATGGTTTACTGGTCCTGTGAATACCCCGCAAGGATTATATTTTACTGGTTACTCAGCAGAAGATGCAAACACAGATATCGGTGATTCAGCGATTACAGAAACAATCGGTGTCGGAGGTATGGCGATGATTGCAGCACCTGCAGTAACACGCTTTGTTGGTTCGGGTGGATTTAATGATGCACTTGAAACAAGTAATCAAATGACAGAAATCTGTATTAGCGAAAACCCGAACTTTGTCATCCCTACTTGGGATTTCAAAGGAGCATGTTTAGGTATCGATGCACGGAAAGTTGTTGAAACAGGGATCACACCAGTTATCAACACTGGTATTGCCCATAAAATTGCGGGGTACGGACAAATTGGTGCCGGTACAGTACATCCGCCAATCGAATGTTTTGAGAAAGCTATCACAGCATATGCTGAAAAGCTAGGATTTAAAGGATGATTTTACAAGCAAGTGCGGTTGGTTCAATCGCACTTCAATTATTGAATGATGAAAAAACCTTTACCGTGCACAGTATGTTTGAAAAAGGTTTAAATATGGTTGATCAAGATGGCGAATTGATATTTGTTGGTACAGATGAAAATGGGACATTTCCGTTCGGAATCTTACTTGATCCTCAAACGCGACAAACTGTAAAGACCAATATTAAGGTAGGCGATACATTAATGTTTCGCAATAATCGTCTTTTTCATAATCGCTTCCAAATGGTGTTTAATGTAAAAATAATACCGTTAGATATGGATTTCGAACATGCAAATATAAATAAATTGAAAGAAAATTTTCAATACATTTCCTTTACATCATATGAATCATCAGATTTTGAACGAGCCCGTGTATTATCCTTGATTAATCGATTACAAGATCCAACTAAAAATCTTGACGAGACATTCCGTTATTTTATTGGGCGTGGACATGGTTTAACACCAACAGGTGATGATATCCTAGTCGGCATATTGTACGGTCATTTTATTAAAAATTTTATCGAACAAAAGCATCTAGAAACACTAAAAGCACTTATCAAGGAACCTTTAACAACCATTGTCAGTAAGCGTTTCTTAACCTGTGCTATAGACGGTGTATTTAGTTCGAAGATTACAGCATTGCAACATGATCCATCCTTAGAAAGCATGAACAGGCTTATAGAAGTAGGATCATCTTCTGGGATGGATACGTTATATGGCATTTACTTGTCATTAACTAAGGAGTGAAAGAAATGGGGAAAAGTGTAGTTATTGCTTTAGGTGGTAATGCCATTTTACAGCCGAAACAAGAAGCAACATATGATAATCAATTCAAAAATGTAGTGTCGGCAACAGGCCATATGGTAGAAATTCGAGAAGCAGGTCATAATATCGTCATTACACATGGTAATGGTCCGCAAGTAGGGAATATCATTGCCCAAAATGAAGCTGCAAAAAATGTAGTCGAACCACTACCAATTTATGTTTGTAACGCAGAATCACAAGGTTTCATAGGTTATATGATGGAAACAGCTTTAAAAAACCATATGAAAGAACGTGGCATTGCTACAAATGTGGTTACATTGCTAACGATGGTTGAAGTGGACAGGGATGATCAAGCTTTTAAAAATCCGACTAAACCAATCGGTGTATTTTTCTCGGAAGAAGAAGCACATCGTTTAGAAGAACAAGGCTTTGTGATGGCAGAAGATGCAGGGCGGGGATATAGACGCGTTGTCCCTTCACCAGAACCAAAAGTGATTCACGGAATAGATGAAATTAAACGTTTAATTGATGAAACGATTGTTATTTCTTCTGGTGGTGGTGGTATACCTGTATATCGTGAAGACAGTGGTCAATTACATGGTATTGAAGCAGTCATTGACAAAGATCGGTCAGGATTAAAGCTAGCACAACAAGTGAATGCTGAAGTTTTCATGATGCTAACAGATGTACCAAATGTCTATATTAATTTCGGTAAAGATAATGAGCAAAAGCTAAGCCACATTACCGTAGCTGAAGCTGAACAGTATGTTGCAGAAGGACAATTTCCGGCAGGTAGTATGTTACCAAAAATGCAAGCAGCTATAGAATTTGCAAAATTAGGGAAAGAGTCAATCATTTGTTCAATCGATCAAGCAGTAGCTGCATTAGATGGAAAAGCAGGTACACGAATAACAAAATAAGTTTAAAGTATGGTTCACGGACCATCATCCATTAAGTTTGCAAAGTCATGACGTGAGTAATCACGGACTATAGGCGTTGCAAGCTTTTTGACTTCCTTACTATTTTTTACAAAATTTTCATTAAGCAAACGGGCATCACTGAACACTCTTATCCAAAGTGTTAGCAACAAACCTATTGAAGGAAGTTTAACAATTAATCCAATAAAACCATAGCAGAATTCAGGTCGATCCATTTGACGACGGTAGCAGCAGCGACTTTCGGATAAATCTTTTAATAGCATAGCAATTACTATGTGGAAAATTTGTTTATTACAAATGAAATAGTAATAAACAACATGGAGCCAATAGGGCAGAATAATGGAATTAAGTTAAAACTACAACAAGTTCTATTTGTAACATATCGCTTAAAAAGTGCAAATTACCTCATGAAGCAACCCGTCCTAGATTAGAACGGGTTAGTTTCACGGAAATTATAAAATTAAATAGCTATATTGTCTCTTTATATTACTTCATCTGGTGGTTGTGTCTTTCTCCAGCCATAAAACTGCATGACGTCTTTTAATCATATAAATCATTTCAAATCCCACCTTTCATGTTTTTTAATGAAGAAAATTAATATTGACGAATACGAATATAATTTTCTACTTTTCTTCGGTTCTCTTCAAAGATTTTTTTCGCATTTTCATTATGATTTGCTTTCTCAAGAGAGTTCTCGCGTTTTGTAATAGTTATCGTGAGAGCAAAAAAGTTTAATATCATTTATGATCACCTCCTTAAATTACCATGAAAAATAAAAAAACCGTAGAGAGACTCCCCCTACGGTGAAAAAAGGCACAAAAATACCGCAGGGGCACACTTCTCCCTGCGGTATGGGTATGCTAAATTACAAAAAACTTAAGCGATCCATTCCGAACTGGTCGAATGTGTGATTTTCATTTTTTTCTTTAGTTGTGGCTAATAATGACATCAATTTAACGATACGGATCATTTCATTCGACCTCCTTAAGAATTTTATGTTTACTTTGTAAGTATAGCTACATTTAGGTTGTTTGTAAACATCTTTTACTAAGATTCCCTGATTATTGAAGCGAGAGCCGTTTTTGATGTGACGGGTATAAGGGGAAATCCAAACCAAGCAAATTCTACTGGAGATTACTCCAAATTGAAAAAGCATTAGCAATTCACATTGAATAGGGTATCCCATACATTAATAAGAAGGCTAAGTGATATGTATAGTCGGAGCTATAAGTATGGGCGCGCACCAACATTTTTAATGGCAACGGGCTACGAACTAGTTCATTTAATAACCGCTTATTGATCAGATGATGAAGAAGCGGCAAAACTTATGGAATTAGAGTTACCCTGAACAGTATATGCAGTATAAATCTTGCCAATCAAACAAATTCATTACATAATCGAATGATTCCTATAATTTATCGTAAAAATAATGCTCATTATCGTTAATGTAGATCTGTCCAATATTTATTAAATTTATTCATAAAGTGGGAACAACTCAAATGGTTGTGACTATATCTTGACAAAGGTTAAAAAATTGCTGAGGAGTATTTTTCCTTAAGATCCATTTTGATATGCAGGAACAAAACGGGCCAGATTGCAGTAGAAGTATCTACAATAAATTATAATATATTGTAAATTTTAAATATTTTGTAATAATTGAGGAATCGAACCAATTATAAAAATTTGGTTTTTTTAAAGCTTAAAGGGATAAGGAGGATGTTTGTTTGAGCAAAAAAAGTTATTTATTTCATTTGATTTTAGGCTTGATTACTGGATTTTTTTCTTACCGACATTGTTAGAATGGGGAGGGATTCCTTTCACGCTTGCAGATGTAATAGAGCTTATATTTGGTGAACCTAACCAAACAAGTCGTACAGTAGTCCTTATTCTTTTGGTGATACTTTTGTTCTTTATAATACGAAGCTTTTATAAACAATATAAAAAATTAATGTAAATATTTTAGCAAATACAATAAAAACGGAATACTAGGTAAGTGTCTTTATTAGTGTTATTGAACGCTACATTCACTAGGAGGGAGAGGAGATATTATTATGGAAGTATACTGGGTTAACGGACAATATCAAGAAGATGAACGGATTTTTGACTCTCAGTTTGAAGTTTATGAATGGACAGATACATTATATCAAGATTTCTCCAACGGCTTTTTGAGAAAAGAAACTATCGGTTATGCAACTCCTGATGTAAAGGTAATTGATTGTTTAACGGAACTAATACCACAATGGGCGGGATACACAAATGTAAATGTTACAATGCATCGAGATAAGATTCAGGTAGACGGTAAAGATATGTATAGAATTTGGACATCTAGTAGATAAAGTTATTCAACAATCAGGCGCAATTGTTGAATAACTTAGATATTGCTTAATAAGACTCTCTTTTGTTGAACTTATTTTCAGAAGTGAGTCTTTTAATTTATCATGGAATATGGATTTATGAGATTTTCTAATCAAACTTTCTACTAAAGCCACAAATTATTCTGATGGATATTCATGCGTCTTTAGGAGGATGCATACGCTATACTTGCCACACGCTCATAGGATCCCATGGCTTGATTTGATCGCCATATTTCTCGGATAAAAAAGCTTTCATGTCTTCCAGTTTTGTAGGAACCTCATTCCAATTTGGAAGAGATGGCAAGCCACGTTTACTTTTTAAGAGAATATCCACCGTAACATACAAACGTTCTGGCTGAATCCAATGAAGGAAGCGAGAAATATCGATTTCCTTAGTCAGGGACAGGGAATCAATCTCGTCATTGTAATGTTTGTTGAACTCGCTTATCAAGTTCAAGAGGTAGTCTCTCTGTTCCTTCACGAAATCTAGGCCGCATATGGCACCATGTCCTGGAACAACGATTTCAGGTTTAATGTCATCAATAATGCGATCAAGTACTTTTATCCAGTTGAGAGTTCCTTCTTCACTGTATGCCGTACAACCGTTAAACACGACATCGCCAGCAAACAGCACCTTTTCTTTTGGCATCCACAACAGCAAGTCACTGTCAGAGTGGGCCGGAGCTACATTGTAAATCATAACCTCCGTATCGCCAAGCCGTATGTTGATATCGTCCTTTATCTCGATATTCGGGTGCACCCATTCTACGCCCTCCAGGTCAAATCCTTCAAATTCCGCTGCAAAAAACTGCTCTCCCTGAGTCGATTCCGGAGAATTCTTCCCTCTTTTGATGACGCTATCCATCCACTCGATATTCTCAGTAAGACGTTCCCTGGCCGCTTCCTTGTGCATAATAATACAGGCTTCTTCAAACACTTTGTTCCCCCAGGTATGGTCGCTGTTATAGTGCGAGTTCACTACATAGGCGGGAGAGCCGCCATTGCTTACTTCCTTAAAAGCATCTCGCATTTCTTGCGCATGGAACAGATCAAAGAACGTGTCATACACCAAGCCTTCACCTTTGTTGATAAACCCAGCATTGGCCCAACTAATGCCACGATACGGCGAAATACCAGCAAAGACGCCATCTGCGACTTCAAAAAATTTAACCCGGGGTTTTTGGATAATACTTCTATACTGCATAACAATTCTCCTTTGCATATATGTTTTTTTGAGTTAGTCACACTGACTACATCTTTATTATAGAGAATGGAAAATAAAAAGCAAGCGAGCACTTGCGTGCATTTACTCAATGTAATATGCTAATAACTGAACAACATCACACTACATGGATGGAGGCGCTACAAACATGAAACTGGTAACCTATCACACTGAAACTTCGAAGGAATGTTTTTTTGGGCTTGTCATTAACGAGGAATTTGTCGTGTCTTTTGCCGCAATCATGAAAAAGCAGGGGACATTCGTTGACAGTCTACAAAGTATGGACAGCTATCTACAACATTTGCCGGCAAGCCATACTGCCGCTAAGGAGCTGATGCAATACGCTGTTAGACAGCTGCATCAATTCAATGAAAATGAAATCTGTCCAATTACAGCAGTAAAATTGCTGCCACCTATTTTGAAACCGGCTGCACTTATTGATTTCGGGCTGACGCCAAGACATCTGAAAAATGCTGGCGTAAATCTGCTGCAAAGAGAATACACAGGAGCGGAAAGAGAAGAGTTTATACAAAAAATTGCGGAAAAATTCCAGCAAGAACCGAATAAAGTAACCTTCAGTTATTACAAATGCAACCATAATGCATTGATTGGCGATGGGGCTACAATTCATTGGCCTTCGTATTCTTCTTATCTGGATATCGAACCGGAGCTGGCCTTTGTTACAGGGAAGGGGAACTGTATTGCTGGTTATGTAATTTTTAACGACAGTACTGCTCGCAATGTGCAGTGGCCAGATTTTCAGGCGTTGACCGGACCAACGCGGTGCAAAGATTTTGATAACAGCAAAGGAATAGGACCATTTCTGGTTACACCGGATGAAATCGATAACCCGCTGGCACTGGATGTGGATGTACGAATCGGAGAGAGACTGCACTGGAAGGGAAGCACATCCGAGTATTCCGCGCACCCTGCGAAGGTGATGGAGGAGGTTCTCAAAGTTTTCACGCCGCTCCCGGGCACGATTATAGGAATGGGGACGATACCGGATTGCTGCGCAATCGAGACCGAGCAATGGCTGTTGCCCTCTGACCGAATCCGGATTACGTTCGATAATTTAGGAACGCTCACGCAATTGGTGCCTGATAATGTCAAGATTACGGAAGCTAGTCGCTGGGAAAGAAGAAGTGATTTACCTTAAATAAACGTTTAGGAAGATGATGAACCCCCGAACCTATTGTGTATGAATAACTTGTTGTATAATAAGGTTTAACATATGCAAAAGGAGTAATACAATGCATACTTCAGACAGAATTATCGAAGCCGCGACACGGCTCATAAAAAAGAATGGCTATCGGGGAGTAAGCACTAAAGCCATTGCAGCGGAAGCTACAGTCAATGAATCTACAATTTTCCGTCATTTTGGAAGCAAGCAAGGCATACTAGAAGCCATCATTGAAAGACATTCGGATATCCCGCAATTTGAGAAACTGCTAATGGAGGAAGCAACCGATAATCCGGAAGTTGATCTGCTGAATGTAAGCCAGCAGTACCGCTTGTTTTTCCATAAAAATACGGATATTATTTTGATTGGCATCCGCGAAAAAGGAATATTTCCTGAATTAGACAGAGTGCTGGCCGAGCCGCCGGTGAAGCTGCACTCTTTGCTTGTTGAATATTTTGAACGACTGCAGAAGAAAAAAATCATACCGAATCAGGATTCGCGTCTTGCCGCCATGTCTTTTCTCTCGATGTGCTACGGCTTTCAGATGAGCGAGCTGATTCACCAGCAATATCAGTCTCAATTCGTCACCGAGGAAGAATTCTACAAGTACATTGTCTCATCGTTCGTTAAAGCAATGTTGACTTAGTCATAAAAGCCTGTAGCAGTTTATACGAATCTCTTATGGATAGGCTTCAATTAATGAAATAAAAGAAGGTATATTTCAATTAAGGGAGTAACCTATTTTACGAAAATGGTTATGAGTGAAGAGTTTATGAGGTGTTCACTTAAACTACCGTGGCATATAGCTACATCAGCTATAAAATGAAAAGAATAAAAGAAGTGAAAAAGC